>CAZYCD010000201.1:0-2199 GCA_964645345.1 uncultured Micromonosporaceae bacterium
GTGATGCTGGCCGGCATCGCGGTGGTACCGGTCATCACCGCCGCCGTGGTCGAGGCCGTCGTCAACGCGCGGCTCGCGCTGGCCCTGGGCCGGCTGCGGGGACCGATCCAGGACCACGTCGTCGTGGTCGGCCTGGGCAATGTCGGTACCCGGGTCATCCAGCAACTGCGCGACCTCGGGGTACCGGTGGTGGCCGTGGACCGTACCGACGAGGCGCGAGGTGCCCAACTCGCCCGGGAGCTCGGGGTACCACTGATCATCGGCGACGCCAGCCGGGCGGAGACGCTGCGCGAGGCGTCCATCGAGACGGCTCGCTCCCTGGTCGTGCTGTCCACGGACGACGTCATCAACCTGGAGGCCGCGCTGCACGCCCGGGCCAGCCGCCCGGACATGCGGGTGGTACTGCGCCTGTTCGACGGCGACTTCGCCCAACGCATCCAGCGGGTCTTCGGCATCACCAGCTCCAAGAGCGTGTCGCTGCTGGCCGCGCCGGCCTTCGCGGCGGCCGTCCAGGAGCGCGAGGTCATCGGTACCATCCCGGTCAAGCGCCTGGTGCTGCTGGTCGCCGAGGTACCGGTCGAACCCGGCTCGGCGCTGGCCGGCCGTACCGTCGCCGGCGCCCAGGGCGGCGGCGAGGTGCGCATCATCGCGGTCACCGCTGGCGAGTACCGCAACGCCGTGTGGGCGCCCGACCCGGATCGGGAGCTGAGGCCGGGGGAGCGGCTGCTCGTGGTCGCCAGCCGCACGGGGCTCGGCCGGCTGGTCGGCCAGTCCGCCGGGTACCCGGACGAGGCGCCGGCGCCCGCGCCCGGCTGAGCCCGCGGCTGAGTGGCGAGTCAGCGACCCGTCAGCGGGCGTCGATCGGAAGCTCGGCGGTGATGACCGGGATGTCCCCTGTCGGCGGCCCCACCGCGTACCCGAGAACCGCCTGCTCGTCGGGGCGGTAGGCGAGCACGTCGGCCAGGTAGGACTGGACCGCCGGGGCCAGCCCGACGTCCCTGCCTGACTGCTCACTCAGTCGCCAGCGGTGCTCGATCACCTGCACGAACAGCTCGGTCGGCTCCAGCTTGCCGCGCAGGTGCGCCGGTACCGCGCGGACCACCGGCTCGAACACCTCGGTCAGCCAGCGGTGCGCCGCCTGCTGCTCGTCGTCCAGGTCGGTCTCCGCCCGGTACGTGTCCAGGTCGTTGAGCAGCTTGCGGGCCTGGTTCTCCTCCGCGTCCAGGCCAGTCAGACGTAGCAGCCGCCGGGTATGGTGGCCCGCGTCCACCACCTTCGGCCGCACCGTGTAGAGCTGCCCGTCGTCCTGCACCGACATCTGCAGCTCCTCGACGTCGAAGCCGAGGTCGTTCAGGCGCCTGATGCGCTTCTCCACGTGGTGGCGCACCTCGCGGCCGCCCGGTACCTGCTGCTCGTAGGTGATCTCGTGCCACAGCTTGTCGTACCGGCCGACCACGTCATCGGCCACGACCTCCGGGTCGATCGCCTCGTGCAGCAACTCCGCGGCCTGCAGGTCGAGTATCTCCCCGAAGATGTTCACCCGCGCGATCTCGACGTCCTCCTCGCGCTGCCCCTTGGACAGCTTCGGGTGCAGCGCGCCGGTCTCCGCGTCCACCAGGTAGGCCGCGAACGCGCCCGCGTCGCGGCGGAACAGCGTGTTGGACAGCGACACGTCGCCCCAGAAGAAGCCGGCCAGGTGCAGCCGCACGAGCAGCGCGGCCAGCGCGTCCAGCAGCCGGTTGACCGTGTCGGGGCGCAGGGTGTGCGAGAACAGCGCCCGGTACGGCAGGGAGAACTGCAGGTGCCGGGTGACGAGTACCGGCTCCAGCGGCTCGCCCTCGTTGTCGACCCGGTCGGCCACGATCGCGACCGCCTCGACGCTGGGCGCCCCGATCCGCTCGAGCTGGCGCAGCAGGTCGTACTCCCGCTGCGCGACGCGCTCGGTGGTTTCCTTGACCGCGTAGACCGTCGCGGAGCCTGAGCCGCCGCTCAGTTTGACGAAGCGCACCACGTGCCGGGAGATGCCCTGCGGGAGCACGACCAGCCGGTCCGCCGGCCAGTCCTCCAGCGGAGTGGTCCAGGGCAGCTCTAGTAGTGCCGGGTCGAAGAGGGCCGAGGTGATGCGCACGGGTACCAGGATCGCAAGTTCGCCCGCGCGACGCCTCCCCCAGTGGTTCGTTACACATCGGGAAGATCGGT
>CAZYCD010000201.1:2299-8895 GCA_964645345.1 uncultured Micromonosporaceae bacterium
CTGCGTGGGGGTGGGGGTGCGCCGGGTCCTGGGTGTGCTTCTCGTGGCCGGGCTCATCGTCGGGCTGGCCTTGGTGGCCGGCCCGTCCCCGAAGCCGGCCCCGGCCGCGAAGGCCGTACCCGCGCCCTCCCGGGTCGCGCTGCCGCCCGGTACGACCACGGTGACCGCCCTGCGGGCCGCGGCCGGCGGCAGCCTGTTCGCCGGTACCACCGAACAGGTCGACCAGTTGGTCTCCGCCGGGCATCCCCTGACGCTGCGCTACCCGGGTGCCGCCTACGTCAAGCCGCACTTCAACCGGCTGCTCCTGCTGCCCGGCGAGTACGTGACGGTGAGCGACCGGTCCGGCGGCCAACTGTCCACCTACCGGTTCGGGGTGTCGGCACGGTGGGCGCTGTCGGTGAACGGGGACACCGCCGTGGTGACCCTGCACGGGAAGCTGGCACACGTGCTCGTGGACCGGGTGGCGCGCGGGTTCACCCCGGCCGAACAGGCCAGGCAGGCCGACGCCGACCAGGCCCGCTGGCAGGCGGCGGTGTCCGCGATGGGCTCGACGCTGTGCCCGACCGACCTGCTCGCCGGGGCGGCCTGCTTCCAGACCAGCGATCCGGTGGCGTACAAGGGTTCCCAGGCGGTCGCCCGGCTGCTCATCGCCGGTACCGAATTGTGCACGGCCTGGCGGGTGGGCCCGGACAACCGGATGCTGACCAGCCACCACTGCTTCGCCAGTACCGGCGACGCCCGCGACGTCGAGGTCTGGTTCGGGTACGCCTGCCCGGTCTGTGGCGGGACGGACGCCGCGCCGCCGGTCAAGGTCACCGGCGACGCCGTGCTGGCCACCGACGCGACACTGGACTACACGCTGTTCACCGTGCAGGACTTCGCCTCGGTCGTTGGGTTCGGGTACCTGACGCTGGACACCCGGGCGCCGGGCCCTGGGGAGCGGCTCTACATCCCGCAGTACCCGGCCGGTGCGCCGCTCGCGATCGCCGAGGACGCCGGAGGCGACTGCGCGGTGGACCGGCCGGTGGTCGACGGGTACGGCGCCGGTACCGACGTCTCGTACCGGTGCGACACGGCGTCCGGGTCCTCGGGCGCGCCGGTGCTGTCCCGGTTGACGAACAGGGTTGTCGCCGTGCACCACTTCGGCGGCTGCCCGGACTCCGGAGTGCGCGCCGACCTGATCGGCCAGAAGCTCGCCGGCCTGCTCTGACTTGTAGTCTGGCCGTCGTGACCGGGTTGCGACGGGTGAGGCCGGACGGCTGGTGGTGGGACGCCGCCATGGTCCTCGGCTTCGTCGCGGTCACCGTCGCCGTGGCCACCCGCGCCCTCATCGGCCTCGACGTCGCGCTGCGCGACTGGTGCGACAGCCACCGGCCGTCGGCCGCCTACTGGGCGGCACGCGGGTTGAACCTGCTCGGCCAGGGCAGCTGGCTGACCGGAATCTGCCTGGTGCTCGCCCTGTTGCTGGTCTGGCGGCGGCACTCCCTCCGGCCGGTCCTTCCGGTCGCCACCGCCTTCGTGCTCACCTTCGTCTCGGTGACCATCGTCAAGGACGCCACCGACCGCCCGGCCCCGCACGCGCACGCCGGTACCGGCTTCACCCGCGGGTACTTCGGCGACGGCGGCGTCTCCTACCCGTCCGGCCACCTGGTCAACGCGATCGTCTGGTACGGCGTGCTCGCCCTGCTCCTGACCGCCTGGCTGCCCGAGCCCGGGCGGCGCGCGCTGCGCATCGTGCCGCCGGTCGTGCTGTGCTTCAGCACCGTCTACCTCGGCTACCACTGGCTCACCGACACGGTCGCCGGGGTACTGCTCGGCCTGCTGCTCGACCGGATCGTCTACCGCATCCCCTGGGACGGGCTGCCGCTGGGCCGCCGGCTGGCCGCGACCGGGTGGGCGGGGCCGGGGATCGAGACGGTGGCGTCCGCCGAACCGCCGCGCCGGTGACCACGCTCGCCCGGCGGCTCGGCGTGTGGGACGCCGTCGTGCTCGGGCTCGGCTCGATGCTCGGTGCCGGCGTCTTCGTCGTCTTCGCGCCAGCGGTGGCGTCCGCCGGCGGGTACGGCATGCTGGTCGCCCTCGCCCTGGCCGGGTTCGTGGCCTTCTGCAACGCGACCAGCTCGGCGCGGCTGGCCGCCCGGTACCCCGAGTCCGGCGGCACCTACGTCTACGGTCGTGAGCGGCTCGGCGACTTCGCCGGGTTCATGGCCGGCTGGGGCTTTGTTGTCGGCAAAACGGCCAGCTGCGCGGCCATGGCCCTGACCATCGGCGCCTACCTCTGGCCGGCGCATCCACGCCCGCTCGCCGTGCTGGCCACCGTGGTGCTCACCGGGGTGAACCTGCTGGGCGTGGGCAAGACCGCCGGGGTGACGCGGGCGCTCGTCGTGCTCACCCTCGCCGTGCTGGCTCTGGTGGTCGGTGCGGGCGCGTCCGCCGGGGGTACCGGCATCCTCCACAGTGGGCTGACGTGGACCGGCGTACCGTCGGCCGCCGCCCTGCTGTTCTTCGCGTTCGCCGGGTACGCCCGGGTGGCGACGCTGGGCGAGGAGGTGCGCGAGCCCGAGCGCACCATCCCGCTCGCGATCCCCCTGGCGCTGGGCATCGTACTGGTGACCTACCTGGCGGTCGGCCTCGTCGCGCTGTCCGTGCTCGGGCCGGCCCGGCTGGCCCACGCGGCCGCGCCGTTGGCCGAAGTCGTCAGCGCGGCGGGGCTGCCGGGTCTGTCCTGGGCGGTACGGGCGGGTGCGGCGGTCGCGGTCACCGGGGTACTGCTGGCGCTGATCGCCGGAGTGAGCCGCACGACCCTGGCGATGGCGCGCAGGCGTGACCTGCCGGGCGTGCTGGACGCGGTGCACCCGGGGTTCCGGGTACCGCACCGGGCCGAGTCGGCGGTCGCGGTGGCCGTGGTAATCCTGGTGTCGCTCGGGGACATCCGCTCGGCGATCGGCTTTTCCAGCGTCACGGTGCTGGTGTACTACGCGATCGCGAACGCGTCGGCGCTGACGCTCGGGCGCGACCCGCGCGGCCGGCTGCCGGTACGGGCACTGGCGGTTCTCGGGCTGGTCGGCTGCGTGGGGCTGTCTGTCAGCCTGCCGTGGCGCACGACGGCGGTCGGCTTCGGGGTACTCGCGCTCGGCGCCGTCGGGTACTGGCTGCGCCGCGTTCTCCGGCGGCCCTAGCCCGCCAGTACCGTCAGGAAGTGCGCGACGGTCGCGGCCATCGCATCCCGCGCCTTCGACAGGTACCGGCGCGGGTCCACCACCGACGGGTCCGCGAGCAGCGCCTCCCGTACCGCGCCCGTGAATGCCAGGTTCAGCGCGGTACCGACATTGACCTTCACGATCCCCGCCCGCACCGCGTCCCGCAGTTGCCCGTCCGGTACCCCCGAGGAGCCGTGCAGTACCAGCGGCACCGGTACCGCGTCGCGCAGCGCCCCGATCAGCTCCAGGTCAAGGGTTGCCGAGCGGTCCGTCATCGCGTGCGACGAACCCACCGCCACCGCCAGCCCGTCCACGCCCGTCGCCGCGACATACGCCGCCGCCTCCCCGGGATCCGTCCGGGCGCCCGGGGCGTGCGGGGACAACGGCGGCCTGCCGTCCTTGCCGCCGACGGTACCCAGTTCGCTCTCGATCCAGAGGCCGTGCGCGTGGGCAAACTCGGCCGCGTCCCGGGTCGCCGCCACATTGTCCACATAGGACAGCCTGGAAAAGTCGGCCATCACCGAGCCGAAACCGCACCCGGCGGCGGCCCGGAGCAGCGCCGGGGACTCCACGTGGTCGAGGTGCAGCGCGACGTCCACCGGCGCCGAGCGGGCAACCGCCGCCGCGGCGGCCGCGAGCGGCCCCACCTGCCCCCCGTGGAAGGCCACGGCGTTCTCGCTGATCTGCAGGATCACCGGCCGGTCCACCGAGGCGGCGCCGGCGACGATCGCCTCGGCGTGCTCGAGCGTGATCACGTTGAAGGCGCCGATGCCCGCGCCGGGTGCGACGAGCGATCCCGTCGGTACCAGGGGCATCTACAGCTCCCGTACCGTCGTCGAGCGCCGCATCCGCTGGTAGTCCTCGCGGGTCACGTTGCCGGCGACCGGCGAGACGACAGCCGCACCGGACAGCCCGACCGCGTCGGCCAGCCGCTGTCGCCAGGGCAGCCGGTAGGCGATGCCCCGGGCCAGGGCGGCGACCGCCGCGTCGCCGGCCCCGGTGGCGTTGCCGGCCAGCGCCGTCGCGGGAAGCGCGTGCCACTGACCGTCCACAGTGGACGCCAGCAGCCCGTGCCGGCCGAGCGACGCGACGACGGCGAGACCACCCGCGCCGGACGTGTAGCGCAGCGCATCGGCGGCCGCCAGGGCCTCGCTGACCGCCAACTCCTCGGCGTCCGGCAGCGCGCCGACCGGCATGCCGGTCGCCGTCGCCAACTCATGGGCGTTCGGCTTGACCACGTCGGGCCCGGCCGCGACGCCCAGCCGCAGCGGTTCCCCGGACGCGTCCAGCACCGTCGGTACCCCGGCCGAGCGGGCCAGCCCGATCAGCGTCGCGTACCCGTCGACGGGTACCCCGGGCGGCAGGCTGCCGGAGAGCACTGCGACCCGGCTGACCCGCAGCAGGGCGGCGAAGTGCGCCAGGAACGCCGACCACTCCGCCGCGGATACCAGCGGGCCGGGCTCCCAGAAGCCAGTTGCCTCGATCCCGTCCGCGATGACCGTCGTGCGGCGGGAGACCCCGGCGATATCCACAAAGGAGTGTCGAAGGTCGCCGAGCAGCGCCCGGATCGAGGCGCCGGTACCCCCGCCGACGAAGCCGGTCGCGATGACCGGCTCGCCCAGCGTGTGCAGTACCCGGGCCACGTTCACACCCTTGCCGCCGGGCCGCTCGTCCACCGTGGACACCCGGTGGGTACCGCCCCGCCGCAGCGCCGGGACGTGGTACGTGACGTCCAGGGCGGCGTTGAGGGTGACCGTGAGGATCACGCCCACGCTCCGCCGCGCATCACCCGCACCACCTCAAGGTCGTCGGACAGTTCGACCAGGTCGGCCCGCAGCCCGGGGCGGAGCGCACCCACGGTACCGGCCAGCCCGACGGCGGCCGCCGGGGTACCCGACGCCATCCGCGAGGCGTCTACAATGGACAGACCGGCGCCGACGGCCCGGCGCAGCGCGGCGTCCATGGTCAGCGTGCTGCCGGCGATCGCGCCGTCGCCGGCCAGCCGGGCCACGCCGCCCGACACGGTGACCGCGAGGCTGCCCAGGTCGTAGTCGCCGTCGCCCATGCCGGCCGCGGCCATCGCGTCGGTGATCAGTGCGGCGCGGCCGGGCCCGGTCACGGAGGCCGCGAAGTGCAGCGTCCCGTCGTGCAGGTGGACGCCGTCGGCGATCAGTTCGCAGACCACGGACGGCGACTCCAGCAGCGCGACGATCGGGCCGGGCTGGCGGTGGTGCAGCGGGCGCATGCCGTTGAACAGGTGGGTACCCACCGTCCCGCCCGCCGCGACCCCGGCCAGGGTCTGCTCGTAACTCGCGTCGGTGTGGCCCAGGGCGGCGACCACGCCGTGCTGGACAAGCAGTTCGATGGCTGCCAGGGCACCGGGCCGCTCGGGCGCGATGGTCACCATCCGTACGGCACCGCCTCCGGTACCGATCAGCTCGGCAAGCTCCACTGTGGACGGATCGCGCAGGTACGCCGGGTTCTGCGCGCCGCAGCGCAGCTGCGACAGGTACGGCCCCTCGAAGTGGATGCCCGCCAGTACCCCGTCCGCGACCAGTGGGGCGAACGCCTTGGTCGCCGCGAGCATCAGCTCGAACGGCGAGCTGACGAGGCTGGCCAGCATGGTCGTGGTACCCCGCGAGAGGTGGAACGCGGCGGCCAGCCGGGCCTGTTCCGGGTCGCCGGTGGTGAAGGTGTGCCCTCCGCCGCCGTGCACATGGATGTCCACGAACCCCGGGACGATCCAGTGCCCACTATGGACCCCGCCGCCTTCGGCTGGCCCGGTCGAGCCGGCCGCCTCCACCGAGGCGATCGTCGACCCTTCGACGGTGACCACACCGGACTCGATGACGCCCTCGGGCGTCACCACCCGACCCGAGACTCTCACGACTGCTCCTCCACGAGCGGTTCGTCTTCCACGGCTGGCTCAGCGTCCACGATGGACAGTGCGAGGAGGGCCGCGCCCAGGCATCCGGCGGCATCCCCGAGCGCCGCGCGGACCATGGCCGGCCGGTACTGGAAGGTGAGCTTCCCGGCCAGCGCCTTGTCCAGCGGTCCGAGCAGCGTGTCGCCGGCCTCGGCCAGCCCACCGCCGATGACGATGACCTCCGGGTCGTAGAGGGTCAGGCCGGTGCGCAGCCCGTCGGCCAGGGCGTCGATCGCCTCGGCCCAGACCGCGACCGCGGCCGGGTCACCCAGCCCCGCCTGGCGCACCACGTCCGCGGCCGTCGCCGGCCGCCCGGTGCGCGCCGTGTACGCCTTGCCGATGGCCGATGCCGACGCCTCCGCCTCCAGGCAGCCGGCCGCACCGCAGCCGCACGGGCGCCCGCCCGGCCGCACGATGATGTGCCCGATCTCGCCGGCCGCACCGTGCGCACCGGCGAACGCCTTGCCGTG
>CAZYCD010000202.1:0-2471 GCA_964645345.1 uncultured Micromonosporaceae bacterium
GCCGGGTTCTTCTGCTGCCTGTCCATCACCATCGCCGGGCTGGTGCTCAAGCGGGACCGGCTGATGGGCATCGGCCAGGCCATCATGATGCCGCTGTTCTTCGCGTCCAACGCGCTCTACCCGGTCGCCGTGATGCCCGGCTGGCTGCAGGTACTCAACCACGTCAACCCGCTGAGCTACGAGGTGGAGGCGCTGCGCGGGCTGCTCATCGGTACCGCCGCCCGGCTGCCGCTGGACTTCGCCGTCACGGCCGGCTGGGCGGTACTGGGGGTCGCGTGCGCCGGCGCGCTGCTGCCCCGGCTCACCCGCTGAGCCGCCGCGCTGCACAGCGCTATCGTCGGGCGATGACCGTCACCGCACCGACCGGTACCGGCGAGCCCGGCCTCGCGTACGCCAGCGGACCGGGCCGGTGGGTCCTGGTCGGTACCGTCCTCGGCTCGGCCATCGCCTCCATCGACGCGACCGTGGTCGGCATCGCCCTGCCCGCGATCGGCCGGGACTTCAGTACCGGCCTGGCCACGCTGCAGTGGGTGGTCACCGCGTACACGCTGACCCTGGCCGGGCTCCTGCTGCTGGCCGGTGCGCTCGGCGACCGGTACGGGCGGCGCCTGGTCTTCCTGATCGGGGTGGTCTGGTTCGCCGCGGCCTCGGCGCTGTGCGGGTTCGCCCCCGACGCGCCGACGCTGATCGCGGCCCGGGCGCTGCAGGGCGTCGGCGCGGCCCTGCTCACCCCCGGCAGCCTGGCCATCATCGAGGCGTCGTTCCGGCCGGCCGACCGCGGCCGGGCGATCGGCGCGTGGTCCGGGCTGTCCGGCGTGGCCACCGCGATCGGCCCGTTCCTCGGCGGCTGGCTCGTGCAGGCGGTGTCCTGGCGGCTGATCTTCTTCATCAACCTGCCGGTCGCGGCCGCGGTCGTTGCGGTGGCCTGGCGCCACGTGCCCGAGTCGCACGACCCGCAGGCCACCGGCCGGGTCGACCTGCCCGGCGGCGCGCTCGTCACGGCCGGGCTGATCGGGTTGACGTACGGGCTGATCGAGGGGCCGGCGCGCGGGTGGGGCAGCCCCGCGGTGCTCGGCGCGCTGGTCGCCGGGGTGCTGCTCATCGCCGCGTTCGCGGTCTGGCAGCGGCGCGCGGCACACCCCATGCTCCCGCTGGAGCTGTTCTCGTCGCGGCAGTTCACCGCGACCAACCTGGTGACCTTCGTGGTGTACGGCGCGCTGGGCGGCGCGCTGTTCCTGCTGCCGATCCAGCTGCAGCAGGTATCCGGGTACACGGCGCTGGCCGCCGGTACGGCGCTGTTGCCGGTCACCCTCGTCATGCTGACCCTGTCCGCCCGCTCGGGCGCGCTGGCCGCCCGCATCGGCCCGCGCCTGCAGATGAGCGTCGGGCCGGTCCTGGTCGGCCTCGGGCTGGCACTGTTCGTCCGGATCGGCGCGGGCGGCGACTACCTCACCGAGGTGCTGCCGGCGGTCGGGGTGTTCGGCCTCGGGCTGGCCGTCACGGTCGCGCCGCTGACCGCGACCGTTCTGGCGGCGGTACCGGCCCGGCATGCGGGCATGGCCTCGGCGGTGAACAACGACGTGGCCCGTGCGGCAGGGCTGATCGCGGTCGCCGTGCTGCCGGCGCTCGCCGGGATCGCCGGCTCCCAGTACCTGCACCCGGCCGAGTTCTCGGCGGGATTCCACCGCGCCGTCCTGGTCTGCGCCGGGCTCTGCGTGCTCGGCGGGGCGCTGTCGGCGGCCGCGGTCCGCAACGCCGGGCCTGCCGCGCGCCCAGCGCCCCCGGCACCGGCGACCCGGCCCCCGGCCTCCCGGGTGCACTGCGGCCTGGACGCCCCACCCGTCCACTGAGGACAGTGCGGCGCGGCCCCGCCCCTCGGCGGGTCAGGGGCGGGGCCACGGCTGCGCGGTTCCATGTGGATGGACCGGCTCTGCAACGACTACGCCCCGACGGCGGGTAGGGTCAACCACTTCCTCCAGCCGATGGAAACCGCCAGCGCGGGGGCAAGGATGTTCAAGACCGGTACCCGCCGGTGCGGCGAGGATCGTCGCGACAGACCCACTGGTACTCCCAAGGAGCATGCGGTATGCCCGGACTCGCGAACCTCGGCACGGTCATCCTCGACTGTGCCGACCCGGCCCAGCTGGCCGGCTTCTACACCACCCTCACCGGCTGGCAGACCACGTACAGAGACGACGAATTCGTCTTCATCGGTGACGGCGGGGCGGGCGTTCAGCTCGGCTTCCAGCGCATCGACGGGTACCGGCCGGCGGACTGGCCGGACCCGGCCAAGCACGCGCACCTCGACTTCAAGGTGTCCGATGTGGACAGCGCGGTCGAGGCGCTGGTGGCGGCGGGCGCGACGAAGCCCGGGTTCCAGCCGGGCAAGGGCGACTGGACGGTACTGATCGACCCGGCCGGCCACCCGTTCTGCGTCGCGGCCGGCTGACGATCGCCTCCCGGTAGCCGGC
>CAZYCD010000202.1:2571-8842 GCA_964645345.1 uncultured Micromonosporaceae bacterium
GCCGGCTGACGATCGCCTCCCGGTAGCCGGCCCGTCCCGGGAACCCTGGCGTGTCGTACCCGGCGGCTAGGGTCCCCGGGTGGGTACCGGTCGGCGGAAGGAGGCTGGTGTGGCCACCGAGGTGCAGCTGTCGCTGGAGCAGGCACGGAGGATCGCGCTGCGCGCGCAACGGTTCGGCCGCGCCCGGCCGGCGGGCACGGTGACCGCCCGGCAGGTGCGCGACCTGCTGTCCGCCCTCGGCGCCCTGCAGCTCGACGCGGTCAACGTGCTGATCCGCTCGCACTACCTGCCGCTGTACTCGCGACTCGGGCCGTACCGCACCGACCTACTCGACCGGCTGGTCTACCGGGACCGGCGCGCCTTCGAGTACCTCGGGCACGCCGCGTCCATCCTCCCGGTGGAGCTGCACCCGCTGCTGCGCTGGCGGATGGCGCTGCGCGGGGCGGGCACGCAGTGGCGCGCACTGCGGGAGCGGCTGGACGCCGAGCGCCCCGGCTACCTCGAGCGGCTCGAGCGGGAGATCGCCGGGCGCGGGCCGCTGACCACCGGCGAGCTGACCGACCCGGCCCGGCGGGAACGGGTCGCCACGAAGTACGCCGAGTCGACCCTGCTGTGGTACCGGTGGTCGGACGGCAAGTCCGCCCTCGAGTACCTGTTCGAGTCGGGGCGGTTGGCCGCTGCCGACCGGCGCGGCTTCGAGCGGCGCTACGACCTCGCGGACCGGGTCATCCCGGCGGACGTGCTCGCCGCACCCACGCCGAGCGAGCAGGACGCGCAGCGGGAGCTGGTGCTGCGGGCGGCCGCCGCGCTCGGCGTGGCGACGGTCGGCGACCTGGCCGACTACTTCCGGATGACGATCGCGCAGACCCGGGCCCGGGTCCGGGAGCTGGTCGAGGCCGGCGCGCTGACACCGGCCTCGGTCGACGGCTGGGCCGGGCCGGCCTACCTGCATCCGGACGCGGTCGACCGCCCGCTGCACGCGCGCGCGGTGCTGTCCCCGTTCGACTCGCTGATCTGGCAACGGGAGCGCTGCGTGCGGCTGTTCGGCTTCCGGCCCAGCTTCGAGCTGTACACGCGGCCCGAGGCGCGCCGGTACGGGTACTACGTGCTGCCGTTCCTGCTGGGCGAGAACCTGGTGGCCCGGGTGGACCTCAGGGCCGACCACGCGACCGGGCGCCTGCTGGTACCGGGGGCGTTCATCGAGCCGGGCGCGGCACCCGGTCCGGTCGCTGAGGAGCTGGCCGGGGAGCTGCGCGACCTGGCGGCCTGGCTCGGCCTCGATACGATCGAGGTGGCGCCGCACGGTGATCTCGCCGCCGACCTCGCCAAGCTTCTGCGCGGGGTGCCGCGCGCCCAGACGCGGCCGACGGTCAGGACAGCTGCTCGAGGTACTGCTTCGCCAACCGCTTCGGGGCCCGGTCCAGCCAGGCCTCGGTGACCAACTCGGTCAGCTCCGGTACCGGGATGGCGTCCAGCCGGACCAGCACTGCCGGGTACCCGTCGAAGTGCGGGGTGGTGAAGTAGACGCCCGGGTCATCGGCCAGCAGCGCCTCCTTGGCGCCCAGGTCCGGTACCCGCGCCCCGAGGACCGGCCCCGGCGGCGCCGCGTCGCCGAGCGCCTCGAGGTCCGCGCGCCGCAGCGGCCGCTCCCACACGAAGCCCTTGTCCCGTACCCGCCACTGCAGCGTGCCCTGGCCGGACTCGACCTGCCGCGTCTCCGGCAGCGATAGCGCGATCCGACGGACGTCGTCCCAGGTCGCCATGCTCGACAGCCTACGACCGCACGGCTTGCGGGGCCCGACCGGCGACCGATACTTGGCCCATGGTCCCCGGCGACGCCCCCATCCTCATCGATCTCGGCGAGGACTGGTCGGCCGCCAGGGAGCCGGAACGGACCCCGCGCCGCCGGCGATCCCGCCGGATGCCGGCTGCCGCCGCCGCCCTGGCCCTGCTGCTGGTGCTGGGCGGCGCCGAGTACGTCCAGCCCCGGCTGCGGCTGCTGGCCGCCTTCGACGCGACCGAGGCCGCAGACGTCGCCTTCGGCCCCGACACCGCCTTCATCTCCGACTACTCGTTCGCGACCACGCCCGAACGCGACCTGTACGGCGTCGTGTCGGCGTACCCCCTGCCTGGTGGCGCGCCGCGCTGGCAGGCCCGGCTCCCGCAGGTACCGCAGCGCCTGCAGTACCTTGCCGACGCCGGGGTGGTCGTGGCGAGCGTGGCGTACGGCCCGGACGACCTGCTGCTGACCACCGCGCTGGACGCGGCGACCGGCCGGCAACTCTGGAGCACCGACGAGGGCTGGGTCGCCGACGCGCCGGGCGACGGCCTCGGCCTGCTGAGCCCCGACCACGGCGGCACGATCCAGTGGGTCGACCTGCGTACTGGGCGCAAGATCTGGTCACACCCGGTACCGCCGGACGCCCAGATCCAGGTGGCCGGCCGCTCGACCCCGGCCGACCCGGACCTGGTGGTGCTGATGACGCCGGACGGCACGGTGGACGTGTTCGAGGAGCGGACCGGCGCGCTGGTGACCAGCGGCAACGTCGGCCTGATCGACCCGAAGGACGGTCAGCTCGGGCTGCCCGCCGACCCGAGCGCGCCCAGCATCGACGTGCTGGGCAACCTCATGCTGGTGTTCCGTCGCCACCTGGCCGGTCCGGTCACGGTGACCGCCTACGACCTGAGCCACGTCAGTCCGCTGTGGACGAAGAGCGGGGCGCTGCGGGGGTACGCGACGCCGTGTGGTCCGCTGATCTGCCTGCCGGGCGACTCCGGGGTCAGCGGCGTGGACCCGGGTACCGGCGACGAGGTCTGGCGCACCGCCCAGTGGACGGACACCGGGGCGCTGGACGCCGGCCGGTTACTCGCGTTCGCCGACCGGCCCGGCGACCAGTTGGCGATCCTGGACACCGCTACCGGCCGGGTGCGCACCCCGCTGGGTCGCTGGGCGATCATCCCCGGTGCGCCGGGCGCGCCGCCGGCGCTGTTCGCCCGCTCGTCCGCCGCGGACGGCGGGCTCGCGCTGTTCGCCGCCGCCGACCCGGGCGCCGACGCGCCGACCGTCCTCGGGGCGCTGGCCGGCACCGCGTTCGAGACCTGCTGGGCCGACGCCGGGCTGCTCGGCTGCCGTACCGGCGCGCAGACGATCAGGATCTGGCGGTACGGGTCGTGACCCGGCCGACCCGGGCGGCGGGACGTACCCTCGTCCGGTGAGGTGGGGTGGTCGGCTCCTGGCGGCGGTGTGCCTGCTGGTCGCGGCGGCCGGCTGCGGGTACCCGGGCCGGGCGGCGAGCGCCCGGTGGCTGGCACCGTCATCGCCGGCCTCCCCGTCGCCGGCCGCGCCGCCGAGCCCGTCGCCGGTCCCGCCCCCGTCCCCCACTGCGCTGGCCGTGCCGGCCGGGGTGGTCGCCGGGGTGGCGGTGTACGACCGGCGTACCGCGACCTTCACGACGCAACTGAATGTCACCACACGGTTCCGCTCCGCATCGCTGGTCAAGCTGCTGATCGCCCTGGACTACCTGTGGAACCGCGGCCCGGGCTACCCGGTCCCGGCCGCCGACCGCGCCCTGCTCGACATCATGCTGCGCAGCAGCGACGACGACGCGGCGAGCCACTTCTGGGCCGCCGACGGCCGGGACGCGATCGTCACCCGGATGGTGGGCCGCCTGGGGCTGCAGAACACCACGCCGCCCTCGGCCCAGAACCGCACCGGCTGGGGAGCGACCGCGCTCAGCGCGGCCGACCTCGTGCGGATCTACCGGTACCTGCTGGACTCGGCGCCGGCCCCGGTGCGCGAGTACGTTCTGGGCAATTTGCACGAGTCCACACATTGCGGCACCGACCACTATGACCAGTCGTTCGGCATCCCGAGCGTCTTCCCCAAGCCGTGGGCGGCCAAGCAGGGCTGGTACGGCTTCGGGGACACGCCGGCCCAGCCGTGCGTCGCGCCGTCGGCGGCGGCGCTCGGTCCGCCGCCCGGGACGGCGTCCGGTCCGGCACCGCCGGGGGTCGTCGCCGTCGACCTGCTCAGCGGCGCGGTGCTGCACACGACGGGTACCGTCGGGCCGGACGACCGGACGATCGTGGTGGTGCTGACGCAGTACCCGTCGGGCAGCACCTTCGCGAAGGCTGCCGCGATCGTCACCGCGCTGACCCGCTCCCTTCCGGTACCGGCCGGGTGAGCGGTCCGCCGAGCGGACAGCCGGCACTGGCCTTTCGGCCCCTTGGGTGGCGGTTCGATCAAGGCACACTGGAACGATGTCCTGGCGGTCCCTGGTGTCGACGCCGAAGCGGCGACGCAACCTGGCCCTGCTGCTGGCGCTGTTCCTGAGCCCCGTGTGGGCGGTCGCCTCGGCACCCGCCGACGCCGAGACGGCACCGCGCCCCGCCCCGGTCGTCGAGGTCGTGCCGCCGGCCATCCTCGCCCGGATCCTCGCCGGACGGCCGGCGGGGTACGTGGGCGGCCTGGACATCTCCAGCCACGACCACGGCCGGTACGACGTGCACTGGCCGACCGAGGTGGCGGCGGGCAGCCAGTTCGTCTACATCAAGGCGACCGAGGCGACGACCTACGTCAATCCGCATTTCAGGTCCGACTACGCCGCCGCGAAGGCCGCGCACAGGTACGTCGGCGCCTATGTCTACGCCCGCCCGGACCTCGGCGACCCGGTCGGCCAGGCCGACTTCTTCCTGAAGCACGCGCAGTTCTCGCACGACGCGCAGACGCTCGTACCCTTCGTCGACCTCGAGTGGCCGTACGAGGGCGTGCAGACCGACGACTGCTACAACCTGACGCCGGACCAGCTGCGCGACTGGATCCACGCCTTCATCGGGCGCATCGAGCAGTCGATCGGCCGCAGGCCGATGATCTACACGAACACCAACTGGTGGAACCCGTGTACCGGTAACGACGCGTCCTTCGGCGACTACCCGCTGGACATCGCCGGCTACACCAGGACGCCGCCGGTGCTGCCGGCCGGCTGGACGAAGTTCACGCTGTGGCAGTACACGCCGGGCGACTCGCGGCGACGCAGCGACCACGACCGGGACGTGGTCGCGGGCGGCATGGCCGGCCTCAAGGCGCTGGCCGGGCCGGTGTCGACCAAGCGGTGAGCGGCCGGCCGCGGGTCGCGATCGCCGGCGCCGGTCTCGGCGGGCTCTGCCTGGCGCAGGGGCTTGCCCGCGCCGGGTTCCCCGTCACCGTGTACGAGCGGGACGACGGCCTGGACAGCAGGGAGCAGGGGTACCGGCTGCACGTCGACGCGCGGGCCGGGCTCGCCCTGCGCGACTGCCTGCCGCCCGACCTGCTCGACCTGTTCCTCGCTACCTGCGGCCGGCCCGGTTTCCGGATGACGGTGATGAGCGAGCGCGGCCGCATCCTCCACGAGACTGTCGGCGACCCCGGGGCCGACCCGCTGACGCCGGCCACGCTGTCCGCGTCGGTCAACCGGCAGACGCTGCGGGAGATCCTCGCCACCGGCCCGGACATCCGGTTCGGCCGGCCGCTCGACGGGTACTCGGCCGGGCCGGAGGGCGTTGAGCTGCGGTTCGCGGACGGCACCACCGAGCGCGCAGACCTGCTCGTCGGGGCGGACGGTGTCGGTTCGGTTGTCCGCCGCCAGTACCTGCCCGAGGCGTCCACTGTGGACACCGGTTCGCGCTGCGTGTACGGGCGTACCCGGCTGACCGGTGACCTGGCCTCGCTGCTTCCGGCGCCGGTACTCGACGGGTTCACCGCGGTCGTCGGCGGCGCCCTCGGCATGGCGGTCGGCGCGGTCCGGTTCCGCACCCGGCCCGAGGAGGCGGCTGCCGCGATCGCGCCCCGGGCGCGGCTGACCCCGGCCGGCGACTACGTGATGTGGGCGCTCGCCGGACCGGCCCGGGCGCTCGGCGTACCGGACGGGGAGCTGGCCGCCCTGGACCCGGCCGGGCTGCACGGGCTGGCCACCCGGCTGGTCCGCTCCTGGGATCCCCGGCTGCGCGAGCTGGTCGCCCGGGCCGACCTGGCGCGCACGTTCCTGGTGCGGGTACGGGCTTCGGTGCCGGTACCGGCGTGGCAACCGAGCCGGGTCACCGTGCTGGGCGACGCGATCCACGCGATGAGCCCGGCGCGCGGATCCGGGGCGAACACGGCCCTGCGGGACTCGGCGCGGCTGTGCCGGGCGCTGTCCACCTCCGCAGCCGACCTGCCGGCCGCCGTCGGAGCGTACGAGGCGGACATGCGGGAGTACGGGTACGCGGCGGTCGCGGAGTCGCGCCGGGCCGAGGC
>CAZYCD010000203.1:0-8778 GCA_964645345.1 uncultured Micromonosporaceae bacterium
GAGGCGCCGTAGGCCGCCGCCTGCGCGGCGGTCAGCACGCCGACGCCGACGGTACGGGCAAGGAAGATCTCGTTGCGCCGGATGAGGTTGTCCAGGTCGGGCATGCGCCGCCGGACCTCCCCGATCGCCTGCCGGGCGCGCTGCGTCCAGCCCGCCGGTACCTCCTCCTTGAGGCCGCCGACCCGGTTGAACATGTAGTGCATCCGCCCGCCCGAGACCTCCTCCATGATCATCTGGAGGGTCTCCCGCTCACGGAATGCGTAGAAGACCGGGGTGATCGCACCGATCTCCAGCGGGTACGAGCCGAGGAACATCAAGTGGTTGAGCACCCGGTTCAACTCGGCCAGCGCGGTACGCAGCCAGACCGCACGCTCGGGTACCTCGATGCCCATCAGCCGCTCGACGGCCAGCGCGACGCCCAGTTCGTTGGCGAACGCTGACAGCCAGTCGTGCCGGTTGGCCAGCACGATGATCTGCCGGTAGTCACGCACCTCGAACAGCTTCTCCGCGCCCCGGTGCATGTACCCGACGATCGGCTCGCAGGTCACCACCCGCTCGCCGTCCAGAACCAGGCGCAGCCGCAGCACCCCGTGCGTGGACGGGTGCTGCGGGCCGATGTTGAGCACCATGTCGGCGGTGTCCAGCCCGGCACCGGTGCCGACCACCACCTCGCGGGTCACAGCGGTGATTCTATGGCTATCGGATTCAACAACCAGAGATGTCCGCCCAGGCCGGCCGGGTCGGTCAGCTCGGCCGCCGCGCCCGCCGTGGCCAGCGCCCGCAGATATGCCGCCGGGTCGGTGGAGGCGAGGGCCAGCGGCGGCCGGGAGCCGGACACGCCGAGTCGGTGCAGCGCCTCCCGCTGCGCGATCAGCGTCGAGGTCGGGGTGGCGAGCGCGTCGAAGGCCACGTGCGCGGTTAGGTCACACTCCCCGTCCGGTACCGGCGGGACCTGGCGTCCGGCCCGGAAGCCCGTCAGGGTACCGGCGACCGGCCGCCCGTCGCGCAGGTGTCCATAGTCGACGGTCAGCGCGAGCCCACGCTCCACGGTGGACACAGCGGCGCGCCACGCCTCGTCGCGTGGTACCCCGATCTCCGCGACGGCTCCCGCGGTCAACGGCCACCAACGGTCCAGCCAACGTCTGTCCACATCGGACACCTCGTCGCCGAGGTCGCCGGAGACCTCGACATAGCGGGCCACCCCGTCGGCGTCGAGCGCGGCGAGGTCGAGCGAAACGTTGTCCAGCCACTCGGTGGCCAGCAGCAACCCGGTGACCCGGTCCGGCAGGTCCGCGCGCCAGTCGACCTCGGGCGGCAGGTCGGCCGGGCGGGGCGCCAGCTCGACCGCGACCGGTCGCAGCCGCGCGCGCACCCCGTCCGGTACCAGGGCGAGAAGCGCGACCAGCAGTTCGCCGCGGCCCGCCCCGACATCGACCACGTCGAGCCCCGGCGGTTCGCCCAGCGCCCGGTCGACCCGCAGCAGCAGTTCGGTCATCGCCCCGGCGAACAGCGGGGAGGCGTGCACGCTGGTGCGGAAGTGACGGTACGGCCGGTCGCCGGACACGTAGAAGCCGTCCGGCCCGTAGAGGGCCCGCTCCATGGCCGTCCGCCAGCGCACCAGGGCAACCTACCGCCGAACCGGCGCGCCGAGTGAAGATCGCCACAGGCCGCTGCGGAGGTGGGCGAACCGCCGGATACTGGTCACGACCGGTACCCACGTCCGAGGACTGGATCATCTTATGAGCGCACCGTTGCGCGTGAACACGGTAGGCATCGTCGGCAACGGCCGGGTGGGCGGCATCATGGCCACCGCGCTGGCCGACGCCGGCTACCGGGTGATCGGCGTCGCCGACCGGTCCCGGCCTCCGTCGCCCGCCGAACTGGCCGCCGATCTCCTCCTCCTCGCGGTACCCGACGACGCCCTGGCCGCGCTCGTGGCCGGGTTGGCCGAGGCGGGAGCCTTCTGCGAGGGGCAGATCGTGGCCCACACGAGCGGCGCCCACGGCGTCGCGGTGCTCGGGCCCGCCGTCGCCCGGGGTGCCCGGCCGCTGGCTCTGCATCCGGCGATGACCTTCGCCGGTGGCCCGGCCGACCTCGACCGGCTGCGCAAGGGCATCTCTTTCGGGCTGACCGCGCCGGCCGACGTGCGGCCGGCCGCCGAGGCGCTGGTGCGCGACCTGGGCGGTACGCCGGAGTGGATCCCGGAGGAGCGTCGCGGCCTGTACCACGCGGCCCTGGCGCACGGCGCGAACCACCTGGTCACCCTGGTCAACGACGCGATGGACCGGCTGCGGGAGGCCGGGGTGGGGCAGCCGGAGCGGGTTCTCGACCCGCTGCTGCACGCCGCCCTGGACAACACGCTGCGGCTGGGCGACGCGGCGCTGACCGGTCCGGTGTCCCGAGGTGACGCCGGTACCGTCCGGCGGCACGTCGAGGTACTGACCGGTGCGGCGCCCGAGGCGGCGCCCGCCTACCTGGTACTCGCCCGGCGCACGGCCGCCCGGGCACTGGCCGCCGGCCGGCTCAGCCCGGACGAGGCGGCCGCCCTGCTGGCCGCCCTGGACGGGAGGACGCCGGAATGATCGTGGCGACCAACCGGGCCGAACTGGCCGACGCCCGGAGCAAGATGGCCGGCATCGTCGCGGTCGTGATGACCATGGGCGCGCTGCACGACGGGCACGAGGCACTGATCCGGGCCGCCCGCGAACGGGCCGACGAGGTGCTGGTCACGATCTTCGTGAACCCGCTGCAATTCGGGCCGAACGAGGACTTCGACCGGTACCCACGCACCCTGGACGCGGACCTGGCGATCTGCGCCCGCAACGGGGTCGACGTGGTGTTCGCGCCGACGGTCTCCGTCATGTACCCGGCCGGGCAGCCCTCGGTACGGGTCAACCCGGGGCCGGCCGGCGAGGTGCTGGAAGGGGCTAGCCGGCCGGGCTTCTTCCATGGGGTACTGACCGTGGTGCTCAAGCTGCTCCAGCTCACCCGGCCCCACCTGGCGTTCTTCGGCGAGAAGGACTACCAGCAGCTCACCCTGGTACGGGCGATGGTGCGTGACCTCGACGTACCGGTGGAGATCGTCGGCGTCCCGACGGTACGCGAGCCGGACGGCCTGGCTCGGTCCAGCCGCAACCGGTACCTCGACCCGGACCAGCGCGCCGCCGCCCTGGTCCTGTCCGGCTCGCTGTCCGCCGGCGCAGCGGCCGCGCGCGTTCCCGGCGCGACGCCGGACATCGTCCTGGCGGCGGCCCGCTCCGCGCTCGGCGAGGGCGTCGAGCTGGACTACCTTGCGCTGACCGACCCCGACCTCGGCCCGGCCCCCGAACGCGGGCCTGCCCGGCTGCTGATCGCCGCCCGGGTCGGCACCACCCGCCTGATCGACAACACCGCCCTGGAGATCGCGTGACCTACCTGCGCACCATGCTCAAGTCGAAGATCCACCGGGCCACGGTGACCCAGGCCGACCTGCACTACGTCGGCTCCGTCACCGTGGACGAGGACCTGCTGGACGCGGCCGACCTGCTGCCCGGCGAGAAGGTCGCGATCGTCGACGTCACCAACGGCGCCCGGCTGGAGACCTACGTGATCCCCGGCACCCGCGGCTCGGGCGTGATCGGCATCAACGGCGCGGCCGCGCACCTGGTGCACCCCGGCGACCTGGTGATCCTCATCGCCTACGCGCAGTTCGACGACGCGCTGGCCCGCGAGTACCGGCCGAGGATCGTCCACGTGGACGCCGCCAACAGGATCATCGAGCTCGGTGCGGACCCGGCCGCCGCCCCCGACGGACTCGTCGGCGACCCGATCCGCGGCGACGCCGTACCGGTCGGCTGACGCGCGCTGCCTCGGCGCCGCTGCGACAAGCTGCGCGGCTGACCGGGCCTTGCGCCCCGCCGGGGCCCCTTCGTATGCTGCCTCGCCAGCATCACGGGGAGGGCAACATGCGGCGGGCTGTCGCGGCGTCGATCGCGCTGGGCGCGGTCGTTGCGCTGGCCGGCTGCGCCGGGCGCCCGCCGGGAACGGACGGCGACCTCACCAATGGCTGGCCGATCATGCCGCAGGCGAAGGTCCCGGTACCGGTGGCCGAGGTCTGCTACCCGGGTCAGTACGTCGCACCGGGCCGTATCGTCCGGGTGTGGTCCGAGGACGTCACCACCGTTGACTGCGCGACGTCGCACTACTCGGAGACCGCGTTCGTGGGCACCCTCACGGGCGCCGACGCCCAGCGCGCGGCCGTGCCCGAGACCGACGAGCCCGCGATGCCCGCCGTCTACGACCAGTGCGGCAGGGCCGCGTCGGCCTACCTGGGCGGCGACCCCCACACTGCCCTGGTCCGGATCGAGGTCGAGCTGCCGACCAACGGGGCCTGGCGCGGCGGCGCCCGAGGGTTCCGCTGCGATTTGGTGCACCTTAGTGACCCGTTCGGCAGCTACTGGGTGAGTCACGACTCGCTGAAGGGGGACCTGACCGAGGCCCGGGTCTCCGCCCTCGCCTGCATGGACACAACCGAGAATCCGGATCATCAGATCGAGACGACCAGGGTCTCCACCTGCGGGTCGCCGCACGCCGCGGAGTTCGCCGGTCCCTTAACGGCCCCCAACGTCCCGGTTCCGGCCGGCAAGGCGGGCCGGGACAAGATGCTCAAGGACGGCTGCATGCCGGTCGTCGCGGCGTTCCTCGGCTACCAGAGCGTCAGCCAGTGGCACAACCAGGCGGTGGGTTGGTGGAGTCCCGGTTGGGACGAGGACGAGTGGAACCGGGGCGACCGGACCACCCAGTGCTTCGCCTACGCCTTCACCGAGAGCGGCAAGTTCGTCGGCAGCGTCAAGGGCATCAGAGACCAGACACCGAAGGGATGACGATGAGGCGACGGTTCGTGGCGGTGCTGGTAACGCTCGGGGCGGCGGCCGCGCTGGCCGGCTGCACCTCGATGCCGCCGAATGTCGACGGCAACCTCACCAACGGGTGGCCGGCCATGCCGGTCGCGAAGGTCTCGGTACCGGTGACCGGCGTCTGCTACTCCACGCGCCCGACCGGCTTCGGTATCGGCGACGAACCCGGCGTGCCGTGCACGAGTACGCACGACAGCGAGACGGTCTACGTGGGTACCTTCACCGGCGCCGACGCCGACCGGTCCAGCGCGCCGGCCAAGGGCAGCCCCGCCATGGCCACCACCTTCGCCGACTGCCGCAAGAACGCCACCACCTACCTGGGCGACGACTACGACCTGGGCCCGATGACGCTGGACGTCACGGTGCCGGTGGACGCGGCGTGGAAGGGCGGCGCCCGCTGGTACCGGTGCGACATCGAGCGGTACACCGACACGGCGTACCAGGTGGTCGCCAGCGGGAGCGCCAAGGACGGGCTGCGCGGCGACCGGCCGCTGGCGATCACCTGCATCCTCGTCTCGGACACCGACAAGGATCACTCGCAGTGGGACCAGTTCGTCCCCTGCAGCCAGCCGCACAACGGGGAGCTGGCCGGGCTGTTCGCCGCGCCCAACGTGCCCTGGCCTACAGACCAGAAGGCCCGCGACGACATGGGCGGGAAGGGCTGCGAGGGTGTCGTCGCGCAGTTCCTCGGCCTGCCCGGCGGGAGGGACACCAACACGGTGCTCGGCTGGAGTTGGGAGCCGTTCGACCAGGACCGTTGGGCGCTGGGTGACCGCACGATCCGCTGCGTCGTCCTCGGTTTCAAGAACGGAGCCGTCAACGGCGTCCGGTTCATCGGCAGCGTCAAGGGATTCGGCAACCGGACGCCCAAGGTCTGAGCAACGGCCGGTGCGGCCGCGCCGGTCCTGGTCACCGGGGCGGGCGTCGCCTAAGCTGCGACGGCAGGTTACCGACGGGTAGGGGGGGCGGCGATGTCGCGGCGCTGGGGCGTGCTGCTGGCCGCCATCGTGGCCGTGCTCGCCCTGGTGGGCGCGGCGGCGTGGTGGTTCAACCGGCCCGACCCGGTACCGGCGAAGGCGCCCGCGAGCGCGCCGGCCCTGGGTTCCTGCTGGCGGGTGGAGCCGTCCGCGGCCACCAAGGCGTTCCCGTGGAGCGGCGCGGACGCCTCCTGCGCCGGAGCGCACACCGCAGAGGTCTACTACGTCGGTCAGGCCGACCACGACCTCGTGCGGCAGAGCAGGGGCAGCGGCCAGAACGCCACCATCGCGGCCAACCTCATGCTGGCCGAGGTGCGCCGGGCCTGCGGGAGCTTCGCGTCGACCTACCTCGGCGCCAACTGGCACCAGTCCCGCGTCACCATCCTGGCCGACTGGATCGGCTCCCAGCGCGACGGCTTCTTCGGCTGCGCGCTGGCCGAGACGGCGGACGCTGCCGGTACCCGGTTCGCCACCCGTACCGCCAGCCTGAAGGGCGCCTCCGACGCGCTGGCCGCCTCGTGCGCACTCGACGGCGGTTACGTGCCGTGTGAGCAGCCGCACAACGGCGAGTTCGTCGGCACCTACACGGTGACCCCCGCGGACGCACCGTTCGACCTGGCCGCCCTGAAGACCACGGTGAGCCGGGGCTGCGGCGACGCGGTACGCGGCTACCTCGGCCTGCCCGCCAGCGCCGACCGGCCGGACCTCACCGCCGGTTACGTCGGCCCGACCACGGCGCAGACGTGGCTGGGCAGCGACCAGACCTTTGCCTGCTATGCGGTGTCCAGCGACCGGATGCGTGGCACGATTCGCAGTCTGGGTACCCGGCCGCTGCCGCACTGACCAGGTGGGTTTGACTATCGGGATGGAGCTGCCCGCGCTACCGACCCGACTGCTCGCCCCCGGACCCGGCTGGGCGGAGACCACGGACGTCGTTGTGGTGGGCTCCGGGGTGGCCGGGTTGACCTGCGCGTTGCACCTGCGCGAGGCGGGGCTGCACGTCACCGTGGTCACCAAGGTGAACATCGACGACGGGTCGACCCGGTGGGCGCAGGGCGGCATCGCCGCGGTACTCGACCCGCTGGACACGCCGGCGGCCCACGCCGAGGACACTCTGGTGGCCGGCGTCGGGCTGAGCGACCCGGCGGCCGTCGAGGTACTGGTGAGCGAGGGGCCGGCAAGGGTACGCGAGCTGATGCGCTGGGGCGCGGAGTTCGACCGGTACCCGGACGGCCGGCTGATGCTGGGCCGGGAGGGCGGGCACCACGCGAACCGGATCGTGCACGCGGGCGGCGACGCGACCGGCGCCGAGGTGCAGCGTGCCCTGCACGCGGCCGTGCGCCGCGACCCGTGGATCAGGCTGGTGGAGCACGCCCTGGTGCTCGACCTGCTGACCGACGGTACCGGCCGGGCCTGCGGGGTGACCCTGCACGTGCTCGGCGAGGGTACCGAGGACGGGGTCGGCGCCGTCCTCGCCCGGGCCGTCGTGCTGGCCACCGGCGGCATGGGCCAGATCTACGCGTCCACCACGAACCCGACAGTGTCCACAGGGGACGGTGTGGCGCTGGCGCTGCGCGCCGGTGCCCGGGTGACCGACCTGGAGTTCGTCCAGTTCCACCCGACCGCGCTGCACGTACCGTCGTTGACCGACCGGTCGTCACCCGCCCCCGGGGAGCCCCGAGACCAGCAGCCACTGGTGTCCGAGGCACTGCGGGGGGCCGGCGCCTACCTGGTCGACGGCGACGGCAAGCGGTTCATGGTCGGCCAGCACGAACTGGCCGAGCTGGCCCCCCGCGACGTGGTCGCCAAGGGCATCTTTCGGCAGATGCGCGCCGAGGGCACCGACCACGTGTACCTGGACGCCCGGCACGTACCCGAGCTCGCCGCGCATTTCCCGACCATCACCGCCTTCTGCCTGGCGGCCGGGGTTGACCCGGAGACCGACCTCATCCCGGTCGCACCCGCCGCGCACTACGCGAGCGGCGGGGTGCGCACCGACCTGCGCGGCCGCACCACGATCCCGGGCCTGTACGCCTGTGGGGAGGTCGCCTGTACCGGCGTGCACGGCGCCAACCGGCTGGCCTCCAACTCGCTGCTGGAGGGGCTGGTGTTCGCTCGTCGGATCGCCGTGGACATCGCCCGGGAGCTGCCGGAGCAGGCGGAGCCGGCGGCCGGGGCGCTGGCCGGCGGCGCGGCGGGGTTCGTCGTCGACGCGTCGGCCCGGCACCCGCTGCAGGAGGCGATGACCTCCGGGGCCGGCGTGCTGCGCTCCACGGCCTCGCTGCACGCCGCCGGTACCACGCTGGCCGGGCTGGGCCGGTCGCGGTCGGCGGCCCGTACCGGTACCTGGGAGGCGAGCAACCTGCTGACCGTCGCGTCCGCGCTGCTGGCCGCCGCCACGCAGCGCGAGGAGACACGCGGCTGCCACTGGCGTGAGGACTTCCCCAACGCGTCGGCGCGCTGGCAGGGACACCTGCTGGCCACGCTGGACGCCGAGGGCCGGCTGTCGGAGGGATGGGAGCCGTTGCGATGAGACAGTCCACTGTGGACCTACTGGAGTTGGCCGGGTTGGAGGTGGCCGCCGTACAGGACGTGGTGCTGCGCGCGCTGGCCGAGGACCTGGGGCCGGACGGGGTCGACGTGACCAGCGTGGCCACCATCCCGGCGGAGCAGACCGACACCGCCGAGCTGGTCGCCCGCGCGGACGGCGTGGTGGCCGGACTGTCCGTGGCAGCGGCCGTGTTCGACGTCGCCTCCGCCGGTACCGTCGAGATTGGACTGTCCGTCAAGGACGGTGAGCGGGTGGCCCGCGGCGACGTGCTGGCGACGGTGACCGGGCCGACCCGCGTGTTGCTGACCGCCGAGCGGACCGCGCTCAACCTGCTGTGCCGGATGTCCGGCGTGGC
>CAZYCD010000204.1:0-6267 GCA_964645345.1 uncultured Micromonosporaceae bacterium
TGAAGTACCACTCCCCGAACACCGACCTCGCTGCACTGCAGCGCGAGCTCGCCGGTGGCGGAAACAAGTCGAGGGAAGAGTTCGACAACTACGGCGAACCCCTCGACGACGACTCCGACGACGAGGACGACGAGGACGAGTCGGATGACGACGCCTACGCGCCCGGTCGCGGTCGGTAGCTGGACGTAAGGACCGGGCGGCACACAAGCACGCGGACTCTCCGCGTGCTTACGTGTGCCACCGGCCCAGCTGTGTGATCGATCACACCGGCGGGGCGCCGAGCCGCTCCCGGTAGAAGTCGATCACCTGGTCCAGCGCCGCGCGGGTCGGGTGACCAGGCCGGTCGACGAGTTCGCCGGTGAGCACCGAGTGCGCCCGTGACGGGATGCCGTGCGGGTTGCCGGGCGATGAGTCGATCTCCACGGCGAGGAACGAGTCGCCCAGCTCCCGCCGCAGCGCGTCGAAGCGCTCCGGCGGCGAAGCCCGGTCCTCGGTGAACCGCAGGCCGAGCACGCACAGGTCGTCCCGGACCGCGCGGCCCCGCACGATGGCCAGGTCCTCACTGGACAGGCCCACGTCGGCCCGGTGCCGCGCGCTGATCGGGAACGGCAGCCCAGGCTGGCTGAGCACCGGCGCGATCATCCGCCCGTCCACCGCCATGGCCAGCGCGAAGCCGCCGGTCAGGCACATCCCGACCGCGCCGACACCCGGCCCGCCACACTCCGCGTGGGCGTGCGCGGCGAGCCGGCGCAGGTACCCGACGATCGGGCTGGTCCGGCCGAGCGCGAAGGTGGAGAACTCGCGGGACACGCAGGCGCGCGCCACCTGGCCAACCATGCCGTCGCCGAAGGGGCGGCCGGGGGTACCGAACAGGGACGGCAGGTACGCCGTGAAGCCGGCCGCGACCAGACGGCGGGCGAAGTCGACGACGCCCGGGTGCAGCCCGGGCACCTCGTGGATCACGATGATCGCCGGCCCGGAGCCGCCGCGCCAGACGCGCCTGCCTTCGAACGGCTCCTCGACGAAGCCCTCGAAGGCCGCCCGGTCGCCGTCCACCGGCTCCCCGGCGGTCATCGCGGGCGGTTGGTGAACTGGTAGAAGGTCGGGAATGCGTCCTCGAAGGGCCGCCAGCCGGGTCGCTCGGACCGGCCCCGCCAGGTCTGCTCCGCCTCGGCCAGGATGGCGACCAGCCCGGGCTCGGCGCCGCGGATCCGGTCACTGATCGGCGCGGTCTCCTCGGCTGCCTCACCGTGTTCGGGCATAGTCCAGCACTCCCTCCAACAGGCGGATCTTGCTGTTCCGGCAGTGGTCGGTCTCGGTACCGTCGAACCTGCCGTGCTCGAAGTATCGGTTGGCCGCGTGTGCTCCGCCACAGAAGCCGAAGTACGGGCAGGTCGCCCGGCACGCCTCCACGCCCGACAGGTACTCGCCGATCCAGCCGGCGGGCCGGTCCGCGACCCCCGAGAGGATCTCGTGCAGCGGCCGTTCGAGGACGTTGCCCGAGGCGAAGTCGCCGTACCCAGGGTCGGTGAAGCCGGCCAGCTCCGGGGACAACAGGACCACGCTGCCGTCGTAGCCGACCGCCGGGATCGGATCGAGCTGCCGGGGCAGCAGGGCGTCCTCCGTACCGGCCAGGGTCGCCCCCGCGTACCGCAGCGCCCACTCGATCTCGCGCAGCTCGATCCGCGGGTCGGCGCGCCACGCTTCGGTCAGCTCCGCCCAGAACGCCCGTACCGCCTTGCCGGGAAAGCGGGTGTCCCGGCGGTTGACGCCCTCCCGTTCCTCGACGTTGATGCCCAGCGCGTAGCAGCCGAGGTCGAGGAAGTAGGCGTAGAGCCGCGCGGCCAGCCCCGGCCGGGGATCGGACACGACGCACAGCGCGGCGAACGGGATGCCGTGCCGCCGCAGCGCGTCCACGCCTCGCATGATCTGGTCGTACGCCGGCCGGCCGCCGCGGCCGACCCGCTGGGCGGTCAGCTCCGCCGGCCCGTCGACGCTGAGCCCCACCTTGACCCCGTGCGCGGCGAGGAACTCACACCAGGCGTCGTCGACCAGGGTGGCGTTGGTCTGGATGTGGTGCTCCACGCCCTTGAAGGGCGCCATGAGGGCGGCCAGCTCGGCCCGGCCGGCGCTGGTCGGCTCGCCGCCGTGCCAGACCACCGAGAACCGCTCGGTGGTCGCCGCCCACGGGTTGACCGACGCCGCGACCGCCTCCGCGACCGGTACCGTCATCCGCCGGTCGGACGCCCGCAGCGGCAGATAGCAGTACCGGCAGTCGAGGTTGCACAGCGTGGTGGGCTGCATGATCACGTACGAGGGAACTGCGGAGATCCCTCGCATTCCGGTCCAGGACGGCGACAGCACGGCTCCCCTCCCTGCCTTGTGGGGAGGTCGGCTCAGCCGTTGGTGTACGAGCCGAGCATCTGCACCGAGCCGGCGCCCTCGACGATCTCGCCGGCCTGCCAGGCCGGTACCTTCCGGGCGGCGAGGAACGCCAGGGTACGGTCGGCGTCCTCGGGCGATACGACCACCATCATGCCGATACCCATGTTGAAGGTGCTTTCCATCTCGGCGCGCTCGATGCGCCCCTTGGCCTGCACCAGGTCGAAGATCGGCTGGGGCCGCCAGCTGGACCGGTGCACGACCGCGTCCATCGTGTCGGGCAGCACGCGGGACAGGTTGCCGGGGATGCCGCCGCCGGTGATGTGCGCGAACACCCGGACGTCGCACTCCTTGACCAGATCCAGGCAGTCCCGGGCGTAGATCCGGGTCGGCGTCAGCAACTCCTCGCCGAGGGTGCGCTGCTTGCCCAGCTCCTCGACCACGGTGTCCAGCCGCAGCCGGCCCGCCCCGGACAGCAGCACGTGCCGGACCAGCGAGTACCCGTTGGAGTGCAGCCCGGACGAGCCCATCGCGATCACCACGTCGCCCAGCTCGACCCGGCTCCGTTCGAGGATCTCGTCGGCCTCGACCACGCCGACCCCGGTACCTGAGATGTCGTACTCGTGGGCGCCCATGACGCCCGGGTGCTCCGCCGTCTCGCCGCCCAGCAGGGCGCAGCCCGCCGCCCGGCAGCCGTCGGCGATACCGGCCGCGATCTCGGCGACCCGCTCGGGCACGACCTCGCCGCAGGCGATGTAGTCCAGCAGGAACAGCGGCTCTGCGCCGCAGGCCACGAGGTCGTCGACCACCATCGCCACGAGGTCGATGCCGACCGTGTCATGGATGTCCATGGCCTGCGCGACGGTCAGCTTCGTGCCCACGCCGTCGGCGGACGAGGCGAGGATCGGCTGGCGGTACTTCTTCATGTCCAGGCGGAACAGGCCCGCGAACCCGCCGATGTCACCGATCACCTCGGGCCGCAGCGTGCGGTGCACCTTGGACTTGAGCAGTTCCACGGCCCGTTCCCCGGCGTGGATCGATACGCCGGCGTCGGCATAGGTCACGGTCCGCTTGCGGCCGCGGCCGCTGCCGCCGCTCCAGGGCTGGTGTTCGATGTCGGCACGGTCGGTCACGTGGGTCACTGTTCTCTCCTTCGTGCGACGGCGCAGCCCCCTTGGGGATTTGCCGCCTCGCTGGCCGCACCGGCCGGCGCTGCCTGGTGGCTACTGGCGCAGCAGCGTATCCGCCGCCGAACCCCCGATCCCCCCACCGCCGACCCTCCGGCCGACACTCTCCAGCACATGCTTGCCGATCAAGTTGTCGCTGGGTAGATCGATCGGGTACTCCCCGTCGAAACACGCCCGGCACAGTCGGTTCCGCGGCTGCTCGGTCGCCGCGACGAGGCCGGGCAGGGAGACGTAGCCCAGCGAGTCGGCGCCGATGGACCTGCGGATGCCCTCGGTGTCCAAGCCGTTCGCGATCAGCTCGGCCCGGGTGGCGAAGTCGATGCCGTAGAAGCACGGCCACTTCACCGGCGGGGAGGAAATGCGTACGTGCACCTCCAGCGCACCCGACTCACGCAGCATCCGGACGATCGCCCGCTGGGTGTTGCCCCGCACGATCGAGTCGTCGACGACGACGATGCGCTTGCCTTGGATGACCTGGCGCAGCGGGTTCAGCTTGAGCCGGACGCCGAGCTGGCGGATGGTCTGCGAGGGCTGGATGAAGGTGCGGCCCACATAGGCGTTCTTGACGAGCCCAGAACCATACGGGATGCCGGACTCCTCGGCGTACCCGATCGCGGCCGGCGTACCCGACTCCGGTACCGGGATGACCAGGTCCGCCTCGACCGGGTGCTCGCGCGCGAGCCGGCGTCCGATGGCGACCCGGGTGGCGTAGACGTTGCGCCCGGCGATCGTGGTGTCCGGCCGCGCGAGGTACACATACTCGAACAGGCAGCCCTTCGGCTCGGGCGCGGCGAACCGCTGGGAACGCAGCCCGTCCTCGTCGATGGCGAGCAGCTCGCCGGGCTCCACCTCACGGACGAAACTCGCACCGACGATGTCCAGCGCGGCGGTCTCACTGGCAACCACCCAGCCGCGCTCCAGCCGGCCCAGCACGAGCGGGCGCACGCCGTTGGGGTCCCGGGCGGCATAGAGGGTGTCCTCGTCCATGAACACGAAGCTGAACGCGCCCCTGAGGGTCGGCAGTACCCGCATGGCGGCCGCCTCCACCGACAGGTCCGGGTACTTCGCCAGGAGTGCCGTCACGACGGCCGTGTCGCTGGTCGAACCGTCCCCGGCGTCGGCGCTCGCGGCAAGCTCCGCGGTGTTGACGAGGTTGCCGTTGTGCGCCAGCGCGATGGTCGTACCGGCGGACGTGGCCTGGATGGTCGGCTGGGCGTTTTCCCAGGTGGAGCCGCCGGTCGTGGAGTAGCGCGCGTGGCCGATCGCGAGGTGCCCGCGCAGGCTGGCCAGGGTCGGCTCGTCGAACACCTGGGCGACCAGGCCGAGGTCCTTGAAGACCACCACACCGGTACCGTCGCTGACCGCGATGCCGGCCGCCTCCTGACCCCGGTGCTGGAGGGCATACAGCCCGAAATAGGTCAGCTTGGCCACTTCTTCGCCGGGGGCCCAGACGCCGAAGACTCCGCAGGCATCCTGGGGGCCCGGCCGCCCAGGGTCGAGCTCGTGGCTCAACCGGCCGTCGCCTCGGGGCACGTACCGCTCCTTTGGGGCGATGAGGAGTTCCCGTTCGGGCAACAGTGTACGCGAGGCCCTCGTTCTTGCGGAGCGCCATCTTTCGGCTGCACCCAGTGACCGGCCGTTACGTTCAGGCCGGCGTTCGGCCGCGCTCCGGCCCCGACCACAGCGGCAGGAGACCCGAAATGTCGGTACGGATGCCACTCGCGTTGACCAGCCCGCCGGAGCGGGCATCCGTCCAGGTCAATCGACCAGTCGCCAGCCGCAGGAAGGTGACCGGGCCGGTCTCGATGACGTTCGGTGGCGTACCTCTCGTGTGACGTGGACCCGCGATGCACTGAATCGCACCGAATGGTGGAACCCGTACCTCCACCGATCGGCCGGGAGCCCGCGCAGCGAGTTCGGACAACAGCGCCCGGACCGCATCACGGAGCAGCTCACGGGCGGGTTCGCGGCCCTCGTCGAGGGCCCGGACGGCCTCCTCGACGGCCGACCAATTTAGGTGCGCAGGGGACACGACGGGACGATACGACCGCCCGAAAGGTGCCGTCAGCGTGGCCCCTGCCTTTCGTCCGGGCTCAGGACAAGGCATAGTTGCGCACGGTGCAATCCTGCACGGGGGGTGGTCGGACCGGAAGGCGGTGGACGTGACTACGCACCGACGAGGCTGGCTTCCGCGCACTGGACTCGTGGCGCTGTTGACGGCCGGGGGCCTCGGTGTCGTTGCGACACCTGCGTTGGCGGCGCCAGGCGGCTTGAGCGTCAACGCCAACGACGTCACGATCACCGTTGGCGGCGGCCCGGCTCCCGTGACGGTCAGCATCAAAAACAACGGGGCCACCCCGGTTGGCAGCGACACCGTCCAGATAGTCCTACCGCTCAGCGACTACCAGGTGCAGGCGGCCTCGGCGCCCTCGGGCTGCCAACTGAACGGCGGGAACGAGGTCGACTGCAATATCACTGCCCTCCCCGGGGGAGAAACCTGGACCAGGGTCATCCAGGTCAAGCCGCCGGCGCAGTCGAGCATCGCCGCGGGCGACCAGAAATCTGGCAACGGCCTGGTCTCGCTGGGCAGCGGGGAGTCCGGCTCCTTCAACGTCACGCTCAAGGGAGCGGCTGCCCAGCCGTCGCCGTCGCCGACGCCGACGACCGTGCCGACCGTGACGGGGACCGTGAAGGACCG
>CAZYCD010000204.1:6367-8719 GCA_964645345.1 uncultured Micromonosporaceae bacterium
CGCCGTCGCCGACGCCGACGACCGTGCCGACCGTGACGGGGACCGTGAAGGACCGGGCCACCGGGGCGGTGGTCCCGGACGCTCAGGTGACCATGCAGGACGCCGATCAGCACACCTTCACGACCGGTACCGACAAGAGCGGCAACTTCAGGTTCGACTCCAGCGCCGGTAAGCCGATCTCCCCGGGGACGCTCGCCTTCGTCGTCACCAAGGACGGGTACGACCAGCGGAGCCTGACCGCCGACGCGAAGGCCGGCCAGACGGTCAACGTTCCGATCGTGCTCGCGGCCACCGCCGCGTCGGCGTCCGCGGCTCCGACCGACGCCGGCGCCAGCCCGTCGTCGGGAGACTCGGCGGGCGCCGTGGTGGCCCCGACCGTGGGCGCGTCCGGCGGCAATGGCGGCGGCGGCTTCTCCAGCCTGCTCATCGTCATGGGCGCCATCCTGGTGCTGCTCGGCGTCGGCGCGATCGGGCTGATCCTGTGGCGGCGCAAGTCCGACAACACCCCGCCCGACGACGACACCGGGTCGCCGCGGCGCGGCCCGACGCCGGTACCGGCAAGCCGCGGCGCCTACCGCGGCGCGCCGGCCGAGGCCACCTCGGTGATGCGCGGCAGCGGAGGATACGCCGACCCGACCGCGGTTGCCCGGCCGCTCGCCGAGGCGCCGACGATGATGCACCGGCCGGTCGCCGACGAGTACCCGGACCCGTACGGCGCGCCCGACCCGCGCAATTCTCCGCAGTACGGAGCCCAGACGCAGTACCAGGGCGGCTACGGCGCCCCGGCCGGCGGGTATACCGCTCCGGGGGGCGGGTACGGCTCGCCCGGTGGCTTCGGCAGCCCGGCGGCCAACCCTGGGTACACCGAGCCGACCCGTTACGAATCCCCGGCCTCCGGCGGCGGCTACGGCGCCCAGGGCAGCTACGACGGCCAGCCCGCCGGCGGGTACCCGCGCCCGGCCGACCCGTACGGCACGACCCACGCGCCGGGCCACGACTACGGCGGCGAGTACGGTGCCGGATCGTCGGGCTACGGCACGGGCTCGGGCACCGGGTACGACCAGGGCGGCTACGAGTCCGGCGGCGGGTACCACGCGGGCGGCGGGTACCAGCAGGACAGCACGCGCCGGTACGACGGCGGGGGGGCCGGCAACGGCTACGACCCGCAGCCGCAGAACGGCGGCTACTCCGGCCAGGGCGGCTACCAGCCCGCGCCTGGTGGCGGCTACCAGCCCGACCGTGGCTACCCGCCCTCGGCGTCCGGCTACGGCGATCAGCGCGGCGGCTACCAGGGCGAGTCCGGCGGCTACGGCAACGACTACGAGCAGCGCGGCGGGTACCAGCAGCGGGGCGGGTACCCGCAGCAGCGCGGCGGCTACGACGCGCAGCCGGAGCAGCGCCGCTCGCTGGACTGGCTGGACGACTGAACCGTTGGCGCAACACAACGAAGAAACCCCGCCCGGCTCGCGCCGAGGCGGGGTTTTTCGTGGCCCGTGACCGTCAGTCCTCGGTGACCGCGCCGCCGAACAGCGCCGGCAGAGTACCGGTCCAGGCGGTGCGCAGTTCGTCGAGCGGGATGTTGAACAGGTCGCGCACGTCCAGCGCTGAGCCGCCGACCGAGCCCAGCGGCGACCACGGCAGCCCGTGCTCCTCGACCAACGCGGTGAACGCCTTCTCGTGGCCGCGCGGCACCACCGCCAGCGCCCGGCCGGTGGACTCGGAGAACAGCGCGACCGCCGGCTCGACGTCCTGCGGCAGCACGACGCGCGCACCGACGCCGTTACGCAGGCAGGACTCCACCAGCGCCTGGCTCAGGCCGCCATCGGACAGGTCGTGCGCGGCCGCGATCAGGCCGCGTTCGGCCGCGGCGGCGATCACCGTACCGAGGAGCTTCTCCCGGGCCAGGTCGACCTGCGGGGGCCGGCCGCCCAGGTGGTCGTACATCACCGCGGCCCACTCCGAGCCGGACAGCTCGAGCCGGGTCTCGCCGAGCAGCACCAGCATGTCGCCGTCGTTGCGCATGCCCATGGGGATCCGGTCGGCGACGTTCTCCAGCACGCCCAGCACCCCGACGACCGGGGTGGGGTTGATCGCTACGTGGCCGGTCTGGTTGTAGAAGCTCACGTTGCCGCCGGTCACCGGGATGCCCAGCTCGGCGCAGCCGTCCGCCAGGCCGCGCACGGCCTCGGCGAACTGCCACATCACCTGCGGGTCCTCGGGAGAGCCGAAGTTGAGGCAGTCGGTCACCGCCACCGGTGTCGCACCGGTCACGGCGACGTTGCGGTACGCCTCGGCCAGCGCCAGCTTCGCGCCGTTGTACGGGTCGAGCCGGGTGTACCGGCCGTTGCCGTC
>CAZYCD010000205.1:0-8688 GCA_964645345.1 uncultured Micromonosporaceae bacterium
CGACCACGAACGCGACCTCCTGGCCCTGGAAGCGCACCTTGTCGGTGGCCAGCACGGCCTGGGTGTCGTAGGACAGCGTGGGCATCCAGGCCAGGCCGAGCGAGTCCAGTACGGCACCCGTGATGACGGCCCTCACCTTCGGGTGCGCCTCCGCCGCCTTGGTGTCGATGGAGACGATCCGGGCGTGCGCGTACGGGCTGCGCAGCACGGCGCCGTGCAGCATGCCGGGCAGCTGCACGTCGTCGACGTAGTTGCCGGCGCCCCTGGTGAACCGGGCGTCCTCCTTGCGCACCATGCGCCCGAAGCCCATCGGGGTGGACGGTGGGGCGGGCGGTTCGATCACGGAAGTCACTGCGGCACCTCCACCGGCTCGTCGGTTCCCGCCTGAGCGCCGCCGGAGCCGGGTTGTGGCGGAGGCGAAGACAGGCCGTTCGTCGCGGACGCCCGCGCGGCCGCCTCGTACTGGGCGGCCCAGCGGACCGAGCGCACGATGTTCTCGTACCCGGTGCACCGGCACAGCTGGCCGGAGATCGCCTCGCGGATCTCGGCCTCGGACGGGTCGGGGTTCTCGTTGAGCAGCGCGCGGGCGGTCAGCATCATGCCCGGCGTGCAGAATCCGCACTGCAGCCCGTGGCAGGCCACGAAGCCCTGCTGCACGGGGTCCAGACCGGCACCGTTGGCCAGCCCCTCGACGGTCCGTACCCGGTGACCGTCGGCCATCACCGCCAGTACCGTGCAGGACTTCACCGGTACCTCATCGAGCCAGACGGTACAGACTCCGCAGTTGGAGGTGTCGCAGCCCCAGTGGGTACCGGTCAGGCCCAGGTCGTCGCGCAGGAAGTGGACCAGCAGGGTGCGGTTGCTGACCTCCCGCTCGTACTCCTGGCCGTTCACGTTGACCGTGATCTGCATGGCCTCATGCCTCCAATCCGCGCGCCCGGTCGGCCGCCCGGCGCAGTGCCCGGGTCGTGAGCTCACCAGCCAGGTGCCGCTTGTAGTCGACCGGTCCGCGCTGGTCCGCGCTGGGCTGGCAGTGTTCTCCGGCGATCCGGCCGGCCTCGGCGAAGCTCGCGGCGGTCGCCGGCCTGCCGCGCAGGAAATCCTCGGCCTCGGCGGCGTGGAAGTGTTCGGCGCCGACCGCGGTCAGGCCGATTCCGGCCTCCCGCACGGTGTCGCCGTCCAGCCAGAGGGCGGCGCCGGCCGCCGCGACCGCCCAGTCGCCGACGCGGCGCTCGACCTTCTCGTACGCGCTGCCGCCGCCGGGCCGGATCGGTACCCGTACTTCGACGAGCATCTCGGCCGGGCCGACCACCGTCTCGTACGGGCCGGTGTGGAACTCGCGTACCGGCACCGTGCGGGTACCGCCGGCCGCGCGGATGACTGCGGTGGCGCCGACCGCGGCGAACGCGGCGGACAGGTCCTCGGACGGGTCGGCCTGGCACAGCGAGCCGCCGATCGTGCCCCGGTTGCGCACGATCGGGTCGGCGATCACCCGCTCGGCGTCCTGGAAGATCGGGTAGTGCTCGGCGACCAGTGGCGACCGCAACAGGTCGCGGTGCCGGGTCAGCGCGCCGATGGCCAGCTCCTGGCCGTCGACCAGAATGTAGTCGAGGTCGCTGAGGTCGTTGATGTCGATGAGGGCCTCGGGGCGGGCCAGCCGCAGCTTCATCATCGGCAGCAGGGAGTGCCCGCCGGCCACCAGGCGCGCTCCGTCGCCCCATCGGCTCAGCAGGTCAAGCGCGTGGTCCACGCTCGTGGCCTTCTCGTACTCGAAGTGTGCTGGTACCTGCATGACGCCTCCACCGTAGAGCGCCGACCTGTTAGCGGCTCCGCAGGCGTCGCCGCTACAAAGACGCGGCCGCGCGGGTACGGGCGGCCGTGGCGGCCATCCTTGTGCGGCGCGGGCGCGGCGGCAACGCCGGGTTAACCGAACGGTTAGCCTGCCCGGCGGGTCTTGGCAAGATCGGGCTCGCGGTGCCAATGTTGCGGGCGTGACGCTTACCCAGCTCGGCGCCTTCGTGCTCGTCGCGCGGCTGGGCTCGGTCCGGGCCGCGGCCGATGTGCTGGGCGTGAGCGAACCCGCGGTGTCCAAGGCCATCGCGTCGCTGCGCACGCATATGGACGACCAGCTCATCGTGCGGGAAGGCAACGCGATGTCGCTGACTCCGGGCGGCAGCCGGCTGCTGGCCATCGCCTCGCAGATGGTCAGCCTGGGGGCCGAGGCCGAGGCGGCCGTCCGGGACGCCAACGCCGGGGCCGCCCGGCTGCGCCTTGTGGTGACCCCCACGATCGCCGAGTTCATCGTGACCCCGCTGGTCGAGGCGTTCTCCGTGCGCTCCGCGCAGACCATCGACATCACCTCGGGGGTGGCCACCGCGGCCGAGATGCGCGAGCTGCTGATCGCCCGCATCGCGGACGTCGCCCTCGGACCGGCGCTGGTACCGGACGCGGAGCACCCGCTGGCGTGCGAGCCGGTGCTGCGGTACCGGATCGTCCTAGTGGCCGCCCCGAACGCGCGGCGCACCGGTCCGCCGTCGCACTGGCCGTGGCTCATCGGGCCGGGCGGCACCGATCCCAGCGGCGACATCGGGCGGCTGCTGCGCGCACACCGGGTACCGGATCAGCGGGTACACGTGTTCCCGAACGAGACGGCCGCGTGGGCCGCCGCGGCGAACGGCGACGGCGTCGCGCCGGCCCCGCTGTCGCTGGTCGCGCCTCAGCTCAAGCGCGAGACGCTGAGCCTGGTACAGACCGACCACGCGCCGGTGGACGCCTGCTGGCACGTGAGCACGCTGCGCCCGGAGCGGCGCAGCGAGGGCGCTGCATACCTGCGCAACTTCCTGTCCACGCCGGTGGCCATGCAGGTGATGTGCACGCCGGGTGCCGGGGTGCCGCCGTCGCGCTTCAAGCCGCCGGTCTACGTGACGATCTGGAGCTGACTCTGCCCGCCCGCACGGTCAGCGGGCCAGCACCGCCGCGCACATGGCCGCCGCCATGACCGCCTGGCAGGTCGCCCCGCCACGCGGACCGAACAGCACGGCGGGCACCGCGGCCACCCCGACAGGGGTGGCCAGCGCCGAGCGGGCCCACCACAGTGCGGCCAGCGCCAGGTAGGCGGCGACCGCCGCGCCGGCAGGGCCCGTCGTCGCCGACCCGTGCATCGGGGCGGTACCCGCGTGTGCCGTGGCCAGCATCCACAGCATGGCCGCCATCCCGGCACCCTGGTGGACCAGCCCGGGCCGGGCGCCCGGTCGGGTACCGGCGCGGGCCGCCCGCACCAGGTACCAGCCGGCCGCGGTGGCGAAGACCGCCAGTTGTACGCCCCACCGGTCACCGAGCGGCACGGTCCACAGCATCGCGACCATCGCCGCGCTCGTGGCGACCCCCAGCGCGTCGGTCACCCACTCGGACGGCCCGTGCCGCAGCCTGGCGGCCGGTAGCGCGCACCGTGCCAGGCAGTACCCGCCCAGTCCGGCGAAGACCGCCGTCAGCAGCCAGCGAGTCACGGCCGACGAAGCCACGGGGCCCCCTCGATGTCCGGCGTCCGCCCCGGCGTCCGCCGGATGCGCCCCTACCGGGTAGCTGCCGAGACTAGCGCGTGATACGCCGATCAGGGTCACCCTGAGATCGCCCTCCGTGCGGAATGGGTGAGGAGCCCGATGTCGGACGGTACCCGGGCGGGCGCACAGTGAGGGGGTCATCGATCAGCGACAGCGGCCTCGACCGGAGGTGCCCGACATGGCCCGCATTGACGTCAACACCGTGCGGTGCGAGGCGCTGTTCGCCTCCCCGCTGCAGCGCTCGGACGCGCCCACCCCGGCCGATGTCCGGCTCGCCATCATGCGTACCGTGCGGCGGCTGGGCAACCGCGGCTGCGCGGCGGCGGTAGCGCAGGAGTTCGGTGACCACCCGGAGAGCGCCGCGGAGCGGATGCGCTGGGTACGCCGGCTGGTCGAGGTGACCGTCGCCGAGAACCAGGTGGCCGCCGCCATCCACACCCTGCGGTACCGGCAGCGCCCGGTCGCGACGACCGCCGCCTGACGATCCGCGGTGGCTCAGCCGGTCGGCGCGGTCTCCCGGTCGTTGTCGCAGCCGAGCCACCACTCGTTCTCCGGCGGCTCGCCGACCGCCTCGCGCACCAGCGCCCGGCCCGCCTCGGTGAGGGTGAGCCGGACCTTTCGCCGGTCGGCGCTCGACCGGTACCGGCGAACCAGCTTCTTGGCCACCAGCCGGTCGCACATCCGGGTACCCGTCGACGGGTTGACCCCCAGCGCGGAGGCGATGTCGACGATCCGCTGCGGGCCGCGAGAGGCGAGCACGACCGGGGCCCGGAACTGGGGGAGGGTCACCTCCGCGTCCAGGTCCGCGAGCGACCGGGCGGAGATGGCCACCATGGCCCGGCTCGCCGACAGCAGCGCGTCCACGAGGTCGTCGCGGGCCGGGCTGGACGTATCGGTCGAGGTGAGCGTGACCGCCTCGGGCGACGAACCGTGGACGCTGTCGCTGCGGGTACCGGCCTGGTGCCGCGGTGCCTCGGTCAGCGTGAACGGGCAGGATACCGTCGCCGTCGAACGCGGCCCGGTCGTGTACTGCTTCGAGAGCGCCGAACAGGACCCGGACGTGGACCTCAACGGGTCGAGCTGCTGCTGGACGAGCCCGTGCGCGAACAGGTCGGCGAGGACTTCCTCGGCCAGCGCGTCGTGTTGGCGACGGCACAGGCGATCGCCCACGATGACGCGGGCTGGGCCGGTTCGGGCTGGGCCACGCTGGGCGAGCAGCCCGCGGTGAACGGCCGCCGAGTGACCCTCACCGCCATCCCCGTACCACCTGTGGGCCAACCGTGGGCCGTCGGTCATGCGCATTTTCACGCCGGTACTCCGGCCGTAGCCGGTCCGGACGGGGCAGCGCCGGCCGGATTGCAGCGGGTAGGGTATGCCGGTTCCCCAGCCCCGGATCGGAGCACCCTCGATGACCTACCCGCCCCCGGAGTACGGCACCTACGGGCAGCCCGGCACGCCGCCACCAGCGGGTTACGGTTACGGCCCCTACGGCCAGCCGCCTCCTCCGCCGGGCTACGGGTACCTGGTGCCGGCGCCCCCGCCGCAGCCCGGTGTGAACGACCCGCTGGTCACCGGCGTCACCGAGGGCTTCGGCGGCTGGTTCAGCCGGCTGTTCGCGGTCCTGGGGCGCAGCTGGAAGTCGATCCTGCTGATCTCGTGGACCACCGCCGCCGTACCGCTCGCGGTGCTGGCCGTGGCGGCCGGCCTGACCAGCGAGCGCCTGGTCGTCACGCCGGCGCCGGGCGGCGCGCAGGCGCCGACGTTCGACAGCGGCGCGCTGGGCACATTCTTCGTGGTCGTGTTCGTCGCCGCGATCATCGGGGCGTACCTGACGGCCGCGGCCCAGGCGGCGACGGTGTGGGCGGTGACCCGGGAGGCGGCCGGCGGGCCGGCCCCACTGGGTGCCGCACTGGGCTACGGGTTCCGCAACGGCCTGCGGCTGTTCGGCTGGTCCCTGCTCTACGGCCTGATGGTCGCGGTTGGCCTCTGCGCGTGCATCGTTCCGGGGATCTACCTCGGGGTCGCCGGCTGCCTCTACATCCCGATCGCCCTGTACCGGCGCGGCATGAGCCCGATCGGCACGTCCTTCTCGCTGGTCAACCGGAGTTTCTGGGCGGCGCTCGGCCGGATGCTGCTGCTCTTGGCGATGGTGTACGGCGTACAGCTCGTGCTGTCCATACCGGCGCAGATCGTCAGCGCCGGATCGAGAACGGCCGGGCTGGTGCTGACGGTGATCGTGGAGCTGGTGACCGCGCCGCTGGCGCTGGTACTCACGGTCGGCACCGTGCTGCTCTTCGCCGAGCTGTGGAACAAGGGCGTGCCGACCACGACCGCGGACCTCAACGCCGCGCTGTAGACGCCCGTCACCGCCCGGCTCGTGGGGTTCGTGGCGCCCAACGACCGATGCGCGGGGGCTCGCGGCCGTTCCGTGCTGATCCCGTGCTGGTGGGCAGGGCGGACGAGGTCACCGCGCTCGACGCGTTCGTGTCCGACGCGGTACCCGAGCCGCGCGCCCTGCTGATTGACGGCGAGCCGGGCATCGGCAAGACGACCCTGCTGCGCGAACTGCTGGGCATCGCGCAGGAGCGGGGCTACGCCGTCCCGTCGTGCCGGCCGAGCCGGTCAGAGCTGGACCTGTCCTACGCCGGCCTGGTGGAGCTGCTCGGTGGCGTGGCCGGCGACGTCCTCGACGCGCTGCCGGCCCCGCAGGCGCGGGTACTGAAGGTGCTGCTGCGCCGGGAGGAGCCGGGTGCGGCCTGCGCGCACGCCAGCGAGCTGGTCGAGGCACTGGTGGGGCTGGGCGAGCTGGCGGAGGCCGGCCTCGTGCTCGCCCGGTTCGAGGACGAGGCAGCCACGTCGGGCGGTCAGTGGTCCGTGGCCGCCGCGGCCCGGTGCCGCGCGCTGCTCCTCGCCGCCGAGGGGACCTGGACGGTGGCCGCGGTGCGGCGCTCGCTGTCGCTGTTCGACGGCCTGCCGCTGGCGTTCGAGCGCGCCCGCACGCTATTCACCGTCGGGCAGATCCACCGCCGGCGCCGGGAGAAGGGCCTCGCCCGCCGGGCACTCGCCGACGCGCTGGCCGCGTTCGGGGATCTCGGTACCCTGGTCTGGGCCGGACGTGCCCGGGCCGAACTGGCCCGGGTACCGGTGCGCCGGCCCGCGGACGGGCACGACCCCTCCGGCCTGACCCCGACCGAGGAGCGCATCGCGCGGCTGGCGGTGGAGGGCCTGACCAACCGTGAAATCGCCGACCGTACCTTCCTGAGCCCGAAGACGGTCGAGGTCAACCTCACCCGGGTGTACCGCAAGCTCGGCGTGCGCTCGCGGGCGGTGCTCGCCAGCCGGCTCGCCGGTGAGCGGGACGGGTAGCGGGTGGCCGGTGGCGACTCAGGTGTCCGCCTGCGCGTAGAGGAAGTCGACCACGTCCGAGGCGAACGCGCGGGACAGCTTCGGGCTGTGCGAGCCGCCCATGATCTGCCACGTCTCGACCGTGCTGTGCCCGGCGCACGACCACGACGTGACCTCGGTCTCGGCGCCGTCGAGGTCCGGCACCAGATCCAGCCGCGCGCCCGGCTTGGCCTGCTGGTCGCAGCGGTCGAAGTCGCGCCAGTCGGCGTCGGTCGTCGCGGCGGACGGGTACGGCGTGCGCCCGTCGGCTCCGTTCAGGCCGCCCTCGTAGTGGATGACCTCATCGGCGTTGCTGCGGATGTCGAGGAAGCTGACCGGGCGCGACGGCCGGCAGCGTGACTTGTCGCTCCACATCGCGCCGTTGAGCCCGACGATCCCGGTGAGCTGGTCGGCGTGCTCGCAGGCCATCCGGATGGCCATGAACGCGCCGTTGGAGTGCCCGATGAGGAAGACCCGGTCCACAGTGTACGAATGCTCGACGGCAGAGATGACGTGGCTGAGGTACGCCGAGTCGTCGACGCCGGTACGGTCGAAGTCGCAGCAGGCGTCAGTCGCGTTCCAGTACCGGTTGCCGCGGCGGTCCTTCAGCCCGTCCGGCATCGCGTACAGGAACCCGCGCGCGTCTGACTGACCGGTCAGTTGGAAGTACGACTCGATACCGGCGGAGCTCGAGGAGTACCCGTGGAGGACGACCACGAGTGGTACCGCCGTCCCCGGCCGGTACGAGGTCGGCACATGAATGAGCAGTGGCCGCTCGTCGACGCGGAGCTCCACGGTGTCGCGGCCGCGCGGCTGCGGGCTCGGCGGCGCCTGGTCCGACGGCGCCCGGCTCGACGGCGAACCGCAGGAGGCCAGCAGCGCCAGCACGGGTACCAGCAGGGCGAGTCGGCTCGCGCGTCGGGTCGGCGGCATGCCACCATCCTGGCATCGGCGGGCCGGGCCGCGGCATCGGGTTGCCGGCGACGGGTCGGTCTGGCGCGTCATGCGGGTGCCGGGGATGCGGGCTGCGCCTGTCGGGCGGGAGCCGGTGGCGGGCGGGAGCCGGTCGGTCGGGTGGGCGAGGCCCGGACCGACGCAGCGCCGCATCTCCTTGCGTGGGGGGCGGTTCATCAGGGGTCGGCTACTGTGCGGAAGCCGCCGTGGGAGCGCTTCCATAGAGGCTTGGTAATGGACTGTAGTACGCGGCGACGGCTTGTCAACCCGCCCGGGTCGAGTCGGTCGGCCCGACCCGGGCGGGCGCGCGGCTCAGGCGGCCGCGCAGGTCTTCCCGTTGAGCGTGAACGCGGTCGGGGACGGGTTGTTTCCGGTCCAGGAGCCGTTGAACCCGATGACGACCGAGCCGCCCGGTGCGATGGCCGCGTTCCAGGACAGGCTGGCCGCGGTCACCTGGCCGCCGGACTGGGACCAGGTCGCCGACCAGCCCTGCGTCACGGCCTGCCCGGCCGGGAAGCTGAAGCCCAGGGTCCAGCCGTTGACCGCGGCGGTACCGGTGTTGGCGATGGTCACCGAGGCGGTGAAGCCGACGTTCCACTGGCTCTGCACCCGGTACGTCACCGTGCAGGCGCTCGATCCGGTCGGTGAGGGGCTCGGCGAGGTCGTGCGCGAGGGCGACGGGCTCGGTGAGGTGGTGCGCGACGGCGAGGCGCTCGGCGTCGGGCTCGTCGTCGTGCCGCCCAGCGCCTGGATCACCGCGGTGAACGCGGGCTTCGGCGCGTAGTTCTCG
>CAZYCD010000206.1:0-8677 GCA_964645345.1 uncultured Micromonosporaceae bacterium
CCACGACGCCTTCTACTGCGTGGTCGACCTGCACGCGATCACCGCCGGGCACGACCCCGAGGTGCTGCGCCGCCGGACCCGGGTCAGCGCCGCCCAGCTGCTGGCCGCCGGCCTGGACCCGGAGCGGTGCACCCTGTTCGTCCAGTCGCACGTGCCCGAGCACCCGCAGCTGGCGTGGGTACTGGGCTGCATCACCGGATTCGGCGAGGCCAGCCGGATGACCCAGTTCAAGGACAAGTCGGCCAAGCAGGGCGCGGAGCGGGCCAGCGTGGGCCTGTTCACGTACCCGATCCTGCAGGCCGCCGACATCCTGCTGTACCAGGCCGATGCGGTACCGGTCGGCGAGGACCAGCGCCAGCACCTGGAGCTGACCCGCGACCTGGCACAGCGGTTCAACAATCTCTACGGCCGGACGTTCACGGTCCCGGAGGCGTTCATCCCGAAGGAGACCGCGAAGATCACCGACCTGCAGGACCCCACGTCGAAGATGTCCAAGTCGGCGTCCTCACCGGCCGGCATCATCGACCTGCTGGAGGATCCGGCGAGGTCGGCGAAGAAGATCCGCTCGGCGGTCACGGACACCGGACGGGAAATCGTCTACGACCCGGACACCAAGCCGGGCGTCGCCAACCTGCTGACCATCTACTCGGCGCTGACCGGCCGCGCGCTGACCGCGCTCGAGGCGGACTACGCGGGCAAGGGGTACGGGGACCTGAAGAAGGACCTGGCCGAGATCGTGATGGACTTCGTCCGGCCGGTACAGGAGCGCACCGCGGCGTACCTCAACGATCCGGCCCAGCTCGACAAGCTGCTCGCGGTCGGCGCGGAGAAGGCCCGGACGGTCGCCGCCGAAACGCTGCGCACCACGTACCGGAACATCGGCTTCCTCGCGCCGGCCGCCGGTGCGTAGCCGGTAGGGGACGCGGTGGAGGACACCCTACGCATCGGCGTGGCGGTCGGCGTACCCGAGCCCTGGGGCAGCCGGCTCGACCGCGCCCGGGCGGAGGCCGGCGACCCGCTCGCCGCGCTCATCCCCTCGCACGTGACGCTGCTCGGCCCGACCGACATCGACCCGGCCTCGCTGCCCGCCATCGAGGCGCACCTGACCAAGGTCGCCGCGTCGCATACCGGCTTCTCCGTACGGCTGCGCGGTACCGGCACCTTCCGTCCGGTCACCGAGGTGGTTTTTGTCGCGGTGGCCGCTGGCATCAGCGAGTTCGAACTGCTGGCCGCCGCGGTACGGGAGGGTCCGCTGGACCGGGAGCTGCACTTCCCGTACCACCCGCACGTCACCGTGGCGCACGACATCGCGACCGAGGCCCTGGACGCGGTGTTCGACCGGCTGGCCGGCTTCTCCGCGGACTTCGAGGTCGACCACTTCACCCTCTACGTGCACGGAGCCGACGGGCACTGGAGGCCGGTGCGGGACTTCCCCCTGGCCCCAGCGTGAACCCGATCGACCGGGTGGTGGCCGCCTGGGACGCGGCCATCGACCGGGGACGGGCGCGGTCGCCCGGTTTCGACCACGTGTGGCAGGCCCGCGAGCGGTACTCGTCGCTGTTCGGTCCGCGACTGGCGGCCGCCATCGCCTACTACGGCTTCTTCGCGGCGTTCGCCATCGGCCTGCTCGGCTACTCGGTGCTCGGCTTCGTGCTGGGCGACAACCGCGCCGTCCTCAACGCCGTGGACGCGTACCTGCAACGCAACCTGCCCTTCCTCAATCCGGCCGCGATCCAGTCGGCCCGCAACGCGGTCGCGGTCATCGGCGTGCTGGGCCTGCTGTTCGCGGGCATCGGCTGGATCGACAGCATGCGGTCGTCGCAGCGGGCGATGTGGGGACTGGAGCAGCATCCGGGCAACATCGTGGTCCGCTGGGTGGTGGACCTCGGGATTCTGGTGGGCCTCGGGGTCGTGCTCGGCCTCGGCCTGTGGGCGAGCAACCTGCTGCAGGCCCTGATCGGGCTGGTGCTGCGCGAGGTGGGCCTGCCGGCCGCGGCGGTGAACACGACCACCGCGTGGACCGGCGAGGTGCTCGCGGCCGCGCTCAACCTGCTGATGTCGGCCGCGCTTCTGACTCTGGTACCGCGGGTGTGGGTGTCCTGGTACCGGCTCGTCGTGCCGATGGTGATGGTCGGTACGGGACTGACGTTCCTGACGACACTCGGCCGGCTCTACATCGCGCACACCGAACGGAACCCGGCCTACCGGCTGGCCGGTACGGCGGTGGGTCTGCTGCTGTTCCTCAACCTGTTCAGCCAACTGCTGCTGTTCGGGTCCGCGCTCGCCGCGACGAGTGCCCGGGGTCGCGTGCGGGACCTGGCGGCCGGTGCGCATCCGGTTGCCGACAGGGACGGGGACGCGACCGTCGGTTGATCCCGTGCGCCGGGCGAAAATCGCCCCGCATGTCTGGCGCCAAAGCCGCCGGTACAAGGGTCCGGTGCCGCCATGATGTGCGCGTGGGAACAGTCATGACTCTCGAACTGCCCGGCGATTCGCCGATGCTGTCCATGCCGTGGATCGTCACCTTCGGCCCGCTCGACGACGAAGACGAGTGGGAGGCGGTGGTCTGCGGACCCTACGAACGCGAGCACGCCCTCGCCCTCGCCGAGGAGATCGTGGCCGACGAGGACCTGATGGCAGTGGTCGAACCGGTGCTGCCGCTGGTCGAGGTGGACCGCATCCGCGAGGAGATCGCGGTGGCCAGGGCGCTGGCCGACGAGGAGGCGGACGCCGACGAGGACACCGACCTGGCCGTCGACCTCGAGGACGACGAGGAGTACCAGGACGAGGACGAGGACTACGAGGACGAGGACGAGGAGTACGACGAGGAGTACGAGGAGGAGGGTGAGGAAGAGGACGGCGACGAGGAGCATGACCACGACCATGACCATGAGCACGCCGGTCCGCCGAGCCCGGAGGAGATCCGCGCCGGCTTCGCCCGCATCGCCGCCCGCCTCACCGGATCCTGACCCGTCGCTCGGATCCTGAGCCGTCACTCAGCCTCCCGGAGGCTGAGTCGTCAGTCAGCCTCATGAGGCTGAGCCGCGACTCAGCCTCCGGTACCCTCGACGAACCATGCGGCCGCGTCGACCGGCAGCGCGCCGTCCACAAGCTCAGCGCTGGACAGCACCGGCGTGGGCCCGTCCGGTACCGGCAGCGGCTCCTTGCCGAGGTTCACCAGGCAGGACAGGCCGCCCTCGCGCCGGAAGTGCAGCACCTCCGGCGACGATTCGAGCCAGTGCAGCGCCCCGGTCGCGTGGCCGGACCGGCGCTGGCGCAGGGCGTCGCGGTACAGGGAAAGGGTCGACCGGGGATCGGCGGCTTGGGCCGCGACGGTGAGCGTGGCCCACGACGGCGGGCTGGGCAACCACGCCTTTCCGCTCGGGCTGAAGCCGAACGGCGGCGAGTCGCCCGACCACGGGATTGGTACCCGGCACCCGTCGCGGCCCAGTTCCGTGCCGCCCGAACGGAACCACACCGGGTCCCGGCGCGCGTCCGGCGGAAGGTCCAGCACCTCCGGCAGCCCCAACTCCTCGCCCTGGTACAGGTAGGCGGAGCCGGGCAGGGCGAGCATCAGCAGGATCGCCGCGCGGGCGCGGTCCACGCTGCCGAAGCGGGTCACCTGGCGGCGAACGTCGTGATTGGACAGTACCCAGGTGGTCGGCGCGCCGACGGCGTCCGCGGCGGCGATGCACCGGTCGATGGTGTGCCGCAGCGGCGGACCATCCCACGGCGCCTGCAGGAAGTCGAAGTTGAACGCCTGGTGCAGTTCGTCGGCGACCACGTACCGCGACAGCCGCGTCGGGTCGGAGACCCACGCCTCAGCCACAGCGATCCGGTCGCCCGGGTACGAGTCGAGGATCCGCCGCCACTCGCGGTAGATGTCGTGTACCTCGTCCTGGTCATAGTACGGCACGACGGTCGTGTCGCTGCCGACCGACGGCAGCCCGACGGCCTTGATGAGCCCGTGCGCCACGTCGATGCGGAAACCGTCGACGCCCCGGTCGAGCCAGAACCGCAGTACCGACTCGAACTCGGCGGTCACCTCCGGATTGCGCCAGTTGAAGTCGGGCTGTCCCGGGTCGAACAGGTGCAGGTAGTACTGGCCGTCGGGTACCTGCGTCCAGGCCGGCCCGCCGAACACCGACTGCCAGTCGTTGGTGGTGTCGGAGAAGACGTACCGGTCGCGGGCCGCCGAACCCGGCGGCGCGGCGAGCGCCTCGACGAACCAGGGGTGCGCGGACGACGAGTGGTTCGGCACGATGTCGACGATCACCCGCAGGCTCAGGGAGTGCGCGCGAGCCAGCAGCGCGTCGAAGCCGGCGAGCGTGCCGAAGCGCGGGTCGATGTCGCGGTAGTCGGCCACGTCGTAACCACCGTCGGCCATCGGCGACGGGTAGAAGGGCGTTATCCAGAGCGCGTCGACGCCGAGGTCGCGCAGGTAGGGCAGGTGTTCGGCGATGCCGGCCAGGTCACCGTCGCCGTCACCGTCGGAGTCGGCGAAGCTGCGCACGTACACCTCGTAGATGACCGCGTCCCGCCACCACTTGTCCATTGTGGACTCTCCCTCGGTTCTCGGGGTATCAGGCGAACCTACCCCGACCGGCCGGTACCTCGCCTGTTGACCTTGCCGGGCGGCGGCCCGCTCCGGTTCGTCCAACCGGCCCGACGTACCGATCCCTGCGGTTAGTGTCGGCACACGGGATGGTCCCGATGCCGCTGATGTGGGGTGGTGCGCCGTGGCCGGACATCGTCGGCGCCTACGCCGGCGGCGGTGTTGACCCGCCGGCCGGCGCCCGCGCCCGCAGCGGCGTTGCTGGCGGCCGCCTTGCTGGCACTGCCGGCGGCCGGGTGCTCGCCCGTCTCCTACAGCGACACGCCCTCCGGAATGCGCGTCGGCGTCGCCTACGACCAGGGCGGCCCCACGGACGGGCTGGTCAACCAGGCCGTCAAGGCCGGCCTCGTCAACTTCAGCGCCAGCGACGGCGGGGTCGGCGCGGTACACGAACTGGTCGCCGTGCCGAACGAGCCGCCGGACAACCGGTACGACCGGCTCGTCATCCTGTGCCAGTCCGGGTATGACCCGGTGATCGCCGTCGGCCAGGGATACGTGGGCCCGGATCCCTCGACCGGTCCGCTCGCCCGGGCCGCCAGGGACTGCCCGGGTACCCGGTTCGCCGCGGTCAGCGATTCCGGCGTGTCCGCCCCGAACGTGGCCAACCTGGTCTTCGCCGACGCGGAGGGCGGGTACCTGATGGGAGTCGCCGCCGCGCTGTCCTCGACGTCGCACCAGGTGGGTTTCCTCGCCAGCTGCCACATCCCGTCGGTCGCCGCGCTCGAGTCGGGGTACCGGGCGGGCGTCGAGGCGCAGCACGCCGGTACCCGGGTGGACGCCAAGTACCTGTCGGAGGACCCGAGCACCTGCCCGGACGTGACCGACGACCGGGTGGCCCGGGGAGCCGCCGACGACCTCTTCAACGGCGGCGCGGACGTGGTGTATCAGGTGGTCGGCTCGGTCAGCCCCGGCGTGTTCGAGGCGGCCAAGGAGCATGGGGGACTGGCCATCGGGTTTGGCGCCGACCAGTACCCGACGGCGGATCCGGCATTCCGCGACGCGATCCTCACGTCCCAGGTGGACCGCGTCGACATCGCGGTCGCCGACCTGCTGCGCGGGGCCGCGCACGGCACGTACCACGCCGGGAACACCACGTACGACGTGGGCAACGGCGGGATCCGGTACGCCACCTCCGGTCCGCACGCGGCCGTGCTCGCGCCGGTCCTCGACGGGTACCAGAAGAAGATTGCGAACGGGACGATCACGGTACCCGGCAGTCCGTGATTTCCCCGCGACGGTCCCCGAAACGGGGCGAAGATAGCGGAGTGAGACACAGCCGAGTTACGACCGGGTAACGCGATCAAACCGTCGCGTGGATGTGACCCGGGACGGCGTACGCTCCCCGCGTTGGAGCCCGCCGTGATCCGGCGGCGTTGAAAATGGGAAGGAGATCATCTTGCGCCCTGCGGGTGGGATGAAATTGCTTGGCGTCATTGCGATCGGCGGGCTGGTGCTGGCCGCCGCCGGCTGTGGCAAGGCGCCGTCCAAGACGGGTGCCAGTTCGGCACCGAACGCCGGCAACAAGACGCACGCGTGCATGGTCACCGACACGGGCGGGATCAACGACCGTTCCTTCAACGCCTCGGCGTGGAAGGGCATGCAGGACGCCGCCGCGCAGAACTCGAACATCAAGGTGGACTACGTACAGTCCAACGCGGCAGCCGACTACCAGCCCAACCTGACCCAGTTCGTGAGCCAGAAGTGCGACCTGATCGTCGCGGTCGGCGGCCTGATGGGCGACGCGACCTCGGCGGCGGCGAAGGCGAACCCGAACCAGAAGTTCGCGATCGTCGACGCCAGCCTGCCGCTGTCCAATGTGTACTCGATGCAGTTCGACACCGCCCAGGCCGGCTACCTGGCCGGGTACCTGGCGGCCGGGTACAGCAAGACGGGCACCGTCGCCACGTACGGCGGCCTGAAGATCCCGCCGGTGACTATTTTCATGGACGGCTTCGTCGACGGGGTCGCCCATTACAACCAGGTCAAGGGCAAGAACGTGAAGGTGCTGGGCTGGGACAAGGCCACCCAGAACGGGTCGTTCGCGAACTCCTTCACCGACCAGAACGCCGGCCGCTCGGTCTCTGACGCGTTCATCGCCCAGGGCGCGGACGTCGTCATGCCGGTCGCCGGCGGTACCGGCCTGGGCACCGCCGCGGCGGCGCAGCAGTCCGGCGGCAAGCAGGCCGTGGTGTGGGTGGACCAGGACGGCTGCGTCAGCGCCCAGCAGTACTGCTCGGTGTTCCTGTCCACCGTGGTCAAGAACATCTCCGACGCGGTGAAGCAGGCCGTGCTGGCCACCGCCGCTGGCACCCTGCAGGGCGGTACCGGTTCGATCGGCACGCTGGCCAACAACGGCGTGCAGCTCGCCCCGTACCACGACCTGGACTCGAAGGTACCGGCGGACCTGAAGTCCGAGATCGACAAGCTGAAGCAGGACATCATCTCGGGTGCTGTCAAGGTCAGCTCGCCGTCCTCGCCGGTCCCGCCGGCGCCGGCCGGTGCCGGCTCGGCCTCGGTGGCCCCGTCGGCCACGGCCACGCCGTCGGCCTCTGCCTCCTGACCGAGGTGTACCGGGTGCCGCCTCCCCTGCAATGATCAGGGGAGGCGGCACCCCGCCGCCGGTCAACCCGCCCGCCCGAGGAGGCCCCGCCGAGCAATGAAGCTTGAGCTGCGCGGCATCACCAAGCGCTTCGGCAGCCTGGTCGCCAATGATCACATTGACCTCGTTGTCGAGCCCGGCGAGATCCACGCCCTGCTCGGGGAGAACGGCGCCGGCAAGTCCACCCTGATGAACGTCCTCTACGGGCTGCTCCAGCCGGACTCCGGCGAGATCGTGGTGAACGGGACGCCCAAGCGCTTCCGTGGGCCCGGGGACGCCATCGCGGCCGGCATCGGCATGGTGCACCAGCATTTCATGCTGGTACCGGTCTTCTCCGTCACCGACAACATCATGCTGGGCGCGGAGCGCACCACCGGCGGGTTCCTCAACCGGTCCAGCGCCCGCCAGCGGGTACTGGAGGTGTCCCGCCAGTACGGACTGCCGGTCGACCCGGACGCCGTGATCGAGGACCTGCCGGTCGGCGTCCAGCAGCGCGTGGAGATCATCAAGGCCCTGGTCCGCGAGGTCGACCTGCTGATCCTCGACGAGCCGACGGCGGTGCTGACCCCACAGGAGACCGACGAACTGCTCGACGTCATGCGGGCGCTCAAGGACGATGGCAAGTCGATCGTCTTCATCACCCACAAGCTGCGTGAGGTGAAGGCCATCGCAGACCGGATCACGGTGGTCCGGCGGGGCCGAACCGTGGGCACCGCAGAACCGACGGCCAGCGAGGACTCGCTGGCCGCGCTGATGGTCGGGCGTACGGTCAAGCTGCGGGTGGACAAGGAGCCGGCCCGGCCGCAGGCGCCGGTGCTCAGCGTGCAGGGGCTCACCGTCTTCGACGAGCGCGGCCACGCCGCGGTGGACGGCGTGGACCTGGAGGTACGCGGCGGCGAGGTACTCGGCATCGCGGGCGTGCAGGGCAACGGCCAGACCGAGCTGATCGAGGCGATCATGAGCCTGCGACCCGTCGCGGCCGGGCAGATCGTGCTGGAGAGCCGGCCGATCACGCACCTCACCACCAAGGACATCCTGCGGTCCGGCGTCGGGTACATCCCCGAGGACCGCGCGGTCGACGGGCTGGTCAAGGACTTCACAGTCGCCGAGAACCTGGTGCTCGACCGGTATGACCAGGAGCCGTTCGCGTCCGGGCTGGCGCTGTCGCCGCGCGCGGTCAACCGGTCCGCCCGCGACCGGATCGCCGAGTTCGACGTGCGTACCTCGTCGGAGCTGGCCCCGGTCGGTACCCTCTCCGGCGGCAACCAGCAGAAGGTGATCGTCGCCCGCGAGCTGTCCAGCCCGCTCAGGCTGCTGATCGCCAGCCAGCCCACCCGGGGCGTGGACGTCGGGTCGACGGAGTTCATCCACGCCCGCGTCGTGCACGAGCGAGACCGGGGCGCCGGGGTGCTGCTGGTCTCCAGCGAGCTGGACGAGGTACTCGCGCTCGCCGACCGGATCGC
>CAZYCD010000207.1:0-8638 GCA_964645345.1 uncultured Micromonosporaceae bacterium
CGGGCCAGGCTGGTGCGCACGTCGTCCTGCCCGTGGATGGACTCCTCCATCACCGCGGCAAGGTCCGACCACGCCTCCTCCTCGTCCATCCGGGCGGGGGAGATGCGCCGGGCCGGCCGGGCCAGGCCGGCGCCGAGCAGCGCACTGAGCACCAGCATGCCCGCGCCGGCCGGCCACCAGACCACGAGCGCCGTGACGACCGACAGCACACCGAGGGCCAGGTACTGGGCGATCCGCACGCCGCTGCCGCGCAGCTCGGAGGCCACCTGGTAGACGTCGCCGTCGATCCGGTCGAGCAGCTCGCCGACCGGGGTGGTCTCCAGCCGGGGCAGGTCCTGCCCGAAGGCCACCCGGCACAGCCGGCGGCGCACGTCGGCGGCCCAGTCGGCGGTCAGCCCGGCGGCGATGAGGCCGACGCCGAGGTCGGTGAAGACGGCGGCGGCCAGGGCCACCGCCAGCAGGACGAACAGCGGCAGCGAGCGGTCCACCAGGACCGGACCGGCCAGGGCCGAGCCGGCGGCCTGTCCGATGGCGCCGAGCACGATCAGCAGGGCCACGGCCGCGACACGGCGCGGCGACGTGGCCCACAGATCCCGGACCAGGCGCATGGAGGCTCTTTCGAGAGAGTCGGCGGAGTCTCCAGGGTGCGCCGTGGACCCGGTTGTTTCAACGCAATTACGGTCTGCGATCTCCGGTGGTCGCGCGCAGGTACTCGGCGACCGCGCTGATGTCCTGGGCGCCGTAGCCGGCCTCGACCGCTTCCCGCACGATGCGCCGGTTGGTGTCCGCCTGGGCCATCGGTGCGCCGGTCTCCGTGGCCAGCGCGCCGATGAGCGCCAGGTCCTTGGCCACGAGGTCGAGCATGAACGCCACCGGGGTACCGTCCGGGTGCTCGAAGGCGTCCCGCTTGTACCGCACGTAGGGCGCGGCGACCGCGCTCGCGGCGAACACCCGGTACGCCGCCTCCCGGTCGACCCCGGCCCGCTCGGCCAGCACCAGGGCCTCGGACAGCGCCTGGTTGAGCCCGAACACGACCGCGTTGACCGCCAGCTTCATGGCCGCGCCGGTACCGAGGGCGCCCAGGTGCACGACCTCGGTGGCCAGCGGCGCGAGTACCGGCCGGGCCCGGTCGAGGGCGCCCGGGTCGCCGCCGACCATGAAGGTCAGCTCGCCGCGCCGCACGACCGGCACGCTGCCGGAGACCGGGGCGTCGAGCAGGGTCGCGCCGCCGCGGGCCACCGGGTCGGCCAGGTCCTTCACGGTCTGCGGCGCGACCGTGCTGGCCTCCAGCACGACCGCGCCCGGGCGCAGCCCGGCGACCAGGCCGTCCGGCCCGGCGTAGACCTCCCGCACGGCCGTGTCGTCGGCGAGCGACACGACAACGAAGTCGGCCGCGGCGGCCGCCTCGCGCGGCGTGCCCGCGACCGTCGCGCCGGTCCGCGCGGCCAGGTCCTCGGCGCGCTGCCGGCCGCGGTTGAACACGGTCACCGGGTGGCCGGCGCCGCGCAGCCGCTCGGCCAGCGCCGCGCCCATCCGGCCGGTACCCACGACCGTCACATCAGCAGCCATCCGCCATCCACGGGTAGGTTGACCCCGTTCACCGCGGGGTTCTCCAGCAGGAAGACGACCGACTCCACGATGTCGCGCATGCGCACGAGTTGGCCGGTCGGGGTGCGCAGGCGCACGGACTCCAGGTACTCGGTCTTGCCCGTCCAGTAGGGACTGTCGCCGACGATCCCCGGGTGGATCGCGTTCACCCGGATCGGCGCGAACTCCAGGGCCAGCGTGGTCACCATCGCGACCACGCCGCCGTTGACCGTGGTGACCGTCGTCGAGCCCGGGTACGGGCGCACCCGCGCCTGGCCGCCGAACAGCAGGATGGAGCCGGACGCCGACATCCGGCCGTGCAGCGCGCTGGCCACCGCCGTGTACCCGACGAGCTTGAGCGTCACCAGGTGCACCGCCTCGTCGATGCGGTAGTCGACCGCGCTGTTGCGGTCCCGCTCGATGGCCGCGAGCACGAGTTGGTCCACGCTGTCCACCTCGGACAGAGCGGCGGCGACCTTGTGCGGCTGGGCCAGGTCGAGGCCGATCCCCCGTGCCCCGCCGCCCAGCTCTCCGGCCACCTCGGCGGCCCGGGCGGCGTCCCGGCCGGACAGCACGACGTCCCGGCCCTGCCGCACGTAGTGTTCCGCGATCTCCCGGCCCAGGCCGGCGGTACCGCCGATGACGACAACGCTACCCATGGTGGCTCCTCAGGTAGTCCCAGTCCCGCACGAAGCGGTAGGAGTGGCGCGAAGGCGGCTGCGGTGCCTGGGTCTCCAGCCAGCGCAGCGGTCCTGAGCCGAGGTTGCGGAAGCCGTGCACGCAGCCGACGCCGGCGAACGCGACATCACCCGGCCCCAGCTCGTACCGCTGACCGTCGAAGGTGCCCTCGGCGCGCCCCTCCAGGAACAGGTAGGTCTCCTCGAACGGGTGGTCGTGCGGCCCGGCCACCCCGTCCGGCGCGTATTGCACCATGAACATCGTGGTCAGCCGCGCGCCGAGGTCCCCGTCGACCATCATCTTCACGGTGATGCCGCTGTAGACCAGCAGCGCGGTGCGCATGCTCGCGGACAGCGCGAGGTTCTCCTGCGACTGCCTGTCGACGTCCATGTTGGCGGGCTCGATGTGCCCGAAGTCGCGCGTCCTCGGATCACGGGGGTCCACAGTGGACGCGTCGGTCCGCTCCAGCGCCGGTACCGCCACGGTGTCCCCGCCGTACCGCGACCTCGGCTGCGGTGCCAGCATCCGCGCCCAGCGGGCCGGCTGGTGGCTGTCGTTGCGCCACCCGTGGGCCACGCCGACCGGCAGCAGCCCGTAGTCGCCGGGCGCCAGCAGGGCCGCGCCGGACGCGGTCTGCACGACCGGGGCGCCGGACAGGACGTAGAAGCACTCCTCGAAAGACTGGACCCTGGCCGGTACCCCGGCCCCCGGATCCAGCTCGACGACCTCGAAACCGGTGTGCACCGCGGTGCTCTCGTCGACGACGGGCCAGCGGGCCAGGCCGGGGGAGACCGGTTCGAAGCCGGCCTCCCCGGCCCGGCGCACGACGTGCCGCGCAGCGGTCATCAGGCGTCGGCGGGCTGGGCCGCGGCCTTCTTGGCCTGGACCTCGCGGACCAGGTAGTCGCGGGAAGCCTCGACCTGGGCCCGGGCCCTGGCCGCGTCGGCCAGCAGCTTGCCGCCGCGCTTGCGGACCACGCCGTCCACGATCACGGTGTCCACATTGGACACGTCGGCGCACAGGGTGACCGCTGCCGCCGCGTCGATGACCGGTGCCATGTTCAGCGACGTCGCGTCCAGCAGGACGATGTCGGCCTTCTTGCCGGGGATCAGGGAACCGGTGCGCCCCTCCAGGCCGGCCACGTGCGCGCCGTTGATGGTCGCCATCTCCAGCATCTGGGCGGCGGTCAGCATGGTCTCCGGTACCGGGACGTCCGCCTCCCACGCGATGGCGTTGGTACGCGCCCGCTCGGCGCCGAACGCCGCCCGGATCTGGGTGAACATGTCACCGGGCACGGTCGTCACCACGTCGATGGAGAAGCTGGGCCGCAGCCCGTACTCGACGGCCTTCATGACCGGCGGCCAGCCGTGCCCCATCTGCAGCTCGACCTGCGGAGCGATGGAGACGGTACCGCCGGTGTCGGCGACCAGCCGCCACTCCTCCTCGCTGAAGTAGCAGCAGTGCACATAGGTGGTGTCGGCGCCGAGCAGGCCGAGGTTGTTGAGCTGGTTGATCATCCCGAACCGGCCGGCCAGCCGCCCCATGCCCACGTGCACGGTCATCGGCAGCCCCAGTTCCCGGGCCAGCGCCCACTCCGAGCGCACCACGTCGTCCTTGCAGAAGCCCGGCCCGCGGGTGGCCAGCGCCATGGTGATCAGGCCGTCGTCGGAGGAGAAGTAGGTGTTGCGCACCCGGCGCACGTCGTCGCCCGGAATGGCGATCGAGCTCTCGTACCAGTAGTCGACCAGCGAGGTGTTCGCGCTGCCGTACGCGTACTGGGCGCGGATGCCGGACTCCTGCAGCCCGCGGATTCCCGCGTCGGGGTGTTCGGGTGTGTTGTTGATGTGCGACCAGTCGACCAGCGTGGTGATGCCGGCGTTGAGGCACTCCAGGGCACCGGCCAGGTTGGAGTTGTAGACGTCCTCGGGCCGGTAGTGCGGCGCGAAGGTGTCCAGGATCTCGACGAAGTAGTCGTCCAGGGTCGCGTTGGGCGCCACGCCCCGGATGGCCGCCTCCCAGGTGTGCCGGTGGGTGTCGATGAAGCCCGGGATCACGATGAACCCGGTCGCGTCGATGACCTCGGCGTCGGCGCTGATGTCGTTCTGTACGGCGACGATCCGGTCGTCCTCGATGAGGACGTCGCCGTGCGGCAGGTCGCCGAGGGCGTTGTCGACGGTCAGGACGTGGCCGCCGCGGATGAGGGTTCGATGGCTCATGGCCGAACTCCTTCAGGGTGTGCGGGAGCGGGGAAAGGCGCAGTGGACGGTCAGTAGGCGGCGAGCCGGCGCACCGCGTCGGTCACCTTGGCGACGGTGGGCATGACCTCGTCCTCGAGGCGGTCGGCGAACGGCAGCGGTACGCAGGCCGAGGCGATCCGGCGGATCGGGGCGTCCAGCGTCTCGAAGCCCTCCTCGGCGACTATCGCGGCGACGGTGCCGCCCCAGCCGCCCTGGTACGGGTTCTCCTCGACGATGACCAGCCGCGAGGTGCGGGCCACCGACTCGAGGACGGTGCGCATGTCCAGCGGTACCAGGCAGCGCAGGTCGATCACCTCGACGGAGACGCCCTCGCCGGCCAGCGTCGCGGCCGCCGCGAGCGCGATGGGTACCGTCCAGGCGAGGGCGACCAGCGTGACGTCGGTACCGGGCCGGGCGATGGCCGCCTGCCCCAGCGGTACCGTGTGGCCGGCGGGGGCGGCCGGTCCCTTGCTGGCGAACAGCCCCTTGTGCTCGAAGAACACGACGGGGTCGTCGCTGCGGATCGCCGAGGCCATCAGGCCTACCACGTCGGCGGGGGTGGACGGCGCGACGATTTTGAGCCCCGGTACCGCCAGTGCCCAGTTCTCCACGGCCTGGGAGTGCTGGGCGCCGAAGCCGAGCCCGCCGCCGTTGGCGGTGCGCACCACGAGCGGCACGGTGACCTGGCCGCCGGTCATGTACCGGACCTTGGGGATCTCGTTGGCCAGGTAGTCCCAGCAGCAGGCGAGGAAGTCGGAGAACATGATCTCGGCGACCGGCCGCATGCCGGTCATGGCCGCGCCCATCGCGGCGCCGACGATCGCCTGCTCGGAGATGGGGGTGTCCCAGACCCGGCGCGGCCCGAACTCGGCGAACAGCCCGACGGTCGTCTTGAACACGCCCTCGGCCGCACCGATGTCCTCGCCCAGGCACACCACGCTCGGGTCCCGGCGCATCTCCCGCGCGATCCCCTCGGCGACCGCCTCCCGGTAGGTCACGTCCGCCATGTCGCACTCCCGTCGGCCCACACGTCGGTCAACGCCTCGCCCGGATCCGCCTCGGGCGCGGCCTTCGCCGCCGCGACCGCCTCCGCGACCGTGCGCGCCGCCCGCTCCTCGGCCGCCGTGATGTCCGCATCGGACACTCCGAGTTCGGCCAGCCGGGCGCGGGCCACGGCCAGCGGGTCCCGGGCCATCCACCGCTCGACCTCCTCGGCAGGCCGGTACTTGGCGGGGTCGGTGCGGCTGTGCCCGTAGTGCCGGTAGGTCCGGGCCTCGATGACGGTCGGACCGCCGCCGTCGCGGGCCCGGGATGCGGCGGCGGCCACCGCCGCGTGGACCGCGAGGACGTCGTTGCCGTCGACCAGCTCGGCGGGGATGTTGTAGGCCGGCGCGCGGTCCGCCGCCGGGTTCGCGACCGCGGTGACCGCGCCGATCGGCGTGTACTCCATGTAGAGGTTGTTCTCACACACGAACAGCGCGGGCAGCCGCCAGACGGCGGCCAGATTCAGGGCCTCGTGGAAGGCGCCGATGTTGGTGGCGCCGTCGCCGAAGAAGGCGACCGCGACCTGACCGGTACCCCGCAGGTTCGCCGACCAGGCCGCGCCGACGGCCATCGGCAGGTGCGCGCCGACGATCGCGTACGAGCCCAGCATGTTGTGCTGCGCGGTGGTCAGGTGCATCGAGCCACCCTTGGCCTTGTTCAGCCCGGTCGCCCGGCTCATCAGCTCGGCCAGGCATGCCTCGGGCGAGGCTCCCCGGGCCATCGCGTGGTGGTGTCCGCGGTAGGTGGCGAACACGTAGTCGTCGTCCCGCAGCGCGGCCGCCGCGCCGACCGCCACCGCCTCGTGGCCGGCCGCCAGATGGGTGGTCCCCTTCACCAGCCCCGCCAGGAACAGGTCCTGCGCGGCCTTCTCGGTACCCCGGATGACGGCCATCTGCTCGTGCAGCTCCAGCAGCCGCCGTGCGTCCACAGTGGACTGCTCAGCCACGTCGACCATCGCGCCCCGCCTCCGTGTTCAACTGGGACTGCGCCTCGCGCTGGGTCGGCAGCGGGCCGTTCACGGTCCAGTACCGGCGCCCGGCCACCAGCAGGTCCTCGGCCGGGAACTTGGTGATGACCTCGCACCCGTTGGCCGTCACCACCACCTCCTCCTCGATCCGGGCGGCGGAGTACCCGTCCCCGGCGGGCCAGTAGGTCTCCAGCGCGAAGACCATGCCCTCCTCCAGGGTCTCCGGGTGCTCCAGCGACACGAGCCTGGAGAAGATGGGTTTCTCCCAGATGGACAGCCCGACGCCGTGCCCGTACTGGAGGGCGAAGGCGGCTTCCTCGTCGGCAAAGCCGAACTCCTGGGCGGTGGGCCAGACCGAGACGATGTCCGCGGTGGTGGCTCCCGGCTTCACCAGTGCGATGGCCCGGTCCATGTACTCACGGCAGCGGGTGTACGCGTCGCGCATGGCGGGCGAGGCGCTGCCCACGGCGAAGCAGCGGTAGTAGCAGGTGCGATACCCGAGGTGGCTGTGCAGGATGTCGAAGAACGCCGGGTCGCCGGGGCGGATGAGCCGGTCGCTGTAGACGTGCGGGTGGGGTGAGCACCGTTCCCCGGAGATGGCGTTGACGCCTTCGACGTACTCGCTGCCGAGGTCGTAGAGCACCTTGGACACCAGCCCGACGCATTCGTTCTCGCGAACCCCCGGCCGCAGGAACTGGTACAACTCCTCGTAGGCGGCGTCGACCATCGCGCAGGCCTGGGTGAGCAGGGAGATTTCGTCGGCGGTCTTGATGCGCCGGGCCTCCAGGAACACCTGCTGCCCGTCGACCACCTCGATCCCGGCCCGCTGCAACGCGAACAGCACCGGCAGCTCGACGAGGTCCACCCCGACCGGGGTGCCGGTCAGCCCGTACCGGTCGAGCTCGGTGGCCACCTTGCGGGCCACCTCCTCGGCGATGCCCGCGTCCGGGTGGAACGCACCGCGCAGCGTGGATATCCCGGCCCTGGCCCGCTCCGGCCCGTCCAGCCAGGGGTTGTAGAGCTGGTGGTGGCGGGCTGCCGAGCCGAAGTCCCACAGGATCGGCTCGCCGCCGCGCGGGAGCAGGGCGAAGCGGATCAGCTTGTCCATCGCCCAGGTGCCGATGTGCGTGGCCGTCAGGTAACGGATGTTGGCGAAGTCGAAGGTGAGCAGGGCGCCCAGTTCGGAGCGGTCGAGCGCTTCCCGCAGCCGGGCCAGCCGCTGCTCGCGAAGACGGCCCAGGTCGATGCGCTGCTCCCAGTCGACCGCGTTCGGGCCGTAGGTGCGGATGGCCATCATTGCCCCCAATCCGCAGCTTCGAGGATCGTGCGGCCACGCTATGCCGGGGCTCCCGAGAGTGTCAAGGATCACTTAACATGCCGCTTAACAGCGCGGATTGAGTTAACTCTTGTTGGACATCTAGGGAGGGTGCATGCCGGGTTCCGACGTACCGTGGCTCGGCCGGCGCATCCGCGAGGAGCGCGTGCGGCAGGGCATGAGCCTGCGCGGGCTGGCCCGTGAGGTGGGCGTGTCGGCGAGCATGGTTTCGCAGATCGAGACGTCGAAGACCCAGCCCTCGGTCAGCACGTTGTACGCCATCACCTCGGCGCTCGGCATCTCCGTCGAAGACCTGTTCGCGGCTGAGGCCGGTGCGGGTGGCGGAACCGGAGCCGGCGGCACGGGCGGTGCGGGGTCGGCGGGCGTCGCGGCATCGCGCGCCGTGGCGGGCGGCGGCGCGACGGCGACGGTACTCGAGGCCCTCGGCTCGATGCGGGGTGCGCGCCTCGGCCCGCTGGTGCGCCAGGACGACCGGCGGGTGCTGACGCTGGACTCCGGTGTCACCTGGGAGATGCTCGGCGAGCTGCCCCGCCGTACCGTCGACTTCCTGCGCATCACGTACCCGCCGGGCGGTACCTCGTCCAGCAGCGGCGGCCTGATGCGCCACCCGGGGTGCGAGTACGGCTTCGTGCTCAGCGGGGAGCTGATCCTGACGCTCGGGTTCGACGAGCTCCACCTGCGCGCCGGCGACGCGGTGTCCTTCGAGTCGACGACGCCCCACCGATACCGCAACGAGGGCACCGAGCCGGCCGTCGGCATCTGGTTCGTGCTCGAACGGGAGCAGTGACC
>CAZYCD010000208.1:0-2502 GCA_964645345.1 uncultured Micromonosporaceae bacterium
TCAGCCCGAAGATCTCGCCCTCGCGCAGCTTGAAGCTGACCTGGTCGAGGGCGAGCACGCCGCCGAACCGCAGCGAAACGTTGTCCACCTCCAGCAGCGCCCCCGGGTCCACCGGGTAGGTCGGGCCGAGGTCGCCCTCGGCGCCGGTGGCCTCCGGCAGATCGGTGCGGTGGCCGGCGCTGTAGCCTTCCCAGTCCGCGGAGTCGACATGTGGTTCGGTCATTGCGGTGCCGCCTCCTTGGCCCGGTCCTTCAGCTCCATCGCGCGGCGGCGGCTCGGGATGATGCCCTGCGGCCGCAGGATCATGATCAGGATGATCACCACGCCGAACAGCGCGAACCGCCACTGGAACAGGTCGGTGTGGGTCAACGGGTCGCTGATGCCGCGCAGCCGGTCGGGGATGTAGGAGATCAGCGCGCCGCCCAGGATGGCGCCGGCCATGTTGCCGGAGCCGCCCATGACCACCCCGGCCAGTACCAGGATCGAGAACTGGAGCTGGAAGGTGCTGGAGTTCATGAAGCCCTGCTCGCCGGCGAACATGACACCGCCGAAGCCGCCCACAGCGGCGCCGATGGCGAATGCCCAGAGCTTGAACTTGACCGTCCGTACCCCCATGATCTCTGCCGCCTCCTCGTCCTCCCGGATGGCCAGCCAGGAGCGGCCGACGCGGCTGCGGTCGAGGTTACGGACCGCCAGGATCACCAGGATGATGATGGACAGGCCCAGCCAGAAGTACGGCGTGGCGTCGCGGACCCCGAATATCGCAGTGCCGTCGGCCTTGTTGCCCGGCGGGTGCGGGATGCCGCCGAAGCCGCGGTCGCCACGCAGGAAGTTCGGCGTGCTGTCGGCGGTGATCCGGATGATCTCCGCGAAGCCGAGCGTCACGATCGCCAGGTAGTCGCCGCGCAGCCGCAGCGTCGGCCAGCCCAGGATCAGGCCGGACAGCAGCGCCACCGCGATCGCCACCGGTACCGCCGCGAGCCACGCGAACTTCGTGTTGAACACGCTGTCCGGCGAGGTGAGCAGGGCGACGGTGTAGGCGCCGACCGCGAAGAAGCCGACGTACCCCAGGTCGAGCAGGCCGGCGAAGCCGACGACCACGTTCAGACCCAGGGCCAGCAGCACGAAGTAGGACATGTCGAACAGGGCGCTCGGCCAGTCGATGCCCTGGGTGACGAGCTGCGGCCCGATCAGCGGGACGTCCCCCACGTAGGGCAGCAGGTACGCGAGGACCACGAAGATCAGCACGAACACGGCGCGTACCGGCCAGGGCTGCCGCCCGAACCAGCCGCGTACCGTCGCCCGCTTGACCTCCGCCGCGGGTACCGCCGGGAGGCTGGTCGCGGCGGTCATGCCGGCGCGCGTCTGCGCCGGTACCACCGTGGTCGCCTCAGTCGCCGGCGCGGTCGCCGCTTCGTTACTCGGCTCGGTCATGCGCGTGCCCTTCCGAGAGACTCGCCCAGCAGGCCGGTCGGCAGGAACATCAGGATCACGATCAGGATCACGAACGCACCGGCCGTGTGCCACTGGGTACCGAACAGCCCGGACACGTAGTTCTCCGCGACGCCCAGCACGAGGCCGCCGAGCAGCGCGCCGCGCAGGTTGCCGATGCCGCCGAGCACGGCGGCCGTGAACGCCTCGATGCCGAGGTTGAAGCCCGAGTCGAACTTGGTGTCACCGATCTTCAGCACGTACATCACCGCGGCGATGCCGGCCATCAGGCCACCGATGAGGAAGACCAGCGAGATGACGCGACCCTTGTTGACGCCCATCAGCGCGGCGCTGTCCGGGTTCTGGGCGACCGCGCGGATGCCGCGGCCGAGCCGGGTGCGGTTGATGAAGCGGTCCAGCGCGTACATCAGGGCCAGGGCCAGCGCGATGATCAGGATCTGCAGGTTGGTGACGACGGTGTTGCCGATATGCACCACGGTCGCCGGGCGGATCAGCGGGGGTACGCCCTTGATGTTCTGGTGCGTGAACACGCCGACCGTCGAGGAGATCGCCAGCGAGGCGCCGATCGCGGTGATCAGGAAGGCCAGCGGGGGCGCGTTGCGGCGGCGCAGGGGCCGGTACGCGACGAACTCGACGAGCAGCGCCGTGGCCCCCGAGACCACGATCGCCGCGGCCAGGCCGATCAGCATGTACCCGATCACGCCGCCCAGGGACGGGGTGCGGGAGTTCTGGTCGAGGCCGAAGAAGCCCCACGTGTACAGCGCGGCGAAGGTACCGACCATGAAGACTTCGGAGTGCGCGAAGTTGATCAGGCGCAGTACGCCGTAGACGAGCGTGTACCCGAGCGCGAACAGGGCGATGATGGCGCCCTGCGCGAGCCCGGTGACGGTGAGCGGCCCCAGGTTGTGGAACAGACCGGAGAAGTTCATGTGGGTGGCTCCAGCGGCGAAGAGGGCGGTGGGGCCGGGGAGGGGACCGGCCGCCCCCCGCCCGCGGGGGGGGTGGGGTGCGGGGGGGGGGGGCCGCCGAGACGCGCATCGGCGCCGCCGG
>CAZYCD010000208.1:2512-8589 GCA_964645345.1 uncultured Micromonosporaceae bacterium
GGGTTGTTCAACCCCCGTTTTTTGTTGTGGGGGGGGCCCCCGGGGGCCTGGGGGGGGGGGGGGGGTGTTTGGCCCCCGCCCCCACCGCGCCATCGGGGGTGATGGTGATCTGCTGGTCGGGCCAGCCGATCAGCTCTTCGGCGCCTCCTGGTCCGGGCTGTCCGTGCCGTCCGCGCCGAACTTGAACGCCCACACCTTGATGTACTGCGGGTCCAGCTCACCGGTGGAGGTGAACTTGTAGGTGTTCGCCACGCCGGTGTAGGTGAGCGAGTTCACGAACGCGTTCATCTTGTCCGGCGTGGTGTTGCCGGCGTCGATGCCCTTGAGGAACATGTTGGCCGCGTCGTAGGCCACGTCGCTGTAGGTACCCGCGTCGACGTTCCACTTCTTCTTGTAGTCCGCGACGAAGGTCCCGCCGGCCTTGGAGGCCGGGGAGCACGGGCAGGTGACGATGCTGCCGGCGGCCGCGTCGTTGCCCGCCGCCTTGGCGAAGCCGGGGTCGTCCACGCCGTCGCCGCCGACCTGGGTGCCCTTCCAGCCCGCCGCGGTCAGCTGCTTACGCAGCAGGCCGGCGTTCTGGTAGTACCCGCCGTAGAAGAAGACGGTGGCGCCGCTGGAGACGACCTTCTGGACCGTGGCCGAGAAGTCGGTCTGCTTGCCGTCCGCGGCGGTCTTGTCCGTGCCGACCACAGCCGAGCCGAGGGTCTGCTTGACCGCGTCCGCCAGGCCGGCGCCGTACGCCGACTGGTCGTCGGCGACGAAGACCTTGGTGGCGTTCAGCACCGACTTGATGTAGTTGGCCGCGGCCGGACCCTGGGAGCCGTCGTTCGCGACCGCGCGGTGGAAGACCTTCCAGCCGTGCGAGGACAGCGAGACGCGGGTGGCCGACGGGGTGATCAGCGGGATGCCCGCCGAGTCGAAGATCGGGTCGGCGGCCTCGGACTCACCCGAGAACGGCGGGCCGACGATGCCGAGGATCTTGTTGTCGGTGACCAGGCTGCGCGCCAGACCGGGAGCGACGTCCGGGCTGCCCTGCGAGTCGAACTTCTTGATGCTGATGCAGTTGGCGCCGTTCTTGTCGTTGTACTGGTCAACCGCCAGCTCGGCACCTTGCTCGATGTTCACGCCGAGGTTCGCGGACGAACCGGTCAGCGCGCCGAAATACGCGATCTCAAATCCGCAGTTCTTGCTACCGCTGGACGAACCAGTGGTGCTCTTGTTGCTGTTGCAAGCCGCCGCCCCGGCGACGAGCGCCACGATGGCCACACCGCCCAGCGCACGTACGAGTCCCTGCCTCAAGGCTTCGAACCCTCCTCCATCCGATGGCCGGGCACACTGGGCTCGTCGCCCGAACGTGATGTCCCGGTGCCAGATCGCTGTGCCGATCTGGGCGGGGACGTTATCCCACTTCGCAAAGGACCGTAAGGGCTAGCCGGCTGGGTTGACCTAACCGTTACTGGGCGTGTCAGGGGACGGATTGACCTGCGACGTTGCCCTCGCCGGCGGACTCGGCGATAATGCGGTCGGCGACCTCCCGCATCGTCATGCGGTGATCCATGGCCGTACGCTGGATCCACTTGAACGCCTGGGGCTCTGTCATGCTGTACTGAGTCATCAGCGCACCCTTGGCACGCTCGACCGCCTTGCGGGTCTCCAGCCGCTCGGTGAGGGAGGCGATCTCGGACTCCAGCGCCGATACCTCGGCAAACCGGGACAAGGCGATCTCAATTGCCGGTACCAGATCGGTCTTCTGGAACGGTTTGACCAGATAGGCCATCGCGCCGGCGGCGCGCGCCCGCTCGACCAGGTCGCGCTGGCTGAACGCGGTCAGGATGACCACGGGGGCGATCCGGGCCTCGGCGATGCGCTCCGCGGCCGCCAGGCCGTCCATGATCGGCATCTTGATGTCGAGGATGACGAGATCGGGCTTGAGTTCCTCGGCCAGCCGCACGGCCGTCTCGCCGTCGCCGGCCTCGCCGACCACGTCGTAGCCCTCCTCCACCAGCATCTCGGCGAGGTCGAGCCGGATCAGCGCCTCGTCTTCGGCGATGAGTACCCGGTGCCGCGCCGCCTGCGTCTCGCCCACCTAGCCTTACCCCCAACAACATCCGATCTGGGCGTGCCGTGTCCGGTCGCCGCAGGCATCAGCGTAATGGGTAGGCTGGAGCGACCCGCGCCCCTGTAGACCAACGGCAGAGTCGATGGACTCAAAATCCATACAGTGTGGGTTCGAATCCCACCGGGGGCACCGAACTCGTCCACGACCCGAACCTCCCCAAGCGGACCCTGGGGAGGTTCGGATCTTTTCGGGCATCCGGCTCTGCCGGCGCCGACAGGGCGCGGCTCAGGTGGGCAGTGGCGCGAGGCTGTACCGGGCGGCCAGCCAGGGCAGCAGGGTGCGGTACGCGGTGATCGTGTCGGGATGCTTGCAGTCGTGCGACAGGACGATCATGCCCGGCCGCACGGTACCTTCCACCACGCTGACGATGTGGTTGACCATCGACTGCCCGAAGCCGTAGTGCGCCGAGTCCCAGTCGCGCGGGTCCACATTCCAGTACAGCGGACTCATCCCCAGCGACCGGCAGGTCTGCACCAGCGAGGGCGTGAAGTTCCCGCCCGGCGCCCGGAAGTACCGCACGACGGCGTCCGGTGCGGCGGTGCGGATCACCTCGTTGGTGTGCGTGAGGTCACCCTCCACATAGGACGGTGGTCGCTGGCCGAGGTCCATCAGGTGCTGCCACGAGTGGTTGCACACCGTGTGGCCCTCGGCCACCATCCGCGCGACGAGTTCGGGGTGGTCCCGTGCCCGCCAGCCCACCAGGCTGAAGCTCGCCTGGACCCGGTGCTCACCCAGCAGGTCGAGCAGCACCGGGGTGAGGTCCGGGTCCGGCCCGTCGTCGAAGGTCAGCGCGACGCTGGCGGTACCGGTCAGGGTGATCGATCCGTCCGGGCCGCTGCCGCCGGTGAGCGCCCGGGACGGCGCCACGGACCGGACGGAGGGCGATGGGGACGGGCGGGCGGACGGGGACGGCGCCCGCGGCGAGGTCGCGGCCTTGGGCCGGGTCGACGGGGCGCACGCGGTCAGCGTGACCGCACCCGCGGCCAGCACAGCCAGGACGTCACGCCGTGAGGTCATCGGCTCACCCTACTCGCCGTAGGAGGATGGCAGGTGGCGCCGGGCCGAACGCCGCCCCTGCCGGGCAGCTTCGACGCGGCCGTGGCCCGGCCGGCTCAGCGCGGGTTGCCGACCGGCAGGCCGGTACCGGTCAGGCGCTCGGCCTCCGTCCACAGCCGCGCGGCGGTCGCGTCGTCGCGCATCCGGCGGTTGAGCCGCGCCGGGCCTGTCGGGCCGACCAGTTCCATGAACCCGCTCGGGCCGTAGTACCCGCCGTTGACCGCGTCCGGGCTCGTCGCCGCGTAGAGCATCGGCTCGGTACCCTGCTCGGCCGCCTGCGACGGCACCAGCGGTACCCGCGTGAACAGCGCGGTGCGCGGCTTGTCCCGCCCCAGGCTGGCGCCCGCGGTCTGCAGGTTGGTGCGCGTGTAGCCGGGGTGGGCCGCGTTGCTCGTCAGGTGCCAGCCGCGCTCGGTCGCGACGGTAGCCAGTCGCCTGGCCATCATCAGGTCGGCGAGCTTGGACTGCCCGTACGCGGCGAAGGAGTTGTAGCGCCGCTCCCACTGCAGGTCGTCGAAGTGGATGCGGCCGTAGTTGGCCACCCCGCTGCTCATCGTGGTGACCCGGGGCGCCCGCGCGGCCAGCAGCAACGGGAGCAGCCGCATGGTCAGCGCGAACGGGCCGAGGTAGTTGCTGCCCAACTGCAGTTCGAAGCCGTCCGCGGTGGCCATCCGGCTGGGCGGCGTCATCACGCCGGCGTTGTTGAGCAGCAGGTCGATCGGGGTGCCGGAGGCGAGCATGCCGTCGGCGAACTCCCGGACGCTGGCCAGGTCCGCCAGGTCGACGCGGCGGACCTCCAGCCGGGCGCCGGGGTGGGCGGCCAGGATCTCGGCGCGCGCGGCCTCGCCCTTGGCCGGCGTGCGGACGGCCATCACCACCCGGGCGCCGGCAGCCGCGAGGCGCCTGGCCGCCTCCTTGCCGGTACCGCTGTTGGCGCCGGTGATCACCGCGAGGCGGCCGGTCTGGTCGGGTACGACGTACATGGCTTCCCCCTGAGAGGTTGTAGACCATCGGTCTGTTGTACCCGACGCTAACAGACCATTGGTACCTTAACAAGCGACCGGTGGTCTGTAAGCTATAGCGATGGTCACACCGAAGTTCCAGCGGGCCCGCAGCGACGAGCAGCGGGAGGTGCGCCGGCAGGCGATCCTGCGGGTGGCGGCGGAGATGGTGGCGCAGATGCCGGTCGCCGAGCTGAGCCTCAACGAGCTGAGCCGCCGGGTCGGGCTAGCCAAGTCCAACGTGCTGCGGTACTTCGAGAGCCGCGAGGCAGTCCTGCTCGAACTCCTGGACAACGCCTGGCGCGACTGGCTGGAACGGCTCGCCGGGACCATGCCGGCGCGGGTCGACGGCCCGGCACCGGCCGACGCGCGGTACCAGCGGATCGCCGAAGCGGTCACCGAGTCCCTTGTGGACGATCGGCTGTTCTGCGAACTGGTCAGCGTCTCCTCGGCGGTACTGGAGCGCAACATCTCGCCCGACGTGGCCCGCCGATACAAGGTGTCCGCCCTCGCCAACCTGGACGCGCTGGCCGGCCTGGTGCGCGGGTACCTACCGGAGCTGAGCGCCGAGGGCGCCGGCTACTTCGCCGCCGGTACCCTCGTGGCGACCACCGGGATCTGGCCGCTGGCGCAGCCGTCCGAGGCGATGCTTCGCGTGTACGAGGATCCCGCCATGGCCGCGCTGCGGCTGGACTTCGGCACCGCGATGCGAGAGATGCTCGCCACGCTGCTCGCCGGGTGCCTGGTGCGCTGGCCGGCCACCCCGGCGTCGGCTAGTTGACGGCCTGGTCGAGCAGCCCGGCCAGCACGTCCGGCGGGGGGCCCACCCGGTACCGGGCCGGGGCGAGCAGCGGCTCGGGTCGCAGGCCGAGCCACCGCATTCCACGGTACGAGCGGGCTGTTGCCGCTGCCGCTGAGCGTGCGGCGGCGGCGGCGGCGACGAACGAGCCGTACTGCGCCCGCGGCAGGAGCGAGGTGATGCCGTCGGTCCACGCCGCGATGGTCCGCCGTCGGCGACACGCCCACGACGTCGTACCCGCCGAGCACCGTGCCGTTCGGCAGCGCGGTGACCCGCTCGCGTACCGCGCCCTCGATGAGCGGCCGGCTCGCCGACAGGGCGGTCATGCCGACCTGGGTACGGCGCAGCTGGCGGCCGCCCACGTACCAGCGGACGTTCTCCAGCAGGTCGCCGGCGTGCGCGCCGTCGGCGACCAGCCGCGCGGTGAGCCCGGGCAGCAACGCCTCGAGGATCGCCCGGCCGGCGGGCAGGAGCCCGTGCACGTGGTGCCCGTGGCGTACGCCGCGCCAGTGCGCCCGGACGGGCGGGCAGCACGTCACGCTCGACGACAATGACGTCCACGAACTCCTCCGCGAGTACCCGCGCGGCCAGCAGGCCGGCCATGCTGCCGCCGAGGACGACCGCCCGGTATCGGACGGCGGTCTGTGCGGGAGTACGCACTCGCGGCGCCAGATGCCCGACGCTCGCGGCCGGGGCCTGCCGCCGGATCAGTCCGGCTGCTCCGTGGACTGCCGCAGCCCGGCGCTCCACCGCTGCTCGATGCGGCCGAAGCGCCACACCGCCAGGGCCACGCCCCACACCACCACGAACACGGCCACGATCCCGTATCCGATCTTGTTGAGGTCCAGGCCGCTCACCCAACTCCAGACCCCACCGGTCAGCCCGAACCGGTCGGCCAGGATGGACATCAGCTCGGCGGTACCGATCAGCAGCGCGACAGCGACCGACAGCCCGGTGATGGTCAGGTTGTAGTACACCTTGCGTACCGGCTTGGAGAACGCCCAGCCGTAGGCGAAGTTCATGAACGACCCGTCGATGGTGTCCAGCAGGCTCATGCCCGCGGCGAACAGGATCGGCAGGCACATGATGGCGTACCAGGGCA
>CAZYCD010000209.1:0-8563 GCA_964645345.1 uncultured Micromonosporaceae bacterium
AACACGGTGGCCGCGTTCGCGCTCGGCGACTACGAGTGGATCCTCGCGTTCGAGGCGGACGAGCTGGACCGCATCGTCGACCTGATGCGTGACCTGCGCGCCTCGCGTGCCCGCCGGCACGTCCGCGAGGAGGTGCCGTTCTTCACCGGCCGCCGCCGGACCATGGCGGAGCTGGTGGCGTCGCTGCCGTAGCGGCCGGCGGTCGGGCCGCGCGGGCTTGGGCCGGGCGGCCGGCTCAGGCCGCGGCCGGGCGGGCCATCGGGACGTGCGGGATGCCGTCGTCGAGGTATTCGGGCCCGGTCGCCGCGAAGCCGAACGATCCGTAGAAGCCGGTGAGGTGGGCCTGGGCGTGCAGGGTGCACGGCCGGCCATCGACCCGCTCAAGGGCTTCGCGCATCAGCCGGCGGGCCAGCCCGCTGCCGCGGTCGGATCGCGCGACGCAGACCCGGCCGATCCTCGCGGCGCCGCCCCGCTCCGCGAGGATCCGCAGGTACCCGACGGGGACGCCGTCCCGCTCGGCCCACAGGTGTCGGGTACCGGCCTCGGCGTCCCGGCCGTCCAGCTCCGGGTACGGGCAGCGTTGCTCGACCACGAAGACGTCGACGCGCAGCCGGAGGAGGCCGTAGAGGGTCCGGGTACTCAGGTCGTCGAATGAGGCAGTGTGCAACTCCACCTGAGGGATGCTAGGCCCGTTACGTCAGGGCTGTCCGCTTTACTGGTCAGCGGGTTCCAGCGTCAGGCTGATCGAGTTGATGCAGTACCGCTGGTCCGTCGGCGTACCGTAGCCCTCGCCCTCGAACACATGGCCGAGGTGGGAGTCGCAGTTGGCGCAGCGCACCTCCACCCGGCGCATGCCCAGGGAGTTGTCCTCGATGTACCGGACCCGGTCCTCCGCGAGCGGCGTCCAGAAGCTGGGCCAGCCGCAGTGGCTGTCGAACTTCGTGTCGCTGCTGAACAGCTCGAACCCGCAGGCCCGGCATCGGTACACACCCTTGGTCTTGGTGTCGGTGTACTCACCCTTCCACGGCGCCTCGGTGCCGGCCTGGCGGAGCACCCGGAACTCGGCCGGGCTCAGCCTGGCGCGCCACTCGTCCTCTGTCTTCGGCAGGTCCCTGCTCTCGATGGTCATGACCCAACGGTACGGCGGCGCGCCCGCCACGAGTGTGACGGATCGGTGAAGCCGAGCACCGGTTAAGGTCACAGGATGGCGGCACAGGCCGAGGAGATCGAGGTCGCCGGGCGCAGGGTCCGGCTGACCAGCCGGGACAAGGTCTACTTCCCGGACCGCGGGTTCACCAAGGGCGACGTCTTCGACTACTACCTGGCGGTCGGCGAGGGCATCATGCGGGCGCTGGACCGGCGGCCCACCACGCTGCAGCGCTTCCCGGAGGGCGTGGACGGCGAGATGTTCTTCCAGAAACGGGTACCGGCCAGGGGAGCGCCGCCCTGGCTGCACAGCGCGACAATCACGTTCCCGAGCGGGCGGAAGGCCGACGAGCTGTGCCCGACCGACCTGGCCCACGTCGCCTGGGCCGCGCAGATGGGTACCGTCGTGTTCCACGCCTGGCCGGTACGGGAGTCCGATGTGGACAGTCCGGACGAGCTGCGCATCGACCTCGACCCCCAGCCGGGTACCGACTTCGGCGACGCGGCGACCGTGGCCGGTGAGTTGCGCGCGGTACTCGACGAGCTGGGCTGGGCCGGCTTCCCGAAGACCTCCGGCGGCCGGGGCCTGCACGTGTACGTCCGCATCCGTCCACAGTGGACGTTCGTGCAGGTACGCCGGGCGGCCATCGCGCTGGCCCGCGAGGTGGAGCGGCGCCGGCCGGACCTGGTGACCACGAGCTGGTGGAAGGAGGAGCGGGGGCGCCGCGTCTTCCTGGACTTCAACCAGATGGCCCGGGACCGGACGATCGCCTGCGCCTACTCCCTGCGCGCGAACAAACGCGCGACGGTGTCCACGCCGCTGTCCTGGGACGAGGTCGGCGAGGTGGAGCCGGACGATTTCGATCTCGGTACCGTGCCGGAGCGGCTGCGCCGCCTCGGTGACCCGCACGCGACGATCGACGACGTGGCGCACGACCTGACCCCGCTGCTGGAGTGGGCGGAGCGGGACGAGCGCGGCGGCCTCGGCGACATGCCGTACCCGCCGGACTACCCGAAGATGCCGGGCGAGCCGATGCGGGTACAGCCGAGCCGTGCCCGGCCGGTGGCCGCCGACTGACGCCCCTGCCCGGCGGGCGCGCGGGACCGGATCGCCGGTACCGATGAGTCCGGCCGCTCCGGAGGGTCTGCACCTCCGACCACCGCCGGACCCGCTGAGGTGCTTGCCATGACCGATCGACAGCCGACCAAGACCACCAACCTCGACCGCTACGGCGGCGCACCGCTGCCCTGGAGCCTCGCCCACGACCTGCTCGCCAACGGGCCGAAGGGGCCGATGGTGGGCTTCTTCCTGGGTACCGTCGGGCCGGACGGTCGGCCGCACGCCGCCGGTATCGGCGCGGTGTGGCACGACGGCGACCTCTACTTCACCAGCGGCCCCGGCACCCGGAAGTCCCGCAACCTGGCCGTGAACCCGGCCTGCACGATCTCGGTGAAGCTGCCCACCATGGATCTGACTCTGACCGGCGAGGCGACCCGGGTCACCGACGGGGCCACCCTGGAGACGCTCGCCGCCGCCTACCGCGAGATCGGCTGGCCCGCCGACGTCGCAGGAAACGCCGTCACCGCGCCCTTCAGCGCGCCGAGCGCAGGCCCGCCGCCATGGCACCTCTACCGGTTCGTCATCGACTCGGCGGTGGGGCTCAAGACCGAGGCGCCGAACGGCGCCACGCGCTGGCGATTCGCCCGGCCGGCCTAGTCAGGCTCGGTCGGCGCCGACCGGGTCGGCGAGGTGCGCCCCCGCGCCGACCTCGTAGGCCTCGCGGAGCAGCGCGGCGAACCCCTCGTCCAGCTCCTCCATCCGGGTCAGCCGCACCTGGTGGGTGAACAGCCGCTTGGTGTACGGCGACGAGCTGGTGATCCGGGGATCGGTCACCTGTCGCGTGAGGTCGAGGTAGCCGGCGAGGCCCCGGTTGGTGGGGCGGGCCCCGGCGAAGCCGCGCCGGGTGCCCTTGAAGGTGATGGTGGTCCTGGCGACCGAGATGGTGAACGGCCCGCAGGCCGCCAGGAGCTGGACGAAGCGCAGGTACAGCGCGACGGAGACCGGCGGCTTGCCGCGCAGGTGATCTTCGACGGTCCACTGGTCGGGTTGCATGTGCGTGAACCTAGTCGCGGGGTACGACGAGAACCGCGTTCAGGACGGCGGGCAGGTCAGCCCGGTCGCCGGTACCGCGAGCCGGATCAGGTACCCGTCGACCGCACGCCGCACGCAGGCTGTCTCGGGGTATGCGGTGTGCCCCTCGCCCTGCCAGGTCAGCACCCGGCCCACGCCCAGCATGCCGGCCAGCTTCGCGGTCTGCGCGTAGGGCGTCGCCGGGTCGTTCGTGGTGCCGACGACGAGGATCGGCGGGGCGCCCGTCGCCGGACCTGTCGGGTACGGGTCGCGCCGGGCCGGCCACACCGCGCAGGAGACGAGCCCGACCGCCATGAGCGGGCCGAACAGCGGGTACCGGACGCGCCACTGCGCCTGGAGCTCCCGGGCGCGGGCGATCGTCGTGGTACCCGGGTCGTCGTCGCAGGCGACCGTGCCGAAGCTGTCGAACTTGTTCGAGTAGTGGCCCTGCGCGTCCCGGGCGGCGTACCCGTCGGCGAGCTGGAAGATCTTCGCGGCGTCGCCCCGGGACAGGTCGCCGATCGCGTCGCCGAGCGTCGGCCATTCGCTGGACGAGTACAGGGCGGCGGCCACCCCGGTGAGGATCCAGCCGCCGGTTGCCGAGCGGCCGTCGCGGTACGGGACGGGTGCGGTCCGGGCCGCCGCGAGCAGCCCGGTGACGGCGGTACGCGGATCGGGGCCGGCCGGGCAGGATTGCCGAGCGCACCACGCGGCGAACTCGTCGAAGGCGTGCTCGAAGCCCTGTGCCTGGCTCTCCGCGCTGGCCTCGGCGCTGGCCGTCGGGTCGATCGCGCCGTCCAGCACCATGGCCCGTACCCTCGTCGGGAACAGGTGGGCGTAGACCGCGCCGAGCAGGCTGCCGTACGAGTAGCCGAGGTAGCTGAGCTTCGCGTCGCCGACCGCCGCACGGACCGCGTCCATGTCCCGCGCGGCCTGCTCCGTGGAGAACAGCCCGAGGGTCTCGCCGTACTTGGCCCGGCAGCCGTCGGCCATCCGCCTGTCCAGCGCCACGGCGGCGTCGAAGTCGGCCTGGCTGACCGGATCCGGGTCCTCGGCGAAGCTGAGGTCTTCGTCCGCGTCGGTGAAGCAGCGCACCGGGCTGGACCGGGCCACCCCGCGCGGGTCGAAGCCGACCACGTCGAACCTCTGCAGAACCTCGGCGGGCAGCTGCGTGGAGAGGTAGACCGCGAGGTCGAAGCCGGACACCCCGGGGCCGCCGGGGTTGACCACCAGGGAACCGATCCGGCCGCTCTGGTGGGCACGCGCCCGTATCAGGGCCAAATCGAAGGTGGGCCGGGCTCCGGGCGAGGACCAGTCCCGGGGTACCCGCAGGGTCCCGCAGTCGTAGCTGACTCCCGCCGGTACCTGGTCGAGGAGGTCGGCGGCCTGCTCGGGACAGGGCGCCCACGAGACGGCGGCGGACCAGCTGCCGGCCGGGGTGGGCACGCTGGGCGCGGCGACGGCCGGCGGTTCCCAGCGCACGCGGGCGGTGCAGCCGGCCGAGGCGAGGACCACCGCGGCCAGACCGGCGACCAGGGGCGCGATGCGGCGCACCCGGCGAGCCTACGCGCTGCCGGCCAGGACCTCGTCAACGTCGACCCGGACCGGCCGTTCCAGCTGGTCGTACCCGCAGGACTCCGGTCTCCGGTCAGGGCGCTCGCGGCGGAACTGGGCGGTATGCCGGAACCGGTCGCCCTCCATGGCGTCGTACCCGACCTCGATCACCCACTCCGGGCGCAACGGTTCCCAGGACAGGTCCTTCTTGCCCGTCCACCGGCTGACCGCACCCGGGATCCGGGTCTCGTCCTCGTGCTCCCCGATCCACGGGTGGTTCTCGTCAGCCCGGTCGCGGTACGGCGCGATGACGTCGAGCAGTTCCTTGCGCCGGGCGGCGGTGAAGCTGGAACTGACCCCGACGTGGTGCAGCCGGCCGGCCTCGTCGTAGAGGCCGAGCAGCAGCGAGCCGACCACGTGGCCGGACTTGTGCCAGCGGAAGCCGGCCACCACGACGTCGGCGGTACGGGCGTGCTTGACCTTGAACATCAGCCGCTTGTTCGGCTCGTAGGGGATGCCGGCCGGCTTGGCGATCAGCCCGTCGAGCCCGGCGCCCTCGAACACCGAGAACCAGCGCCGGGCGGTGGCCAGGTCGGCGGTGACCGGGGTCAGGTGGACGGGCGTCTCGACACCCCGCAGCGCCGCCACCAGCCGCTCCCGCCGTTGCGCGTACGGCGTGGCCATCAGGTTCTCGTCGCCGAGCGCGAGCAGGTCGAAGGCGACGAACGACGCCGGGGTCTGCCCGGCGAGCAGCGTGACCCGGGAGGCGGCGGGGTGGATGCGTTGGCCGAGCAGTTCGAAGTCGAGCCGGGGGATGGGCCCGTCGCGCCGGATCACGATGAGCTCGCCGTCGACGGCGCAGCGCTCGGGCAACTGGGCCCGGGCCTGCGCGACCATCTCGGGGAAGTACCGGGTGAGTGAGTTGCCGCCCCGGCTGGCCAGTTCGACCTCGTCGCCGTCGCGGAACACGATGCACCGGAAGCCGTCCCACTTCGGTTCGTAGGTCATGCCCTCGGCGGTCGGGATGTCGGGTACCGCCTTGGCCAGCATCGGCTCGACCGGCGGGTTGATCGGCAGGTCCACGCCTTCACCGTACTCAGAACCGGGCGAAACTGCGGATCGGCATGCGCGGGCCGAAGCGGGGTGGGCCGGGCTGGGTGGCCAGCAGCAGCTGCACGACGCGGGCGCGCTGGCCGCGGAAGGGCTCCAGCAGTTCGAGCATCCGGGTGTCGGCCGCGCTCGGGCTGTCCACAGTGGACTCGCGGGAGCCGGCCCGTACCGCACCGGTCAGCGCGTACACGACGTGGTGCGGGATGTTGTAGTCACCGACGCTGACCGCGTCCGGGTCGCCGTACCCGAGCCGGACCGCCTCAGCCGCGGTCCACACGCCCACCCCGCGGATGGCGGTCAGCCGGCTGGTCGCGGTCGCCGCGTCGGGGGCGGACTCCAGGCGGTCAGCCGCCGCGGCGACCCGGCGCACCGTGTCCGCCCGCTTCTGCTCGACGCCGAACGGGTGGTACGCCCAGTACGGCGTGCCGGCCAGCGCGGTCGGCTCGGGCGGCAGCAGCAGCCCGGGAAACCCACCCGGCGCCGGCTCGCCCAGTTGCCGGACCAGCCGGGCGTACCCCCAGGCCGCCTCCTTGCCGGTCACCTTCTGCGCCAGGATGGTCGGCAGCAGGTGGGCGAACAGCCGGCCGGTGCGGGTCAGCCGCAGCCCCGGCTTGACGTGCCAGGCCCGGCGCACGACCGGGTCAAGGGCGGCGAGCGCAGCAAAGCCACTGACGTCGTCGCGCAGCCCGGCGACGGCGTCGGCCTGACTGACCGCCCAGTCGGCGCCCGGTCCGTGCCCGTCCGCCTCGAGCACCGACCCGAACCGGCGCAGGTGCAGCGTGGCCGGCCCGTCCGGGGTACGCACGGCCCACAGCAGTTCGGTCGCGCCCAGCCGGGCGGCCGGGTCGATCCTGCCCAGGCACAGCGGGCCCAGGGTACCGGCGAAGTCGTAGTGGTCCGGGAGGTCGAGGGTACGGGTCATCGGGCGGCCGCCTGCGTCGCGGTCCCCGAGGTCTGCGCCGCCGAGGTGAGCGAGCGGTGCAGCAGCCGCGGGTCGCCGAGCAGCCCGCGCAGGCGGCGTTCCAGCCCGGCGATCGGGGTGAGGTTCTGCGGGGCCCGAGGATCCTTGTAGGCGCGCGAGGCGAAGCGCGGCAGCGTCCTGGCCGACCGGTCGGCCAGCGCCACCGCGTCCTCGACGGTCAGGTCGCCGGCGCACTCGATGCGCACGATGCCGGCCCAGGGTGGCCCGGCCGGGCCGGGAAGCCGCAGGTACCACGAGTAGAGGCTGCTCAGCCGGAAGACGGGGGTACGCTGACCGGCGGCCAGTCCGGCGACCACAGTGGACAGTGCTGGCGGGAGGTAGTCGCCGCGCTGCCGCTTGACGTAGCCGATGGTCCTCGGCAGCGAAGTGCGGCCGCGCAACCGGCCGTCGAGCACCAGCAGGTCGTCGTCCACAGTGGTCTCCCGCGCCCGGTACGAGACCTCGACCTCCAGGCTCGCCATGCGGGCGCCGGCCGCGCCCTCCAGGTGCTTGCGCTCGCTGCCGCCCGCGGGCCGGGCCGGGTAGCGGGCCGGCGGCGTACCCAGGTCCGGGGTGTCCGGCGACGGTGAGAACAGCCCGCGCTCGACCAGGTGGCCGACCAGAGCGGCGGAGCCGGAGCGCAGGTCGCAGCGCACGACGCCGGCCGCGTAGGAGGCGGCCAGCCCGGGGTGGGAGCGGCCCTCGTCGTCGCGCACCCAGATCCCGGCGTCACTGCGGCGCACCCCATCGACGAACAGCACGACGCCCGGGATGGTGGTGCCCGGGTGCGGGTCCACGGCGTGCCAGGCGTCCGCCGGGCACTCCACGTCCAACTCCAGGGTGGCGTTGCTCGGCGTGCTGGGGCCGTCGTCCCGCTCCACGCTGGCGCCGTGGGACGGGTCCCACGGCTCGACCATCACCGTGGCGCCCATCAGCCGGTCCGCTCCACGCGGGCGGACGCGGCGTCCTTGCGTACCTCGAACCGGACCGGTACCCGTTCGGCCAACGGCGTCACGTGGGTCACCACGCCGACCATCCGATCCCCGCGGGCGGCCAGATTCTCCAGGGTCGCCGCCACGGTGTCCAGAGTGGAGGCGTCCAGGGTACCGAAGCCTTCGTCCAGCACGATCGACTCCAGGCTGGCGGCCCCGGTCGACATGCCGGAAAGCTGCTCGGACAGTGCGAGCGCCAGGGCCAGCGACGCCTGGAAGGTCTCGCCGCCGGACAGCGTGCGTACCGGCCGGCGCAGCGCGGCGTCGTACTGGTCCACCACGGAGAACTCGCCCTTGTCGGTGTCGTGCACCAGGTCATACTGCCCGCCGGACAGCTCGCGCAGGATCCGCGAACCGCCGTCGACCAGCAGGTCCAGCGCCTCGGCCAGCAGCCACCGCTCGAAGTTGTTGGCCCGCAGGTGCCCGGCGAGCGCCCGGGCGACCCGGGCGTCCTGCTCGTGCCCGGCCCGCCGTTCGCGCAGCCGGTCGGCGTGGGCGCGCCGCTCCTGGAGCCGGGCGAGGGCGGACTCGGCGTTGGCCACCGCCACCGCGACCGCCTCGACCGGGCCGCCGCCGGTACCGGCGGACAGGCCCGCGGCGGCGAACAGCGCGTCGATCCGGTCCGCCACCCGGCGGGCCGCGGCCTGTGCGGCGTCCACCGCGCCGGCC
>CAZYCD010000210.1:0-8550 GCA_964645345.1 uncultured Micromonosporaceae bacterium
TGTGGATGGCGTCGCGGACCATCTTCCCCTTGTACCCGAAGATCTTGTACGTCCGCCGCTCCATGTTGCACCGCATGACATAGCCCAGGAAGCCGTGCAGTTCAGTGGCCGAGTGCGCAGGGCCGGTCAGCGTGCCGCCGCGGAAGCAGGCCGTCTTCATCCCGAAGTACCGGCCGTACTCCTGCACCATGACGTCCGCGGCCACCTTCGAGGCACCGAACACCGAGTGCAGACAGGCGTCGATCGACATGTCCTCGCGGATGCCCTGCTCGTAGGGGTGGCCGGGCTCGATCTCCCAGCGGGTGTCCAGCTCGACGAAGGGCAGGTAGTTGGGGCGGTCGCCGTAGACCTTGTTGGTGGAACAGTGGATCACCGGCGCCTGGATGCAGTGGTCCCGCACGTTCTGCAGGACGTTGAGGGTACCGCCGGCGTTGACGTCGAAGTCCGTGTACGGGTCGCGGACGGCCCAGTCGTGGGAGGGCTGGGCCGCGGTGTGGATCACGACAGCGATGTCGTCGCGGTACCGGCGGAAGATCCCAGCCAGTGCCTCCCGGTCCCGGATGTCCACATCGTGGTGGGTGTACGAGTCGCCCAGTTCGTTGGACAGCCGCAGCACGTTCCATGCGGTGGACGCCTCCGGACCGAAGAACTTGGCCCGCATGTCGTTGTCGATGCCCACGACGTCCAGGCCCAGGCCGGCGAAGTGGCGGGCCGCCTCCGACCCGATCAGACCGGCGGACCCCGTCACCAGCGCGACACTCACCTGCGCAACTCCTCATCTGCGGCCCGGTTCGCGGCTCGGCGAACTCCGCGAACCCCCCGGAGCATAGCCGTGCGGCCTGGGCGGGAAGCCGAACGGCCGGCCCACTGGGCCGGCCGTTGTCGGTGGGGAAGGAGGGAGTTGAACCCTCACGCCCTTTCGGGCACACGGACCTGAACCGTGCGCGTCTGCCATTCCGCCACTTCCCCGCGGTGCTGATGGAGCGCCTGGCGGCGTCGTCCTCAGCGGCGGGGGAAACTGTAGCACGAGTCAAACCGATCGGTGCGCGTGCACGCGTGCGGCGTCCGGATACCATCAGACCTCGGAACCCGAGGAGGAGCCGGTGAGTGTGCTGCAACGCTTCGAGAAGCGTCTAGAGGGCCTGGTAGAGGGGGCCTTTGCCAAGGTCTTCAAGGGTGTGGTCCACCCTGTGGAGATCCTGAACGCCATGCAGCGGGAGGCGGAGGCGCACAAAGCGATCCTCGCCGGCGGGCGCACTCTCGTGCCGAACCGCTACGTCATCGACCTGTCGCCGTACGACCACAGCCGGCTCGCACCGTACGCCGCCGCGCTGGCCCAGGAGTTGGCCCAGTCGCAGGCCGAGTTCATCGGCGAGCAGGGCTGGACTGTGTACGGCGACGTGATCGTCGAGATCGAGCGGGGCGACGGGCTGGACACCGGCATGTTCCGGGTGACCGCCGAGGTCTACACCGGTGGGGACGTGCCGCCGATGCAGTCCTACGAGCAGCCGCCGCCTCCGCAGTACCCGCCCTACGACCAGCAGGCGTACCAGCAGCAGGGCAGGCCGGTCAGCGGCCCGCCCGGAGGGCGGACGGTCCGGCTGGTCGCCAACGACGGGCGCACGTACCCGCTGTCCATCGGTTCCACCGTGATCGGCCGGGGGGACCAGGCCAATCTGCGGCTGCCCGACGTGGGTATCTCCCGCCGGCACGCGCGGCTGGACTACGACGGCGCCCAGGTCGTGCTGACCGACCTCGGCTCGACCAACGGCACGATGGTCAACGGCCAGCGGGTGTCGGCGGTCGCGCTCAACCCGGGCGACATGATCCAGCTCGGTACCACGACCCTGACGTTCCGCGTGGACGGCTAGACCTTGCCACAGGAACTTGTCCTCACGGTCGCCCGGATCGGATTCCTCGTCCTTCTGTGGATCTTCGTGTTCACCGTGGTCGGGGTGGTCCGGCGCGACCTGTTCGCGGGTTCCAGGACAAGACTCGTCGCGGCGCCCCGGGGGGTTGGCGTCTCGACGGCCGGCGCACGGCCGGCAAAGACAAAGCGCGGTCGGGCCGCGCGTCAGTTGGTGGTGACGGCCGGAGCCCTCGCAGGTACCAGGATAACCCTTGGTGAGCAACCGATAACGATCGGTCGCGCGGAGGACTCGACTCTGGTGATCACCGACGACTACGCGTCGGCCCGGCATGCGCGGCTCGTCCCCCGCGCCGGCCAATGGTTGCTGGAGGACCTGGGCTCAACCAACGGGACCTACCTCGACCGCGATAAGGTGACGGGTCCCACCCCCGTACCCCTCGGCGTGCCGATCAGGATCGGCCGCACAGCCCTCGAGTTGCGACCATGACCCTCTCCAGACGAGCGCGGAGCGCTCAATGACCCTGACCCTGCGATACGCGGCCCGCAGTGACCGTGGCCTGATCCGGGACGGAAACCAGGATTCCGTCTACGCCGGGCCGCGGCTGCTCGCCGTCGCCGACGGCATGGGCGGCATGGCCGCCGGTGACGTCGCCAGCAACATCACCATCGGGGCAATGGCCCCGCTCGACGAGGACGTCCCCGGTGATGCCCTCGTCGACGCGCTGCGCTCCGCGGTGGACACCGCCAACCAGCAACTTCGCGACGTGGTCGACGCCAACCCCTCGCTGGAGGGAATGGGTACCACGCTGACCGCGATGTTGTTCTCGGGCAGCAAGTTCGGCATGGTGCACGTCGGCGACTCCCGCGCGTACCTGCTGCGGGACGGCGAGTTCGTCCAGGTCACCAAGGACGACACCTACGTGCAGATGCTGGTCGACGAGGGCCGCATCAGCGCGGAGGAGGCCAGCAGCCATCCGCAGCGCTCCCTGCTCACCCGGGCGCTCGACGGCCGCGACATCGACCCGGAGTACTCGGTCCGCCAGGCGGTACCCGGCGACCGGTACCTGATCTGCAGCGACGGGCTGACCGCCGTGGTGCACGCCGAGACGATCGCGCAGACGCTGCGGGAGTACACCGACCCCGCCCAGTGCACCGAGCGGCTGATCCAGCTCGCGCTGCGCGGCGGCGGCCCGGACAACATCACCGTCATCGTGGCCGACGTGACCGACGGCGGCGACATCCGCGAGCAGCGCCCGATGGTCGGTGGCGCGGCCGCCCGGGACCGCGGGATGGTGCCCAGCGCCGACGGCTCGACTCCGGCCGCCCGTGCCTCAGCGCTCAACGCGCCCCGGGCCGCCGCGCCGGAGCCGCCGCAGGACGACGACGACGACCGGCCCAAGCGCCACCCGCTGCGTACCTCCGCCCTGCTGATCCTGCTCCTGGCCATCCTGGGCGGCCTGATGTGGGGCGGTTGGGCGTGGAGCCAGTCGCAGTACTACGTCGGCGCGACGCCCGACGGCACGGTCGCCGTGTACCAGGGCATCCCCGGCCAGATCGCGGGCGTCCACCTGTCGAAGGTGCATGCGTCGAGCAACACCAAGGTCGTCGACCTGACCAAGGTCGCCCAGGACAAGGTCAAGCAGGGCATCTCGGCGGACAACGAGGCGGACGCCCAGCGCAAGCTGGCCGACCTGATCAACCCGGCCAACGGCAACGTGGTCGGCCGCTGCCCGTCCCCGTCGGCATCGGCGTCGGGTAGCGCCTCGCCCAGCCCGAGCGCAACGCCATCCCTGGAGGTGCCCGGGGTCACTCCGTCGCCGACCGGGGGGATCCCGACCGGCAGCCCGTCCGTCGAACCGACCGGGAGCGGTTCGCCGAGCCCCACGCCCAGCCCGTCCAGCAGCTGCTGACCCGGTACCGAGATCGAAGGGTTGCACCGACCGTGACCGCGCCGAACGCGCCCGCCGTGCCGCGCCCGCCGAGTGCGCCGGCGGCTCCGCGGGTGCCGACCCGGCGCAACACGGAGCTCGCGCTGATCCTGGTCGCGATGGTGCTCGTCCTGGCCTACTCCGCGTCCGCCGAGTACGGCCTGGTCGGCCGGGTGACCGGCGGTTTCTGGCTGATGCCGGCCATGCTCACGCTCGTGTTCGTGGGCGCCCACGTGGTGATCCGGGTCCTCGCCCCGCACGCCGACCCGGCGATCCTGCCCTGCGTGGCGTTCCTCAACGGGCTCGGCGTGGTGTTCCTGCGCCGGCTCGACCTGGGCGCCCAGCCACCGGGGCACCGCGCGGACCTCTCGGTCTTCGCCGGGCTCGGGTTCCGGCAGTGGCTGTGGACGCTGGTGTCCATCGTGGTCGCGGCGATCGCGCTGGCGATCATCCGGGACCACCGGGCGTTGTCCCGCTACGCGTACACGCTGGGCCTGATCGGCATCGTGCTGATGCTGATCCCCGCCGTGCTGCCGGCGCGGCTGTCCACGGTCAACGGCGCGAAGCTGTGGATCCGGTTCGGCAGCTTCTTCCAGATCCAGCCCGGTGAGTTCGCCAAGCTGGCGCTGCTGTCCTTCTTCGCCTACTACCTGGTGCGCAAGCGCGAGGTGCTGTCGCTGGCCAGCCGGCGCTTCCTGGGCATCGACTTCCCGCGCGGCCGGGACCTCGGGCCGGTGCTCCTGGTGTGGGCGCTGAGCCTGATGGTGCTCGTGTTCGAGAAGGACCTCGGTACCGCACTGCTGTACTTCGGCATGTTCGTGGTGACGTTGTACATCGCGACCGAGCGGGTCAGCTGGCTGATCATCGGTCTGCTGCTGTTCAGCGGCGGCGCGTTCGTGGCGTACACGCTGGGCGCCACGGTCGGCGGCCCGTTCGCCAACTTCCACGAGCGGGTGGACATCTGGCTCGATCCGTTCGCGGACGCCAACGGTAACGGCTTCCAACTGGTCCAGTCGCTGCTGGGCCTGGGTACCGGCGGCCTGTTCGGGACCGGCCCCGGCCTCGGTACGCCCTACATCTCAGAGCTGCACCGGTTCATCCTGCCCGAGGTCGAGAACGACTTCATCTTCGCCGGCATCGGCGAGGAGATCGGCCTGTTCGGGCTGACCGCGCTGCTGGTGATCTACCTGATCATCGTGGAGCGGGGGCTACGGGCGGCCATCGCGGTGCGCGACTCGTTCGGCAAGCTGCTCGCCGGCGGCCTGGCCTTCAGCCTGGGCCTGCAGGTCTTCGTGATCGTCGGCGGGGTCACCAAGCTGATCCCGCTGACCGGCCAGACGACCCCGTTCCTGTCCGCCGGTGGCTCCTCGCTGATGGCCAACTGGCTGCTGGTCGGCCTGCTGCTGCGGATCTCCGACGCGGCCCGCCGGCCGGTCGGCTTCTCCACCACCCCCGCCGGACAGCCGGTCAAGCTGGCCGGCCTGACCACGGAGATCGTGCGATGAACGCCCCGCTGCGCCGTGCCGGCGTCGTCGTCCTGATCCTGTTCGGCCTGCTGTTCGTCAACCTCAACTGGGTGCAGGCGTACAAGGCCCAGTCCTACCGGACCGACCCGCACAACGCCCGCGTCCAGCTCAGCGAGTACCAGCGCCAGCGGGGCACCATCGCGCTGTCCGGCGGGCAGGTCATCGCGGCGCAGAGCGTGCCGACCGAGGACGAGCTCAAGTACCAGCGCCAGTACCCGCTGGGCGCCGCGTACGCCCCGTTCATCGGGTACGTGCCGGTCAGCGGGCTGGCCACCGGCGTGGAGCGGGCCGAGAACGACTTTCTGTCCGGTAACGCCCCCGAACTGTTCGCCGATCGTCTCAAGGAGATGTTCACCGGCAACAAGGCCAGCGGCGGCAACATCCTGCTGACGATCGACAAGAACGTGCAGGATCGCGCCTATGACGACCTGCTGCACAACCAGAAGGGCGTGAAGAACGCGGCCGCCGTGGTCCTGGACCCGACGACCGGCGCGGTCCTGGCCCTCGCGTCGACCCCGAGCTACGACCCGAACCCGCTGGTGAGCCATGACACGGGCGAGGCACTGAAGGCCTACGACCAGCTCAACGCCAGCCCGGGTAAGCCGCTGCTCAACCGGGCTACCCAGGACACCTTCCCACCCGGCTCGACCATGAAGGTGATCATCTCGGCGACCGCGCTGTCCGCGGGCGGGTACGACCCGCAGACGGTGATCCCGGCCGGTCCGAGCTACACGCCGATCCAGGGCGGCCAGTTCACCATCCACAATGCCGAGCCGACCATCTGCCCGGACCCCACCATCACCCTGATCAACGCGCTGACCCAGTCGTGCAACACCGGCTTCGCGCAGCTCGGCGTGAAGCTCGGCTCCGACAAGATCAAGGCGATGGCCAAAGCCTTCGGCTTCGAGGACGACGGGCTCACCCTGGCCCGCGACGGCGCCAGCTCGCCGGCCGCGCTCGGCGTGGTGGCCAGCCACACCGGCGACATGGCCGGCCCGAGCGGGCAGGACGACCCCAACGAGGTGGCCCAGTCCAGCATCGGCCAGCTCAACGTCCGGATGACTCCGATGGAGGGCGCGCTGATCGCCGCCACCGTCGCCAACGGCGGCGTGCAGATGCGCCCGTACCTGGTGGAGAAGGCCCAGGGCCCTGATCTCAGTACCGCCTACAGCGCCCAGCCGAAGCAGCTGCGCAACCCGATCAGCGGCCAGGTCGCCGGCCAGCTCCAGCAGATGATGGAGAGCGTGGTCCAGAACGGTACCGGTACCCGGGCCAAGATCAACGGCTTCCAGGTCGGCGGCAAGACCGGAACGGCACAGAACAGTGAGGACGACGGCGACCACGGCTGGTTCATTGGATTCGTGATGAAGGGCAACCAGCCGGTCGCCGCCGTCGCGGTGTTCCTGGAGAACGCCGGTTCCGGCGGCAGCGGCGAGGCGACCCGCATCGCCGGGGACCTGATGAACACCGTCCTCACCGAGCGGGGCTTGAAGTGATGGTCAGCCAGGGCACGATCCTCGGCGGGCGGTACCGGCTGGACGAGCGGATCGCTGGCGGCGGCATGGGCGACGTCTGGCGCGGTACCGACGATGTGCTCGGCCGTACCGTGGCTGTGAAGATCCTGCTCCCCGCGCTGCTGGAGGATCCCGGCTTCGCCGAGCGGTTCCGGGGCGAGGCGCGCACGATGGCCACCATCAACCACCCCGGCGTGGTCGACGTGTACGACTACGGCTCGGACCCGGTCGTCGGCGCCTACCTGGTGATGGAGTACGTCGAGGGCGATGCGCTGTCCCGCACGCTGGGTCGGGTCGGCCGGTTGACCCCGGGCCGGACCATGGCCCTGGTCGCGCAGGCGGCTGACGCGCTGCAGGCCGCCCACGACAAGGGGATCGTGCACCGCGACGTGAAGCCCGGCAACCTGCTGGTGCGCCCGAACGGCACGCTGGTGCTGACCGACTTCGGCATCGCCCGCTCGGCGATCGTCGGCCAGTTGACCGTGGCCGGCTCCGTCCTCGGCACCGCCTCCTACATCTCGCCCGAGCAGGCGTCCGGCTCGGTGGCGACGCCGCTGTCCGACGTGTACGCGCTGGGCGTCGTCGCGTACCAGTGCCTGGCGGGGCGCCGGCCGTTCGAGGGCGACAACCCGCTCGAGATCGCCATGAAGCACGTCCGGGAGCAGCCCCCGCCGCTGCCCGCCGACATTCCGCCGCCGGTACGGGCGATCGTCGAGCGGGCCATGGCCAAGGATCCGGCCGCGCGGTTCCCGACCGCCGCTGCGCTGGGCCAGGTCGCCCGGCGCACGGCAGCCGGCCTGGCCGGTACCGGCGCACCCGCACCCGTCTCGCCCGGACCGGTACCGGCGCAGACCTCGCCCGGACCGTCCGGTACCCCGCCGGTCGTCGCCGCTCCGCGGCCGCCGACCACCCGTGGTGTCGCCTCGTACCCGGCGGGCCCGGCGGTCGCCGGTTCCGCGCGGCCCACGGCATCCCGCGGGTACCGCGGCAGCGCCACCCCGCCGGTGGCCCCGATCCCGGCCCGCTCCGAGTCCCCGTACCGGCCCGCCCCGGCGCCCGCGCCCACGAGCACCGGTCGCGCCGTGCTGATCGGCGTCCTGGTGGGCCTGTTCATCCTGCTGCTGATCGCGGCCGCGCTGATCGCATACCGGCTGGCCTCGGCGCACAACTCCGCCAACGGCGGGACGGACCGCGGCGGGGTTTCGGTGACGACCGGCTCGCCGACCCGGAGCCGCACGCCGCCCGCCGCCACCGGCCAGGAGTTGGTGACGATCAACTGCGACAAGCTGCGCGGCAAGCAGTACGTGGCGGTCCGGCAGTCGTTGCTCACCGACGGGTTCGACGTCGTTCGCGCCGACGCCACCGCTACCAACCGGCCGGCCGGCGAGGTGGTGGACCTGAACCCGTGTCGCGCGCACCGGGGGGACACCATCACGGTGTCGGTCTCCCTGGGCCGTGGCGACCGACCGAGCCCGACGCCCACGGCCGCGTACCCGGCCTGTGGCATCGACACGCCGATCGCGCAGTGTGCCAGCGGCCTGCCGTCGGGGCCGGTCGGCCCGAGCGGGCACTGATCGGGTAGGAATGACAGATACGGATGAACATCGATGACTGAGGGACGACTGACGAGATGACTGCGGGCCGCCTGCTCGGGGGCAGGTACCAGGTCGGCGAGCTGCTCGGCTATGGCGGGATGGCCGAGGTGCACCGCG
>CAZYCD010000211.1:0-8430 GCA_964645345.1 uncultured Micromonosporaceae bacterium
TCACCTTCCAGCTGGGGTTGGGCACCGGGGTCTGGGCGGTAGTGGTGAAGCTGACACCTCCGGGCACCGGGCCCGGTACCAGTTCGACCGCGCCCCGGTCCAGGTACGCCACCGGCCCGACCCCACTGTTCGGCGTGTACGGGTCGTCCACCGGCGCGCTGTCGTTGATGTCGGTGCTCTGCACCCCGGGGGCGCCGGAGTCCGCCGAGTCGACCGCGGGCGACAGGTAGGACGGCACGAAAATCAAACCGGGAATGAAGTTGGGATCTGCCTCGATGTCGTGCGTTCCCTGACCGGAGGCGGCCTGGAACGCGGCCAGGGTGGCCTGCGGAGTGCCCCAGGCGTACGGCGGGTTGGTCCCGGTCGGGTCCGTAAGGTTGTAGTCGACCCTGGTGCTCGAGGTGGCCGTGCCGTACACGCCGATGTCCACCGTCCGCGGCTGGGCCGGGGTGCACGCTCCGCCGCCGCCCCCGCCGTTGGCGTAGGAGATGTTGTTCTCCACCACCGTGTTGCCGGCGCCATCCGCCACGTCGATTCCGTCACGACAGCTCGAGAAGACGGTGTTGTTCACAACGTCGGTACCCGTACCGGCGACCAGGATGCCGTCACGCCGGCTTGCCCGGACGATGTTATCGGCGACCACGGTGTTGGTAGCAGCCGACAAGACGTCGATCCCGGCCACGTTGTCCATGCCCGTTACAGCGCCGTTGTTTGCGAGTTTGTTGTCCACCACAACGTCGCCGGTCCCGGCGACACGGATGCCGTCACCCGAAGAGGCGGCGACGCCGTCCAGAACCAGCAGGGTCGACCGCACCTGCACGTCATGGGTAGCCGCGTCCAGGTCGATGCCGGCACCGCTGCTGAACATGACCTCGTTCGCCCGGAGGGTGATGGCGCTGGAATTGGAGATTGAAATGCCGCTGTTGCTGCGGAAGAAGATGCCTGCAACCACGATGTCGTGTTGTCCGGTGATCTGCAGGCCAGTGTTGGCTCCGGACACGCTGGCAGCGAACTGCGTCGGCGGGTTGCCCGTGCCCTGGAACGTGATCGGCGCGCCGGGCGTACCGGAATGGCTGAGGACCACGTTCTCGGCATAGCCACCGGTGATGAGGACCGTCTGCCCCGGTTGCGCCACCGCCGCGGCCGCCATGATGGTGCAGTACGGCTGGCTCTGACTACCCGATCCGGAATCCGAGCAGTTCGCGGTGGCGGCGTTGTTGACATACAACGTGTTCGTAGCCGCTGCCGCCGGCGCCGCACCGCTCAGGCTCGCTCCCGCGACCACCAGCGCCGCCACCAGTACAGCCAGCCTCTGCTGATGCATTAACGCCCCCGATGCCCATGTACTCAGGAATCCCGCTTCGGAGCAAGCTATCCGGCCCGACCGTCGCGGGCAATCCGCCGATGGTTCTGCTCCCCGCAGGCGGCCAGCAGTTCTTCCCGCTGAGGGCCAGTGGGTTCTGCCCGGCGGCGGCCGGATAGTTCCGCCGTGGGGCGGTATCGAGGGACGTCAACTTGGGGGTGTGCCGGTGGCCAAGGTCGGCGACCGGCGGCCGGCGACGGAAGGGGTCGCGGCGTGTCGGACGGGATCCGGTCGATGTAGGCATGGTTGTGCAGCAGGTCTGGTCGGGGTCGGTCGATCTCCTCTCGGTCAGATTGGTGTCGCTGGGAGGTGGCGGGCGCCGCCAAACTCGACGAGCGCGGCCGCCGAGACGATCACGCCATCCTGGCTGCTGAGCTCAACGTGCCTCGCTGCACATCGGTCGGCGTCCAGCTCCTCGTAGTTCCAGACATCATCGTCATCGTCAGGCCAGTACCAGCGGACGTAGGAGAGCACGCCTCCATTGTCTGACGGCATTTCAGCCCGGCCAGCAACCGAGCAGCCGAGCCGACGAAACTGAACAGACGACGACGGACGCCGCCGGACAGACCACCTGCCGGGCGGTGGATGGCGAGCCAGAATCCGACTCGCAATGCGCAGGTCCCGAGTTCGATTCTCGCAGGCCGCTCAGCCAACGGCCCAGGTCCCCGGCTCGCCTGCCGGGCCGCGCCTGGGCGACTTCCCTTGCCTTCCTTCCATAGCCGCCCCCGGGCCGGCCGAGAGGACTACCGTCGGTTGGGACGCCGCGGAGGGAGGCCCGATGGGTACGACAGACATGAAGGTCGAGGTAGTCGTCCTCCCGGTCTCCGACGTGGACCGGGCGAAGGAGTTCTACCGGCGCGTCGGGTGGCGCCTCGACGAGACGCCGGCCGGCGTCGTCCAGTTCACCCCGCACGGCTCGGGATGCTCGGTGCAGTTCGGCGCGAGTCTGACCTCGGCCGCGCCCGGTTCGGCAAAGGCGTACCTGGTCGTCTCCGACATCGAGGCGGCGCGAGACGGTCTGGTCGCGGCCGGTGTCGAGGTGGGCGAGTTCTTCCACCTCGGACCGGACGGCCCGGCCGGCGGTCTGGACCCGGAGCGTCGCAGTTACCGCTCGCGGGCGACCTTCAACGATCCGGACGGCAACACCTGGGTACTGCAGGAGATCACGACCCGCCTTCCCGGGCGCGTCGAGGCCGCCGCGACATCCTTCGGCTCCGTGAGTGATCTAGCCGGCGCGCTGCGACGGGCGGCCGCGGCCCACGGCGAGCACGAGAAGCGGATCGGCAAGGAGGACCCGGACTGGCCCGACTGGTACGCCGAATACATGGTTCGCGAGCAGTCCGGCGCTGACCTTCCCACCTGAGCCCGGCCGGCACCGGCCAGCCCGGCACGGCACCGGCCGGGTATTGCGCGCATTCCCCGGTCGCATATCCGTCATTGTGGCGGCCGGCAACAAATTGACCGTAGACATTTCTAAAGGCCGGTTACCTGGGCCGCCTCGATCGAATGGCTGGAAACCGCTTCCACCGGCCGACACGCTCGGGTACTTCCGCCGGGTTTTGGAGATTGTCGATCAGGCAATATGCTCGCACGGCAAACATCGCGGGGGGTACGCGGTCCGATAGCTGGCGTCTCCGGTGGGAGGGCGGATGGCAGGCAGCGGGTCCGGCAGAGTGGCCGGATCCGATCGGGGTCGCTTCGTTCGCGCCTGGGCGCGGGCGATCGGCGGGATCAACTATGTCCCGATGAGCCCCGGCGAGCTGGAACTGCGGCTGGGTCGCCTCTTCGACCAGCTGCTCGAGGCGTTGACGACCGAGCCGTTTCGGGCCGACCCGGCCCGGGCGGTGGGCGCCGACCTGGTCGCCGCGCATGTCGTCAGTCCCGACGCGCTGGGCCGCACGGTCGCCCTGATCGGCGCCGAGCTGGCCGGCTGCGCCGGTACCGACCTTGCCGAGGACAAGCTGGTCGGCCGCGTGGCCGAGTTGCAGGGCGCGCTCGCCGCCGGGTACACCTACGCGCTGCACCGGCGCACCCTCGACGATCAGGAGCAGGCCCGCAACGCGTTCGCCACCGCGCAGGCGCAGGCCGAGGCGCGGTTCCGGGCGGTCTTCGCGGACGCCGCGATCGGGATCGGTATCGCCGACGCCCTGGGCCACATCGTCGACGCGAACCAGGCGCTGGCGGACCTGCTCGGGTACTCGCTGATGGAGCTGCGCCGGCTGACCGTGCGCGACCTGTCGCCCCCGGAGGACGACCGCGCCGGCTGGGACGGGTACCGGGAGGTCGCCCGCGGCGAGCGGGATCACCTGCGGCAGGAGCGCCGGTACCGGCGCAAGGACGGCAGCGCGGTGTACACCGACATGACGCTGTCCCTGCTGCGCGACCGGGAGGGCCGGCCCACCTACACGGTCGCCATGATCCAGGACGTCACGGACCGGCTGCACCTGCACGCCCGGCTGCGCCACCAGGCTAGGCACGACCCGCTGACCGGGCTGCCGAACCGGCGGCTGTTCATCGACCGGCTCGGCGACCTGTTCGACGGCGAGGGCCGCGACAACCGCCGCGTCGGCCTGTGCTACCTCGACCTGGACTCGTTCAAGGTAGTCAACGACACCAGGGGACATGACGTGGGCGACCGGCTGCTGATCGCGATCGCCGGGCGGCTGGACGCCGCGCTGGGTCCGCTCGGGCATCTGGTCGCCCGCATCGGCGGGGACGAGTTCGCCGTGCTGGTACCCGATTCGACCGGTACCGAGGAGCTGGTCGGCGTGGCGCGCACGGTGCTCGCCGCCCTGAATCATCCGGTCCAGATCGACGGTCACGAGTTGACCGTGGCGGCCAGCGTGGGCGTGGTCGAGCGGCCGGTGGCCGGGTCGGGCGTCGAGGACATCATGAAGGCGGCGGACACCACGCTGGTGTGGGCGAAGGCCGAGGGCGGCCGGCGGTACGCGCTGTTCGACGCGGACCGGCACGCGCGCGAGGTCACCCGGTACACGCTGTCCGCCTCGATGCCCAGCGGGCTGTCGCGGGGCGAGTTCGTCGTCGAGTACCAGCCGCTGGTGCGCCTGGCCGACGGCGTCCTGGAGGGCGTCGAGGCGCTGGTGCGGTGGCAGCACCCGACGCTCGGCCGGCTGCTGCCCGACCAGTTCATCGAGGTCGCCGAGGAGACCGGCCTGATCGTCCCGCTCGGCCGGTGGGTGCTGAACGAGGCGTGCCGGCAGGCCCGCGAGTGGCAGACCGGACCCGGCGAGGGCCTGGTGGTCAGCGTGAACATCGCGGCACACCAGATCCGCGACGCGGAGCTGGCAGAGACGGTCAGCCGGATCCTCGCCGATACCGGGCTGGACCCTCGGCTGCTGCAACTGGAGCTGACCGAGAGCGCGGTCATGGAGATCACCGGCGCGCCGCTGCCCGAGCTTCAGACGCTGCACCGGCTCGGGGTCCGCCTGGTGATCGACGACTTCGGTACCGGCTTCTCCAACTTCGCGTACCTGTCGGACCTGCCGATCCACGGGCTCAAGCTGGCCGCCCAGTTCGTCGACAACCTGGGCCGCCGCCCGCCGATGAACCGCGCCCCTGGCCGGGTGCTGGACACGCTGATCCAGCTCGCGCACGGCCTGGAGCTGGTCGCCACGGCCGAGGGCGTCGAAACGGCCGAGCAGGCGACCTGGCTGCGCAACGCCGGCTGCGACTCCGGCCAGGGCTGGCTGTTCGGCCGCCCGGTACCGGCGGAGCAGATCACCCAGCGGCTGGCCAGCCGGTGGACCGGGCAACCGGCGACCGCTCAGCCCGTTGCCGTTCAGCCCATCGCCGCTGCGCCGGCGGCCGCTCAGCCCGTTGCCGCCGGGCCACGATCGAAGGCGTCCGCCTGATGTCCGGGTCCAGCTGGATACCGGCCGGGATCGACACCGACAAGCCGAGCATCGCGCGGATGTACGACTACCTGCTCGGCGGGTCGCACAACTTTGCCGCCGACCGGGCCGCGGTCGACAAGATCAAGACGGTCATGCCCACCCTGCCCGCCATCCTGCGCGCGAACCGCAGCTTCCTGCGCCGGGCGGTCCGGTACTTCATCGGCGAGGGGATCACGCAGTTCCTCGACCTCGGCTCGGGGGTACCGACGGTGGGCAACGTGCACGAGGTGGCGCAGGCGATCGAGCCGCAGGCCCGGATCGTCTACGTGGACATCGATCCGGTCGCGGTCGCACACAGCGAGGCCATCCTCGAGGGCAACGACCGGGCCACCGTGCTGCACGCCGACCTGCGCCGGCCGGAGCAGATCTTCGCCGACCCCAAGCTGGAGCTGCTGGACCTGACCAGGCCGGTGGCCATCCTCGCGCTCGCGGTGGTGCACTTCCTGTCCGACGAGGACGACCCGGCCGGCGTGCTCGCCCGGTACCGGGACCGGGTCGTACCGGGCAGTCACCTCGCTGTCTCCCACGCCAGCCTGGAGGGCGACGCGGCCGAGTCGGCTGCGGGCCGGGACGAGTTCAACCGGCAGCAGGCCAACGCCCAGCTGGTCACCCGCACCCCGGCCGAGATCACCGCGTTCTTCGACGGGTTCGAGCTGGTCGACCCCGGCCTGGTCTACCTCGCCCGGTGGCGCCCGGAGGCGGGCGCCCCGGACGGCGGACCACAGGAGCCGCTCGTGTCACACCTCGCCGGGGTGGGTCGCAAGATCTGATCGCGGTCCGGGGGCATGCCCGGCGGATCACCGGGTAAGTCGCGGCGATGACGACTGCCGCACCGGCGGCCAGGCCCGCGCTCAGCCACCGGCAGATCCTGCTGCTCATGGGCGGGCTGATGACCGGCATGCTGCTGGCCGCGCTCGACCAGACCATCGTCGGTACCGCGCTGCCGACGATCGTCGGGAAGCTCGGCGGCATCAACCACTACTCCTGGGTGGTGACCGCCTACCTGCTGGCGTCCACGGCGTCCACGCCGCTCTACGGCAAGGTGTCCGATCTGTACGGCCGGCGCCCGCTGCTGATGTTCGCCATCGGCACCTTCCTGCTCGGCTCGCTGCTCGCCGGCCTGTCCCAGAACATGGCGGAGCTGATCGCGTTCCGGGGCATCCAGGGCCTGGGCGCGGGCGGGCTGATGACGCTCGCGTTCACCATCGTCTCCGACGTCGTTGCGCCCCGCGACCGGCCGCGATACCAGGGTGTGTTCGGCGCGGTCTTCGGCCTGTCGAGCGTGGCGGGGCCGCTGGTCGGCGGGTACTTCGCCCAGCACGACTGGCGGTGGATCTTCTATCTCAACGTACCGCTGGCGGTCGTCGCGATCTTCGTCTGCTACTCGGTGCTGCGCCTGGTACCGCACGTCAAGCGCGACCATACGGTCGACTGGCTGGGCGCCGGGCTGCTGGTCGTTGCCGTGATCTGCGTGCTGCTCGCGCTGTCCTTCGGCGGTACCGCCGGCTGGGCCTGGGGCTCGGCGCGGATCATCGGGCTGTTCGTCGGATTCGCCGTGTTCGCGGTGGCCTTCCTCGTGGTCGAGCGGCGTGCCCCGGAGCCGATCCTGCCGCTGCCGCTGTTCCGCCGGCCGACGTTCGCGATCGCCAACGCGGCAACGTTCATCCTGGGCTTCAGCATGTTCGGCGCGATCATCTACGTCCCGCTGTACCTGCAGATCGTCAAGGGCGCCACGCCCACCGCCTCGGGTCTGCTGATGCTCCCGATGATGGCGGGCGTGATCATCACGTCGATCCTCGCCGGGCGGTTCATCAGCCGGGTCGGCCGGTACAAGTGGAGCACGGTCGTCGGTACCGCCGTGATGGCCGGCGGGCTGCTGCTGTTCACGCTGCTGCAGACGAACACCCCGCTGTGGCAGGCCTTCGGCTACATGCTGGTCATCGGTATCGGGCTGGGCCTCGCGATGCAGCCGCTGATCCTCGCGGTACAGAACGCGCTGGAGCTCAAGGACATGGGCGCCGGTACGGCGACGGCCACGTTCTTCCGCTCGCTCGGCGGGTCGGTGGGTGTGGCGGCCCTGGGCGCGGTACTGAGCAACAAGCTGGCATCGGAGCTGAGCCCGCTGGTCGCCAGGGCGCTGCGGCAGCTGCCGCCGGACGTGGCCGCGCGGTTCGCCGGGCGTACCGGCAGCATCTCGATCAACGACCCGGCCTCGATCCGCGCGCTGCCCGGTCCGCTGCGCGCGGCGGTCGAGGAGGGGTTCGTGCGGACCCTGCACCCGATCTTCCTCGCGGCGGGGCTGGTGTCGCTGCTCGCGGTGGCGCTGTGCCTGGCGCTGCCGGACCGGGAGCTGAAGGGCGCCGGACCGACCGGGCAGGGCGCGCTGGAGCCGGGCCGGCAGGAGGCCATCAACGAGGCCCTGATCGGCTGAGCGCCTGCCGGGCGCATGCCGGGCCCCAGGGTCCGGCCGCGGCGGCGGAACGAAACCGACCGGTAACAAAATCCGAACAGGCACTGGTCGCTTGTGACGGCCGACACTACCGTGTGGGCCATGCGCAGCACGATGATGGACGCCCCTCTGCAGATCTCCCGCCTCCTGGAGTACGGCCGCTCCGTGCACGGTGCGTCCGAGGTGGTGACCTGGACCGCCGAAGGACCGCGCCGGACCACCTTTGCCGGCATCGGCGATCAGGCCGCCCAGCTCGCCCACGCCCTGCGTGACCACCTCGGCGTGACCGGCGACCAGCGCGTGGCCACGTTCATGTGGAACAACGCCGAGCATCTCGTCGCGTACCTGGCCATCCCGGCCATGGGTGCCGTGCTGCACCCCCTCAACCTGCGGCTGTTCCCCGAGCAGCTGATCTACATCGCCACGCACGCCGAGGACCGGGTGGTCATCGTCGACTCGACGCTGATCCCGTTGCTGGCCAAGAACCTGCCACAGATGTCCACTGTGGAGCATGTGGTCGTCGTCGGCGGCGGGGACGTCGAGCCGCTGAAAACCGCCGAGGTGACCGTCCACCGCTGGGAGGAGCTGCTCGCGGACAAGCCGACCACCTACGACTGGCCGGCGGTCGACGAGCACGACGCCGCCGCACTGTGCTACACCTCCGGTACCACCGGCAACCCCAAGGGCGTCGCGTACTCGCACCG
>CAZYCD010000212.1:0-8420 GCA_964645345.1 uncultured Micromonosporaceae bacterium
TTCGACTACGACGGGCTGGTCATCGCCACCGGCGCCCGCCCCACCCACCCGGCCGGCTGGCCGGTCGGCGAGCCCGGCCTGCACGCGCTGCACACCGTCGCCGACGCGTGGGCGGTGCGGCAGCGGCTGCGCGAGGCCGAACGGGTGGCCATCATCGGCGGCGGGCTGACCGGCTGCGAGGCCGCCTGCGCGGTGGTCGGGATGGCCCGCGAGGCGATCATCATCGACCCCAAGCCGTGCCTGATGTACCGGGCGCTCGGCGAGCCGGTCGGCGCGCTGGTCACCGAGGCACACCGGCACAGCGGGATCGAGACCCGGCTGGGCCGGCGGGTCGCCTCGATCGAGTCGGTGCGCGGCGGGCACTGGCGGCTGACCCTGGACGACGGCGAGCGCATCGGCGCTGACGTGGTCCTGCTGACCGCCGGGGAGAAGCCGGACACGGGCTGGCTGTCCGGCTCCGGGCTGGACATCCGCGACGGAGTGCGCTGCGACGAGCACCTGCGGGTACGCGGTACCGACGGGGTGGTCGCGGCCGGGGTGGTGGCCCGCTGGCCGAACCTGCGCTTCAGCACCGAGCCCGGCCGGTGCGGGCAGTGGATCGCGGCGATGGAGCAGGGCCGGGCAGCGGCCGCGGCGCTGCTGGCCGGGGGCCGGCCGGTGCCGCCCGTGACGCTGCTGCCGCGGTTCTGGTCCCAGCAGGGCGACCTGCGCATCCAGGGCTGCGGGCTGATCGACCCCCGGGCGGAGATCAGCCTGACCCGGCTGCGGCCCGGCCGCCGCGACGCGGCCCGCTCCGGGGTGCTGGCCGCGTTCTACCGGGGCGGCCGGATGGTCGGCCTGGTCGCGGTCAACGCCCCGCACGGCTTCACCACCAGCACCCGCGCGATGCTGGAGGACGTTCCGCGCGACGTGGTCGTCGCCGAGGCCGAGTCCATCCTCGCCGAGGCATTCGCCTAAAGGCAGCGCCGCCCCGCCACGCTCGCTACAACAGCCGCGGCGGGGTGTTGCCGGCGGCGACGATCGCCCGGCGCACCGGTACCGCGAGCAGGGCGAGGAAGCCGATGATGAAGAACGCCAACAGCGAGGAGATCGCCGCCCGGTAGGTGCCGGTCAGCTGGTACGTGAGGCCGAAGATCAGCGGGCCCAGCCAGCTCGTACCGTCGGCGGACACCTGGTAGAGCCCGAAGTACTCGGCCTCCTGCCCGCGCGGAATGAGCTGGCTGAACAGCGACCGGCTCAACGCCTGGCTGCCGCCGAGCACCAGGCCGATCAGCGCGCCGAGCAGGATGAACAGCAGCGGCCGGTGGGCCGGCAGGCCGAAGGCGAGGCCGATGGCCACACACCACACCACCAGGCTGGCCAGTACCGTCTTCCAGCCGCCGATGCGGCCCGCGACGCGCAGCAGCAGCAGGCCGCCGGCGAAGGCCACGAACTGCACCAGCAGGATCGTCTCCACCTGTACCGACTGGCTCAGGCCCAGCTCCTTGTCCGCGTACACGCTGGCCAGCGAGATGACCGTCTGGATGCCGTCGTTGTAGATCAGGTACGCGACCAGGAAGAACAGGGTCAGCGGGTACCCGGCGATGCCCTTGAGGGTGTGCCCGAGCTGGCGGAACCCGTCGGTCAGCACCGAGCCCCGGTGCTCGCCGGCCGAGGCCGGCCGGTTGCGCAGCCGCACCAGCGGGATCGTGGTGAACGCCGCCCACCACAGCCCGGCGGACACGATCGACCAGCGGGCGACCTCGGCCTTGTTGTGGTCGCCGAGCAGCGTGAGGGCGGCCAGGTTGATGGCGAGCAGGATGCCGCCGCCGATGTACCCGACGGACCAGCCGATGGTGGAGACCCGGTCGCGCTGGTCCGGAGTGGAGATCTGCGGCAGGAACGAGTTGTACACCACCGCGGCCGCGTTGTAGGCGATGTTGGCCAGCAGGAACAGCAGGGCGCCCAGCAGGTAGCGGGTACCGGTGAGGAAGACCAGCCCGACGGTTGCCGCGGCGCCCAGGTAGGCGAACAGGCCGAGCATCGTCTTCTTGTGCGCCGACCGGTCGGCGATCGCGCCGACCACGGGCAGCACGAAAACGGTCAGCAGTACCGACAGCGACACGGTGTAGGCGAACAGGGAGCCGGAGGCCACCGGGATGCCCAGCGGGTGGACCAGACCCCGGGCGTCGGCTGCCCGGTCGGCGACGGTGCCCAGGTACGGGCCGAGGAACACGGTGACCACGGTGGCCCGGAACGCCGAGGGTCCCCAGTCGTAGGCGTACCAGCCGAACCGCTCCCGCCGGTCGGACGGGTCCTGGACCGTGTCCGCGACGGTGTAGCCGCCAGGTGGGGCGGTGGACTCGGTGGTCATGCCTCTCCCGTCCAGCAGCCGCGGTCGCGGTACACGTCCCGCAGCACGGTGATGTGATCGGTCATGATGCCATCAACACCGAGATCGAGTAAGTGGTGCATCTGGGCGGGTTCGTCGATGGTCCAGACATGGACCTGCAGCCCGAGCCGGTGGGCGTGGGCGACGAACCGCCGGTCGACCACGGGCATCCGCCCGGAGCGTGGCGGTACCTGGGCGGCGGCCAGGCCGCGGGTGGCCCGCAGGCCGCCGCGCCCGGCCCGGGAGGACAGCCACAGGGCGGCCACCGCCCGCGGGCCCAGCGAGGTGGCCAGGTCCGGGCCGAGGGCGGCGCGCATCCTCGCGGTACGCGCGTCGGAGAACGCGGCCAGCAGCACCCTCGGTAGCGCGTTCGTCCGCCGCACCACGTCCACCACGGGATCCACCGCGTCGTCGGACTTGACGTCGATGTTGAACCGCACCTCGGGCCACGTCTCCAGGACCGAGTCCAGCCGGGGTACCACCGACTCGCCGCCGGAGCGGATGGTGGCCAGGTCCGCCCAGCGCAGGTCGGCGACCCGCTGCGGCCGGTCCAGCATCCGGGCCAGGGTGTCGTCGTGGAACACCACCGGTACCCCGTCGGCGGAGGCCCGCACGTCGGTCTCCAGGTACCGGTAGCCCAGCTCGACCGCGCGGCCGAACGCGGCCACCGTGTTCTCGTCGCCGTACGCGGCTCCGCCTCGGTGTGCGAAGGCCAGCGGGGTCGGTGCGTCCAGGAACGGGTAGCGGCTGCCCACGGGCCGCACAGTACACAGTTAGGGTGGCGCACATGCGCGTGCTCGCCGTCGACCTCGGTACCTCCAACACCGCGGCCATGGTGCGCACCCCGGACGGCCGGCACCGGGCGCTGCTGTTCGACGGCGCTCCGCTGATGCCCAGCGCCGCCTACCTGACGCCGGAGGGCCGGCTGCTGGTCGGCCGGGACGCGGAGCGGCACGCCCGGATCGACCCCGGCCGGTTCGAGCCGAGCCCCAAGCGGCGCGTGGACGACGGGCAGGTGCTGCTCGGCGACGCCGAGGTGCCGGTGGAGCGGCTGTTCGGGGCGGTGCTGGAGCAGGTGTCCGCGGAGGCGCACCGGGTGCTGGGCGGGCCGCCGCACGAGGTGCGGCTGACCCACCCGGCCCGGTGGGGGCAGCGCCGCCGCGCGGTGCTCACCGCCGGCGCCGCGCTCGCCGGCCTGCCCGAGCCCAGGCTGGTACCCGAGCCGGTCGCGGCCGCCTCCTACTTCACCGCGGTGCTCGGCGGGTCGGTACCGGTCGGTGGCTGCCTGGCCATCTACGACCTGGGCGGCGGCACCTTCGACGCGACCGTGGTGCGACGTACCCCGACGGGGTTCGACGTGCTGGCCGAGGACGGCCTGACCGACGTCGGCGGGCTCGACTTCGACCACGCGGTCGTCGGGTACCTGGGCCGGACGGTGGGCATGGACCGTCCACAGTGGAGCTCCCTGCTGGCGCCGGTGGACGCGCAGGGCCGGCGGGCGCGGCGCACCCTGTACGACGACGTGCGGGCGGCCAAGGAGATGCTCTCCCGCACGGCGAGCGCGGACATCCCGCTGCCGGTACTGGACATCGAGGCGCACCTGACCCGGCCGGAGCTGGAGGAGCTGCTGCGCCCGTACCTGCTGCGCACGGTGTCCTGCCTGGCCCGCACGCTGACCGGTGCCGGGCTGTCCGCCACCGGCCTCGCGGGCATCTTCCTGGTCGGCGGGTCGAGCCGCATCCCGCTGGCCGCCCACCTGATCCACACCGAGCTGGGCGTGGCGCCCACCACCCTGGAGCAGCCTGAGACCGTCGTGGTGCAGGGCGCGCTGACCATCGTCCCGCCGGCACAGCGGCCGCTCGCCGCGCCCGAGCCGGCCCGGCCGGTGAGCACGCCACCGGTGAGTCCCGCGCCGGTGACCCCGGCCCACCCGGTACCAGCCCGCCCCGTTTCGCCGGTAGCGCCGCTGTCGCCGGTCACGCCGGTACCCGCGCTCGTCGGGTACCCGGCGCGGCGCTCCGACCCGGTGAAGGTGGCGACGTTCGTCGTGCTGGCACTGGTGCTGCTCGCCGCCGCCGTGCTGGCCGGCCTGCTGGCGAGCTGAGCCGGCGAGGTCAGGTCGCCGGGCCCCACCATCGGGCCAGGGCGCTGACCGCCGGGTCGTCGGAGTCGACCATCGCGGCCCACGGGTCCACGCCCGGGCCGGGCGGGTCCATGCCGGCGTAGGACAGCAGGTCGTCCACTGGCGGCCCGCCGTCGGCGAGCTGCGGGGCGCCGGTGACGGTACCGATGTCTCCCAGGGTGGCCGGGTCGCTCCACGGGTACCCGTCGACCGGCTCCGGCCGGTCCGGCAGGTCCAGCGGCGGCGGGAAGTCCGGGTCGGGCGCGTCGCCCGGCGGGATGTCGTGGTCCACGCCCACGACGTGCGCGTCGATCCCGGCCTCGGCCGCACCGGGTCCGTCCACGATGGACACGGTGTGGTGGTCGGGCGCGTCGCCGAGGTCCGCGTCGTGCCGCAGGTCCGCCGCGCCGTACGGGTCGTGGCCGGACGGGTCGTCGTCCCCGGCCCCGTTTCCGTCGTGGTCGCTCACACCCGCGAGATGGTCGCCGCCGAACGGGTCGCCGCCCAGGTCGTCACCGTGCCCGCCGGGCTCGCCCAGCTCGTGCGGCGCGTCACCGTGCCCGGCCTCGCCGTGCCCGGCCGGGTCGCCGTGCTGACCCGGCTCGTCCGGCGGCCAGTGCATCCAGTCGTCATGGTGGTCCACCGGCTACCTCCACCTCCGCCGCCCCGGCCGGCATCAGCTGCCGTACCCGGGCCAGCACCTCGTCCACCTGGGTGACCCGGGCGCGCAGCGCCTCCCGCTGGGCGACCAGCTCGGCCCGGCGTCGCGCCCGGCCGGCCCGGTCCTCGGCCAGCGCCCGGTCGATCTCCGCGATGTGCGCGTCCAGCCTGGCCAGCCGCCGCTCGACCGCGTCGTCCAGGGCCACCGTCAGCGCGTACTGCAGGTCGGTGAACCGCTGCGCGATCTCGTCGGACAGCGTCGCCCGCGCCTCACCGACCACCTCCCGCAGCCAGGCCCGCTGCTGCTGCGCGTCGGCCAGAGCCCGCCGCTTCCACACCAGGAACGCGCCCACGCCCAGCCCCAGCCCCACGCCGACGACCGGGATGATGAGGCCCGCGCCGGCCAGCCCCGCCAGACCCAGCGCGGACGCGCCGAGCGTGCCGTACCGGCCGGCCATCATCGCCATCCCGGCCGAGGACACCACCACGATCGCCCCGTCGCCGGCCGGGGCGTCCCGGCGCGGCTTGCTGACCAGCGCGTGGCGCAGCCCGGCGTTCACCCGGCCGAGTACCTCCGCCAGCTCCTGCGGCGCGAACACCTGCGCCAGTACCCGCTCGCCGACCTGCGCGAAGCGCTGCTGGAGGTCGTGCGACAGCCGGATGGACAGCGCCTGCAGCGCCCCGTCCACCTCGCCGGGTAGCTGCGCGCGCTGCGCCGCGCCCGCCCGGTCCAGCCGGCCCAGCAGGTCCTCCTGCAACTGCCCGGCGTACTGGCGCAGCAGCGCGGTCACCTCCACCCGCGCCCGCTGCGTCTCCGTGTTCAGCGCCAGCGACCACTGCCGCGCCTCGACCCGCTTGCGGGCCGACAGCGCCGCCCGCTCCTGCCGGGCCTTCTCCGCGTCGGCCGGGTCCGGCTCGGTCGCCGCGATCCTCCGGCCAAGGTCCTGGTCCACCCGGACCAGCTCGGTGCGCCCGGCGCGCAGCACGTTCGCCTGGTCCAGCAGGTGACCCCGGCCGGCCAGCTCCACCAGGGCGTGCTGCAGGCCGGCCACGCGCGACTCGGCGACCAGCTCTGCGCTACCGGCGCCGGGCGTGGTCAGGGCCAGCTCGGCCAGCCGGGCGGAGACCGGGTACCAGGGGGCGGAGCCGAACCGGGGCGCCAGGGCGAGCAGCTGGGCGCGGTTGTCGTCGAGGATGGTGCGCCAGCCCGGGTACCCGTCGATCTTCGTCAGGGCGAACACCACCACGTTGACCCGCTTCGCCGCCTCCACCAGGAAGTCCAGCTCGGGCTGGGTGAACGGGGATGACGCGTCGACCACGAACAGCAGGGCGGTGGCCCGGGTGGCCGCGTCCAGCGCGATCTCGGCGTGGGCGGCGTCCAGCCCGCCGACGCCGGGCGTGTCGACCAGGGTCAGGTACCGCAGCAGCGGCGCCGGGTGGGTCACCTCGATCCGGCGGGGCGGGCGTACCCCCTCGGGCAGGCGGCCCAGCACGGTACCCCAGTCCCGCAGGTCGGCCGGCGACAGCGGTACCGGCTCCTCCCGGCCGGGTACGTGGGCCAGCGCGGCAGGTCCGGTACCGTGCCCGAACTCGAGGTACGCGGAGGTGGCGACGGCCGTGTCGACCGGCGACAGGCCCGGTACCCCGATCAGCGCGTTGACCAGCGAACTCTTGCCGCGTTTGGTCTCGCCGACGACGGCGATCGCCGGCCGGACCAGTTCCCGGCCGCGTAGCGCGGCCAGTTCGGCGGCGGCGTCCGGGTCCGCCCCGCGCAGGTAGGCCAGCACGGCGTCCACGCCGGCGCGGACCTGACCGAGCAGGTCCCGGTCGCGGGCCGGCCCGGTCACGGCGCCACCCCCGCTCCCGGCTGGCCCGCCGCTGAGCCCAGCAGCGACTGGGACAGCAGGTGGAAGCCGCGGTGCGCGACCAGCGCCACCCGCGACTGCGCCGGGGTCGCGTCGGCCACCGCGAACGCCCGCCACCGCACGGCCGCCGCCCGCGCCGCGGCGCCCAACTCGCCCGCGGCCGCCCCGGGCAGGGCGAGGACGAAGCCGGGGTCCTCGGACAGCGCCAGCCGGGTCAGCTCCCGCTCCATCGGCTCCGGCAGCGGCACCTCACCGGCGCTCACCGCCTGCACCGCGGTCAGCAGGCGCAGCCGGTGGTACTCCGGCCGGGCCACCAGCTCCTCCACGGCGTCGCGCAGCGCCTCCCGGTCGTCCGGCGCGGCCGCGGCGGCCACCCGGTCCAGGGCGGCCAGCGCGTTGCCCGCCTTGATCGCGTCGGCGCGCCACCGGAACGCCTCGTCCAGCGCGCGCCGCAGCCGGGGGAACCCGGACGCCCGGTGCAGGTCGCGCAGCAGCTCACCGGTTGACAGCCGCGGCGAGTCCGCCAGGCGCGACACGGCCAGCGCCACCCCGTACAGGTCCAGCCGCTCCAGCAGCCGGCGGCGGGCCGCCTGCGGTACCGGGCAGTCCCGGTTGACGAACAGGTCCACCGAGGCCAGCAGCACCGCCCGCTCGCCGGTCGGGCAGGCCGCCAGGTCGCGCAGCGCGGCGGTGTCCGCGTCGGTCAACCGGCCCGCCTCGGTCGTCTCGGCGAGCAGCCCCACCACCGGTACCACGTCGGACAGCACCCGGCGCAGCAGCCCGGCCTGCGCGGCGGCCAGCGGCCCGGCCACCGGCCACGGGTCGCCGCCCCCGCCGGCCAGCTTGTCCACCTTGCTGAACAGGCCCAGCGAGTTGACCGGGTTGCCGGACACCCGGGCCGACACCGCGCGGAACGACTCCAGCGCCGCCACGTCGTCGGCGCGCACCGCCTGGGTGAACACGTAGACGATCGCCTCGGCACCGGCCAGCGCCGCCGCCGACGCGTCGTCGAGGTCGGGGTCGAGCGGCGGCTGCGTGAACAGGTACTGGCGCGTGCCGCCGCTGATCCCGGCCGTTGCCGAGGACAGCCCGGGGGTGTCCACCACGATCAGGTCACGCAGCCGGTCGCTGGTCAGCGCGACGTCCACATAGGAGATTTCGGCCTGCGGGGTACCCAGCCGCGCCGGCACCATGCCGGCAGCGTCCATCGGCAGCGGCACCCGGGTACCGTCCCGGCGCACCACGTCCACCCGGTCGGCCGTCCCGTACCGGAACTGGGTCACCACCCGCGTGCACTCGCCCGCCCCGGTTGGCGCTACCCGGCGGCCTATCAACGCGTTGACCAGTGTGGACTTGCCCGCCTTCAGGCGGCCGGCCACGGCCACCCGCAGCGGCTCGTCCA
>CAZYCD010000213.1:0-8357 GCA_964645345.1 uncultured Micromonosporaceae bacterium
ATCAACCCGTTCGACCAGCCCAACGTGACCGAGTCCAAGGACAACACCAAGCACATCCTGGACGCCGGCCTGCCCGAGGAGGGACCGTCCGTTGTGGACGGTGCCATCGAGGTCTACGGCGACATCGCGGTCACCGTCCAGGAGGCGCTGCGCGACCTCGTCAACGGCATCGACACCGGCGGGTACCTCGCGGTCATGGCGTACCTCGACCGGTTCGCCGACGCGGACGCCGCGAAGCTGCGGGCGCTGCTGGCCCGGGCGGGTCAGGAGCGACCGGTCACCTTCGGCTGGGGACCGCGCTTCCTGCACTCCACCGGACAGTTCCACAAGGGCGGGCCGCAGGTCGGCTCGTTCCTCCAGATCACCGGCGCGGTCACCGAGGACCTGCCGGTACCGGGCAAGCCGTACACCTTCGGCACGCTTCAGGCGGCCCAGGCGGCCGGCGACCGCCAGGCGCTGACCGGCCGTGGCCGGCCGCTGCTGCACCTGCACCTGACCGACCGGGCCGCCGGGGTAGCCCAGCTGCTCGCCGCCGCGGAGGACCTGAGATGACCGACAACCCGCTGCGTGATCCCCAGGACCGCCGGCTGCCCCGGATCCCGGAGCCGTGCGCCCTGGTCATCTTCGGCGTGACCGGCGACCTGGCCCGCAAGAAACTCATCCCGGCCGTGTACGACCTGGCCAACCGCGGCATGCTGCCGTCCGGCTTCGTCGTGCTCGGCTTCGCCCGCCGGGACTGGGGCGACGGCGACTTCGAGGCGCTGGCCCGCAAGGCCGCGCAGGACCACGCGCGTACCCCCTGGCGCGAGGAGGTCTGGGCACGGCTCGCCGGCAACATCAAGTTCGTGCCCGGCTCGTTCGACGACGACTCCTCGTTCGACGCGCTGGCCGCCAACCTGGACGACCTGCGCGACAGCCACGGCATCCAGGGCAACGCCGCCTTCTACCTGTCCATCCCGCCGGCCGCGTTCCCGACGGTACTCAAGCAGATGGGCCGGACCCGGATGGCCGACAACGAGGCGTCCGGGGGTTGGCGGCGGGTCGTGGTCGAGAAGCCCTTCGGTACCGACCTGAACTCGGCCCGCGAGCTCAACGCCCTGGTCGACGACGTGTTCACCGCCCAGGACGTGTTCCGCATCGACCACTACCTGGGCAAGGAGACGGTGCAGAACATCCTCGCGCTGCGCTTCGCCAACGCCCTCTTCGAGCCCGTGTGGAACTCGAAGTACGTCGACTCGGTGCAGATCACCATGGCCGAGGACGTGGGCATCGGTACCCGGGCGGCCTTTTACGACGCCACCGGTACCGCCCGGGACGTGCTGCAGAACCACCTGCTGCAACTGCTCGCGATGACCGCGATGGAGGAGCCGACCAGCTTCGACGCGACCGAGATCCGCACCGAGAAGTTGAAGGTGATCCGGGCCATCGCGCTGCCGAAGGACATCATCGCCGACACCGTCCGCGGCCAGTACCTGGCGGGCTGGGTCGCCGGAGAGCGGGCCGTCGGGTACCACGAGGAGGAGCAGGTACCGGCGGACTCGACCACGGAGACGTACGTGGCCGTGAAGCTGGGCGTCCAGAACCGTCGCTGGGCCGGCGTGCCCTTCTACATCCGCGCGGGCAAGCGGCTGCCCCGCCGGGTGACCGAGATCGCGGTGCTGTTCAAGAAGGCGCCGCACCTGCCGTTCCACGCCGCCGACATCGAGATGCTCGGCGCCAACCAGCTGGTGATCCGGGTACAGCCCGACGAGGGCGTCACGCTCAAGTTCGGCTCCAAGGTACCGGGCACCACCATGGAGGTCCGCGACATCACGATGGACTTCCAGTACGGCGAGGCGTTCACCGACTCCTCCCCCGAGGCGTACGAGCGCCTGATCCTCGACGTGCTGATCGGCGACCGGACGCTGTTCCCGGACGCGGCCGAGGTCGAGGCGAGCTGGCGGGTGATCGACCCGCTGGAGGCGGCCTGGGCCGGCACCAAGCCGGAGACGTACCGCTCCGGCGAGTGGGGGCCCCGCGCCGCCGACGATCTCCTCGCGCGGGACGGCCGACAGTGGCGCCGGGCATGACCGGGCAGACAATACGGAGGATTGCATGATCGGTCTGTGGGACACCACAGGTGCCGAGGTGGTCAAGGCCCTGTCGGCCGAGCGGCGCAGCGCGGGCGGGGTGACCAGCGGCCTGGCCCTGACCCTGATCGCGGTCGTCGACGAGAAGCGGGTGCGGGAGGCCGAGGCGGCCGCCACCATCGCCGCCTCGCAGCACCCGTGCCGGCTGCTCATCGTCGTGCGCAGCGACGTCACCCGTGAGGTCAACCGGCTGGACGCGGAGATCGTCGTGGGCGGCCGCCTGGGGCCGTGCGAGGCGGTCGTGATGCGCATGTACGGCCGGCTCGCGCTGCACGCGGAGTCGGTGGTCATGCCGCTGCTCGCGCCGGACGTGCCGGTGGTCGCCTGGTGGCACGAGGAACCCCCCGAGCACATCGCCTACGACTTCCTCGGTGTCGTCGCCGACCGCCGGGTCACCGACGCGGCCCAGGCCATGGACCCGGTGGCCGCGCTGCGCCAGCGGGCGGCCGACTACGCCCCCGGCGACACCGACCTGGCCTGGACCCGGATCACCCCGTGGCGCACCCTGGTCGCCGGCGCGTTCGACACGCTGGACGCCCAAGTCACCGGGGCGACGGTGATCGCACCCGAGCACGACCCGACCGCGGCGCTGATGCGCGGCTGGCTCGCCGCGCGGCTGGGCATCACCCCGGTCGCCGAGCCCACCACGCAGTACCCGAGGCTGCGCACGGTCGAGCTGACCTGTGCCAACGGCGACGTGCTGCGGCTGACCCGGGAGGACGGTACGGCGACGTTCAGCCGCACCGGACAGGTGGAGCGGCAGCTGCCGCTGGTACGCCGGCCGCTGGGCGACGAGCTGGCCGAGGAGCTGCGCCGGCTGGACGCCGACCAGATCTACGCGGAGGCGCTGGGCGCGCTGGCGGGCATGTCCGGACTGCAGGACCGCAGCCCGAACCGGGTACACATCTGGAAGGACCCGGCGGTGTCGGAGCGCCCGGACGCCCCGGCCGCCTCGCTGCCCGACGGCGCGCCCGCCGGATCCCCCGCGTGAGCCAGACCGGAGTGGTGGTCCATTCGGACCCGGACGTGCTCGCACACGCGGCGGCGGCCCGCCTGGTGGTCCGGCTGGTGGACGCACAGGCCGCCCGCGGCGTGGCGTCGATCGTGCTGACCGGCGGCCGCATCGCCGCGGCCGTCTACGCGTCTGTCGCCGGCAGCCCGGCCCGCGAGGCGGTGGACTGGTCGCGGGTGGACGTGTGGTGGGGCGACGAACGCTTCCTGCCGGACGGCCACCCCGACCGCAACGAGACCCAGGCCCGCTCCGCGCTGCTCGACCAGCTCCCACTCGACCCGGCGCGGGTACACCCGATGCCCGCCTCGGACGGTCCGACCGGTGACGACCCCGAGGCGGCCGCCGCCGCGTACGCCGCCGACCTGGCCGCCGCGGCGCGCCCGGGCAGCGAACAGCTTCCCCACTTCGATGTGCTGCTGCTCGGCGTCGGCGAGGAGGGCCACGTCGCGTCGGTGTTCCCGGAGGCTCCGGCGGCCTACGAGCACCGCCCGGTGGCCGCGGTACGGGGCTGCCCGAAGCCGCCCCCGACCCGGCTCTCGTTGACGATCCCGGCCATCAACACCGCCGAGGACGTGTGGCTGCTGGCGGCCGGTACCGAGAAGGCCGCGGCGGTCGGGATGGCGCTGTCCGGGGCCGGTCCGGTGCAGGTACCCGCGGCCGGTGTGCACGGGGTGGAGCGCACCCTGTGGCTCCTCGACCGCGCGGCGGCTGCCCAGGTACCCCTGAAGGTCCGCAGCCTCCGCTAGCGGAGTCTCCCGTCAGCCGGGCGGCAGCGGCCGAAACGGCGCCGACCGGTCGCCCTTACTCCTCGCCGCGGCGTTGCCGCAGCCGGCGCAGCGCCTCGTCGAGGATCGCCGCGCCCTCGGCCTCGGTACGCCGCTCCTTCACGTATGCCAGGTGGCTCTTGTACGGCTCGACCCGTGCCGCGCCGGGCGGGTGCTTCTCGTCCCGGCCGGCTGGCTGGCCGCAGCGGGGGCACTCCCACTGCGCGGGTGCCGGGGCATCGGCCGCGAACAGCGGCTCGATCCGGTGACCCCGGGCGCACCAGTACGCGATTCTCCGGCTCGGTACCGGCTCGCAGCGTTCATCGGCCCGGATCGGCCCCGAGCCGACACGTATCCCACGAATGGCGTTACCACTGGCCACGGCTGTTTCGCTCCTGTCGTCGGCTTGCAGGGCGACGGACTACCACCGGCTGGGGAGGAAGCCATGCGGCCCGACTCGGGACGCGTGCCCGAGTCTAGGACGAAAAAGGGTACTCAGGAACCGCTCATCGCGATCCGGAGCCACAACCCCAGACCGACAATGCAGGCGAACCAGATAATACCGACAAGCACCGTGTACCGGTCAAGGTTCTTTTCGGCGACGGACGACCCCGCCAGGCTCGACGCGGCGCCACCGCCGAACATGCTCGACAGACCCCCGCCCTTGCCGCGGTGCAGCAGGATCAGCAGGGTGAGCAGCACACTGGTGATCACGAGGAACACGATCAAGGTGTACGCGAACCAGATCATGGCGGTGCTCAGTCCTCTCCATGCGCGTGCCGGCGTGGCAGCCAACCAAGGATAGCGGGCTCCGGTCGGTGGACCGGAGCCCACCCGTCACGCCTGCTTGAACCGGCAGATCTTGACGAACTCGTCGGCGTCGAGGCTCGCCCCGCCCACCAGCGCGCCGTCCACGTCCTTGCCGGCCATGATCTCCTTGACGTTGCTCGACTTCACCGACCCGCCGTACAGCAGGCGGACCCGCTCGGCCGTCGGGCCGGGCTGGAGTTCGGCGATCCGGGACCGGATGGCGCCGATGACCTCCTGGGCGTTCTCCGGCGTGGCGGTCTTGCCGGTACCGATCGCCCAGACCGGCTCGTACGCCACCACGACCTTCTCCACCTGCTCGGCCGACAGGCCGGTCAGAGCGGCGTCAAGCTGGGTCACGCAGTGCTCGACGTGCCCGCCCGCCTCGCGGATCTCGATGCCCTCACCCACGCACAGGATCGGCGCGATCCCATTGGCGAGCGCGGCGCGCAGCTTCGCCGCCACCGTCGCGTCGTTCTCCTGGTGGTGCTGGCGCCGCTCCGAGTGCCCGACGACCACGTACTGGCAGCCGAGCTTCGCGAGCATCGCGCCGGACACGTCTCCGGTGTAGGCGCCGTTCGCGTGCGGCGACAGGTCCTGCGCACCGTACCCGAGCAGCAGCTTGTCGCCGTCGATGAGGGTCTGCACGCTGCGCAGGCTGACGAACGGCGGCAGTACCACCACCTCGACCTCGTTCAGCTGCTTCTCGGGCAGGCTGAAGGCCAGCTTCTGGGTCAGCGCGATGGCCTCGAGGTGATTGAGGTTCATCTTCCAGTTGCCGGCCATCAGCGGCCGGCGGTCGGCGCCGCTCATCCCAGTGCCTCGACGCCGGGCAGGGTCTTGCCCTCCAGGAACTCCAGCGAGGCTCCGCCGCCGGTCGAGATGTGCCCGAACGCCGACTCGTCCAGCCCGAGCTGGCGTACCGCCGCCGCCGAGTCGCCGCCGCCGACGACGGTGAACCCGTCGACCTTCGTGATGGCCTCCGCCACCCCGCGGGTACCGGCGGCGAACGGAGCCAGCTCGAACACGCCCATCGGCCCGTTCCAGAACACCGTCTTCGCGGGCGCCAGCGCCTCGGCGAAGGCAGCGACGCTGATCGGCCCGATGTCCAGTCCGCGCCAGCCGGCGGGGATCTCGCTGTCGGGTACCGTCCGGGTCTGCGCGTCCTCGGCGAACCGGTCGGCGATGACCACGTCGGTGGGCAGCTTGAGCTTGCCCGCGTACCGGGCGAGGAGGTCCCGGCAGGTCTGCACCATGTCGTCCTCGAGCAGCGAGTCACCGACCTCGTAGCCGAGGGCCTTGAAGAAGGTGAAGCACATGCCCCCGCCGATCAGCAGCTCGTCGACCTTCGGCGCGAGCGCCTCGATGACCGCGAGCTTGTCCGACACCTTGCTGCCGCCCAGCACCACGACGTAGGGCCGCTCGGGCTCGCCGGTCAGCCGGCCGAGCACCTCCAGCTCCCGACGAACCAGGCCGCCCGCGTAGGCCGGCAGCAGCTTCGGTACGTCGTAGACGCTGGCGTGCTTGCGGTGCACCGCGCCGAACGCATCGTCCACGTAGGACTCACCGAAGGCGGCAAGCTTGGCCGCGAAGGCCTCCCGCTCGGCGGAGTCCTTGCTGGTCTCCCCCGGCTCGAACCGCAGGTTCTCCAGCAGCGCCACCCGGCCGTCGCTCAGACCCTCCACAGTGGACGTCGCCGACTCGCCGACGGTGTCGCTGGCGAAGGCCACTTCGTCGCCGAGCAGTTCGCCGAGGCGGCGCGCCACCGGCGCAAGGCTGTACTTCGGCTCCGGCGCGCCCTTGGGCCGCCCCAGGTGCGACATGACCACCACCCGCGCGCCACCGTCGCGCAGCGCCGTCAGTGTCGGCAGGACGGCGCGGATGCGGCCGTCGTCGGTGATGGTGTCGCCGTCGAGCGGGACGTTCAGGTCGGCGCGCACCAGGACGCGCCGACCCCGAACGCCCTCGCCGAGCAGTTCGTCGAGGGACTTCACAGGCTCGAACCCACCAGAGCGACCAGGTCGACCAGGCGGTTGGAGTAGCCCCACTCGTTGTCGTACCAGCCGACGACCTTGACCTGGTTGCCGATCACCTTGGTCAGGCCGGAGTCGAAGATGCAGGAGGCCGGGTCGGTGACGATGTCGGTCGACACGATCTCGTCCTCGGTGTAGACCAGGATGCCCTTGAGCGGGCCCTCCGCGGCCGCCTTCATCGCCGCGTTGACCTCCTCGACCGAGGTCTCCCGGCCGGCGGTGAAGGTCAGGTCGGTGGCGGAGCCGGTCGGTACCGGCACCCGCAGCGCGTACCCGTCGAGCTTGCCCTTGAGCTCGGGCAGCACCAGGCCGATCGCCTTGGCGGCGCCGGTCGAGGTCGGCACGATGTTCAGTGCGGCGGCCCGGGCCCGGCGCAGGTCCTTGTGCGGACCGTCCTGCAGGTTCTGGTCCTGCGTGTACGCGTGGATGGTGGTCATCAGGCCGCGCTCGATGGTGAAGGTCTCGTGCAGCACCTTGGCCATCGGGGCCAGGCAGTTGGTCGTGCACGAGGCGTTCGAGATGATCGTGTGCTTGGCCGGGTCGTAGCTGGCGTCGTTGACGCCGATGACCAGCGTGACGTCCTCGTTCTTGGCCGGCGCCGAGATGATGACCTTCTTGGCGCCGTTGGCAACGTGCACCTTGGCCTTCTCGGCGTCGGTGAACAGGCCGGTGGACTCGATGACGACGTCCGCGCCCAGGTCGCCCCACGGGAGCTTGGCCGGGTCCCGCTCGGCCAACGCCTTGAAGGTGTGGCCGCCGACGCTGATCTCGTCGGCGCTGGCCTTCACCTCCTGGCCCAGCCGGCCCAGGATGCTGTCGTACTTGAGCAGGTGCGCCAGGGTGTTGTTGTCGGTGAGGTCGTTGACGCCCACCAGCTCGATGTCGGCGCCCCGGGCGAGGGCAGCCCGGTAGAAGTTACGGCCGATCCGGCCGAAGCCGTTGATGCCAACCCGGATGGTCAAAGGATCCATCTCCTTGCCGCAGTCGTGATGGTTGGTCCGCCCTGACCCCGGCACGGTCGCCGGGTCGGGTCACGGGCGACGCATCGGCCTCGTCGCCGAACATGACGACCTTACCCAACCGGCCGGCTCCGGCCGCCGGTACCCCCGGGCTGTCGAACGCCGGCCGGAGCCGGCTCCGCAGGCGTCGCCGGCTATCGAAAGCCGGCCGGGCCGGCTCCGCAGGCGTCGCCGGCTAAGAAGCCAGCATTTCGGGGGTGACCGCCGCTTCCGTGTCCGGGATGCCGAGGTCGCGGGCCCGCTTGTCGGCCAACGCGAGCAGCCGGCGGATCCGGCCGGCGATGGCGTCCTTGGTCAGCGGCGGGTCGGCCAGCGCGCCCAGCTCCTCCAGCGACGCCTGCCGGTGCTCCAGCCGCAGTTGCCCGGCGATGGTCAGGTGCGTGGGCGCGTCCTCGGAGAGGATCTCCAGCGCGCGGGTGACTCGGGCCGCCGCGGCGACGGCCGCCCGTGCCGAGCGGCGCAGGTTGGCGTCATCGAAGTTGGCCAGCCGGTTGGCGGTGGCGCGCACCTCGCGGCGCACCCGCCGCTCCTCCCAGGACAGCACGCTGCCGTGCGCGCCGATCCTGGTCAGCAGCTGGGCGATCGCGTCGCCG
>CAZYCD010000214.1:0-8315 GCA_964645345.1 uncultured Micromonosporaceae bacterium
ACTCCGACATCGAGGTTGAAACGCCGTGTTTGACACGCTGAGCGACCGGCTCAACGGGATCTTCACCAAGCTGCGCGGTAAGGGGCGGCTGTCCGAGGCGGACATCGACGCGACCGCTCGGGAGATCCGGCTGGCCCTGCTCGAGGCCGACGTGGCGCTGCCCGTGGTCCGGGCGTTCATCGCCACGTTGAAGGAGCGTGCGCGCGGCGCCGAGGTGCACCAGGCGCTCAACCCGGCCCAGCAGGTCATCAAGATCGTGCACGAGGAGCTGGTCGGTGTGCTCGGCGGGGAGACCCGCCGGCTGCGCTTCGCGAAGCAACCGCCAACCGTGATCATGCTCGCCGGCCTCCAGGGCTCCGGTAAGACCACGCTGGCCGGCAAGCTGGCCCGCTGGCTGAAGGGCCAGGGCCACCAGCCGATGCTGGTGGCCGCCGACCTCCAGCGGCCGAACGCGGTCAACCAGCTCCAGGTGCTCGGGGAGCGGGCCGGCGTCGAGGTCTACGCGCCGGAGCCCGGCAACGGCGTCGGCGACCCGGTACGGGTGGCCCGCGACGCGATCGACCACGCCCGCCGGCACATGCGCGACATCGTGATCGTCGACACCGCCGGCCGGCTGGGCATCGACGCGGAGATGATGGCGCAGGCCGCCGCGATCCGCGACGCGGTACAGCCGGACGAGACGATCTTCGTGGTCGACGCGATGGTCGGCCAGGACGCGGTGGCCACCGCCGAGGCGTTCCGCGATGGAGTGGGCATCTCCGGCGTCGTACTGTCCAAGCTGGACGGTGACGCGCGCGGCGGTGCGGCGCTGTCGGTACGGCACGTCACCGGCGAGCCGATCCTCTTCGCCAGCACCGGCGAGAAGCTGGAGGACTTCGACGTCTTCCACCCCGACCGGATGGCCTCGCGCATCCTCGGCATGGGTGACGTGCTGACCCTCATCGAACAGGCCGAGCAGGCGTTCGACGAGGACCAGAAGCAGAAGATGGCGGCGAAGCTGACCGGCGGGGAGACCTTCACGCTGGAGGACTTCCTGGACCAGATGACCGCGCTGCGCCGGATGGGGCCGATCGCCAACGTGCTCGGCATGCTGCCCGGCATGGGTCAGGTCAAGGACCAGCTCGCCGAGCTGGACGACAGCCACTTCGACCGGGTCACCGCGATCATCCGGTCGATGACGCCCGGCGAGCGGCAGGAGCCGAAGATCATCAACGGCTCTCGCCGCGCCCGCATCGCGCGCGGCTCCGGGGTCACCGTGATGGACGTGAACCAGCTGCTTAACCGCTTCGCCGAGGCGCAGAAGATGATGAAGCAGATGGGTCCGATGATGGGTCTGCCGGGCCGGCGCAAGGCGACCAAGTCGCCGAAGAACAAGCGCAAGGGCACGAAGGGCGGCGGGCGGCCCAGGGTCGGCGGGCTGCCCGGCGGGTTCCCGGGCGGGATGCCTGCGCTGCCGCCGGGCCTGGACCCCTCGGCGTTGGACCCGAACGCCGGCTTCAAGCCGCCGAAGCTCGACTTCAACAAGCTGAACAAGCGCAAGGACGGCTGAGCCCGCGCGCGAGGCCCCGCGGGCCGGCGGCCCGCCACGCCGGGCCGACCTGGTAGACAGGTCGCCATGGCGTTGCATGTCCGGGGCGTGGTGCTGCCCGACGACGAGGTACGCGATCTGTGGCTGGTCGGCGACCGGGTCAGTACCGAGCCGGTACCCGACGCGTTCACCGTCGCGGACCGCGGGTTCATCCTGCCCGGGCTGGTGGACGCGCACTGCCACATCGGGATCGCGCCCGGCGGGAGGCCCATCGAGGGCATCGAGGACGCCCTTCGGCTGGCGGCGATCGACCGGGACGCCGGGGTACTGGCCATCCGCGACGCCGGCTCCCCCTACCCGTACCCCCAACTGGACGACCACCCCGACGTGCCCCGGCTGGCCCGCGCTGGCCGCCACGTCGCGCCGCCCCGCCGGTACCTGCGGGACATCGGCGTCGAGGTACCTGCGCCGCAGGTCGTGCCCGCCATCACCGAGCAGGCCAAGGCCGGCAACGGCTGGGTGAAGCTGGTCGGCGACTGGCTCGACCGGGACGTCGCCGACCTGGCGCCGGCCTGGGACGCGGCGACCCTGACGGCGGCCGTGGACGCGGCCCACGCGGCGGGCGCCCGGGTCGCCACCCATGTGTTCGCTGAGGAGTCCGTAGACATCCTGGTGCGGGCCGGCGTGGACTCGGTCGAGCACGGTACCGGCCTGTCGCTGGACCTCATCGACCTGATGGCGGCCCGGGGGACCGCGCTGGTACCCACGATGATCAACGTCCGGACCCTGGTCAACGTCGCCGAGCGCGCGAGGGACAAGTTCCCGGGGTACGCGCGGCACATGCGGGCACTGAGCGAGGGTTTCCCGGCGGTGGTACGTGCGGCGGTCGAGGCCGGGGTACCTGTCTATGTCGGCTCGGACGCGGGTGGCGGCATCGACCACGGCCTGGCCGCGCGGGAGATGCTCCTGCTGCACAACGACGCCGGTATGGCGCCGCTGGATGTGCTGCGGGCCGGCTCCTGGGGAGCCCGGGAGTGGCTGGGCTTTCCCGGGCTCGTCGACGGCGGCCTAGCCGACCTGGTCGTCTACGACGAGGACCCGCGGGAGGATCTCCGGGCGCTGCTGACGCCGCGGCACATCATCCTGCGCGGAACCGTCGTCCGTTAAGCCCCTAGAATGGGCGCCCATGGCGCGCGTGCTCACTCCCCGGGCGGACGACTTCCCCCGCTGGTACCAGGATGTGCTGGCAAAGGCCGAGCTGGCCGACAACGGTCCGGTCCGCGGCACCATGGTCATCCGGCCGGCCGGCTACGCCATCTGGGAGCGGATGCAGTCCGAGATGGACGCCCGGATCAAGGCGGCCGGCGCGCAGAACGCCTACTTCCCGCTGTTCATCCCGGAGTCGTACCTGCGCCGGGAGGCCGAGCACGTGGAGGGCTTCGCGCCCGAGCTGGCCGTGGTCACGCACGGCGGCGGCAAGCAGCTGGCCGAACCGGTCGTGGTGCGCCCGACCAGCGAGACGGTCATCGGCGAGTTCATGGCCAAGTGGATCGACTCGTACCGCGACCTGCCCCTGCTGCTCAACCAGTGGGCCAACGTGGTCCGGTGGGAGCTGCGGCCCCGGGTCTTCCTGCGCACCAGCGAGTTCCTCTGGCAGGAGGGGCACACCGCGCACGCCGACGAGGCCGACGCCCGGTCGTACGCGCGCCGCATCCTGCACGAGGTCTACGAGGACTTCATGGTCAACGTGCTGGCCATGCCGGTACTCGTCGGTCGCAAGACCGCCGGCGAGCGGTTCGCGGGGGCCACCAGCACGTACACCCTCGAAGGCATGATGGGCGACGGCAAGGCCCTGCAGATGGGCACCAGCCACGAGCTGGGCCAGAACTTCGCGCGCGCCTTCGACATCACCTTCTCCGGGGCCTCAGGCGCCCAGGAGACCGCGTGGACCACGTCCTGGGGGACTTCGACCCGGATGCTCGGCGGCCTGATCATGTGCCACGGCGACGACGACGGGCTGCGGGTACCGCCCCGGCTGGCGCCGGTGCAGTGCTACCTGATGGTGGTCAAGGACGGCGAGGGGGTGGCCGAGGCCGCGGCGACGCTGCACGAAAACCTCCGCGACTCGGGGATCAGGGTCGCGCTCGACAACCGGGTGGACACCGCGTTCGGCCGCCGGGCCGTGGACGCCGAGCTCAAGGGCTATCCGGTACGGGTGGAGATCGGCCCGCGGGACCTCGCCGCCGGAAACCTGGTGCTGGTGCGCCGGGTGGACGGCTCCAAGACGCCGGTACCCGTCGGTCAGCTGCCCGCGGCCGTCGCGGCCGCGCTGGAGGCCGACCAGAAGGCCCTGTACGACACGGCGCTGGCAAGGCGCGTGGACAACACGGTCGAGGTGTCCACCCTCGAGGAGGCGGTGGAGGCCTCCGGTACCGGCTGGGCGCGGCTGCCCTGGGCGGCCGTCGGTACCGAGGGCGAGCGCAAGGCCAACGCCCAGGGCGTGACGGTACGGTGCCTGACCAGGGCGGACGGCAGCGTACCGGACTCCGAGGACGAACCGGAACTGATCGCCTACCTGGCCCGCGCATACTGAGGCCCATCCCCGCAACCGGGCCCGTAACACCGATCTGGCACAATGGTCGGCTGGTATCCGGTACGCGCCCGGCGCCCTCTAACCCCGGGCGCGCTGCCAGTCCACGAACACCCTTCCGGCGTCAACCCCACGACGGCGGCCGGGCGCTCAAGCATCATCACAGGAGCGAATCAACTGTGGCCGTAAAGATCCGGCTCATGCGGATGGGTAAGATCCGCAACCCGCAGTACCGCATCGTCGTCGCCGACTCCCGCACCAAGCGTGACGGTCGGGCGATCGAGTACATCGGGGTGTACCACCCCAAGGAGGACCCCTCGCTGATCGAGGTCGACTCCGACCGCGCCCAGTACTGGCTGTCCGTCGGCGCGCAGCCGAGCGAGCCGGTGCAGCGGATCCTGGAGAAGACCGGCGACTGGCAGAAGTTCAAGGGGCTGCCCGCCCCCGAGCCGCTGAAGGTGGCCGCGGAGCGGGTCGACCGCAAGGCGCGCTACGAGGCGGAGTCGCAGGCCGCCGCCGGTCTCGCGCCGGCCGAGCCGGCGAAGGCCGCCAAGAAGGCCGCGAAGAAGGTCACGCCGAGCGAGTCGCCCGTGGCGGCGGAGCGGGCCGAGGCAGCCGGCGAGCCGGCGAGCAGCGAGGAGTCCACCGGTGCCGACAGCGGTACGCAGGCCTGACGGCAACCTCCGGCCGGCGCTGGAGCACCTGGTCAAGGGCATTGTCGATCATCCGGACGATGTACGGGTCCGGATGGTCGACTCGCGCCGTGGCCAGCGGCTCGAGGTGCGGGTACATCCGGAGGATCTCGGTACCGTGATCGGCCGCGGCGGCCGCACCGCCAAGGCGCTGCGCCAGGTCATCACGTCGATCGGCGGTCGCGGGGTCCGGGTCGACATCGTCGACGCCTACTGACCCGAGGCTGGGCATGCAGCTTGTCGTAGGCCAGATCGTCCGGCCACACGGCATCCGTGGCGAGGTCGTCGTCGAGGTAACCACGGACGACCCGGCGGCGCGCTTCGCCGCCGGGTCGGAGCTGGCCATCGACCCGCCCGCCCGCGGTCCCGCAACGGCCCGCTCGGGCGTGCTGCGGATCGAGGCGGTCCGGCCGCACCAGGGCCGCCTGATCATCGCCTTCGACGGCATCCTCGACCGTGACGGCGCTGAGGAACTGCGCGGCGTCAAGTTGTGCGTGGACTCCGCGGAGATCGCCGAGTCCGAGGACCCCGACGAGTTCAACGACTTCCAGCTGGTCGGCCTCGCCGTGGTCGACGTGGACGGGCAGCGGCTGGGCGACGTGGTCCGCATCGAGCACGGCCCGGCCGCGGACCTGCTGGTGGTACGCCTGACCGAGGGGCGGGACGCGCTCGTACCGTTCGTCCGCGCCATCGTGCCGACCGTCGACGTACCCGGAGGCCGGCTGGTGCTGACCCCGCCCCCGGGCCTGCTCGAACTGTGAGCGCGGCAGGGCGCGGTGCCGTCTGGACTGAGCAGCGGGTGCGAGCGCAGCGAGCGCGACGAGGGAAGGCGGTACCTGCGGCGCCCCGCGAAGCGATCCGGCCGAGCACTGTGACGGTCGGCACATGAAGGTCGACATCGTCACGATCTTCCCCGAGTACATGAGCCCGCTGGACCTGTCGCTGATCGGGCGGGCGCGGGGGGCCGGGGTACTCGAGGTGGCGGTCCACGACCTGCGCCAGTGGACCTACGACGTACACCGCACGGTCGACGACACGCCCTACGGCGGCGGTCCGGGCATGGTGATGCGCCCGGAGCCCTGGGGGCGCGCCCTGGACGCGCTGACCCCGCCCGGGACCGCCGGTCCGGCCCGGCTGGTGGTGCCGTCCCCCGCGGGCGTCCCGTTCACCCAGGCGCTGGCCCACGAGCTGGCGGCCGAGCCACACCTGATCTTCGCGTGCGGCCGGTACGAGGGGATCGACCAGCGGGTACTGGACGACGCGGAGCGGCGGATGCCGGTCAGCGAGGTGTCCCTCGGCGACTACGTCCTGTTCGGCGGCGAGGTCGCCGTACTCGTGATCCTCGAGGCGGTCGTCCGGCTGCTGCCGGGTGTACTGGGCAACGCCGACTCGCTGGTCGAGGAGTCGCACACCGGCGGGCTGCTGGAGGCGCCCGTCTACACCAAGCCGCCGACCTGGCGCGACCTGCCGGTACCGGAGATCCTGCGGTCCGGCGACCACGCCCGGATCGCCCGGTGGCGGCGCGACCAGGCCCTGCTCCGTACCGCCCGGCGGCGCCCCGACCTGCTCGCCGGGCCGGCCGCGGCGGGGCTGGACCGGCGCGACCGCGACGTGCTCCTGGACACCGGATTTCAGATCTCGCCGGGTGATATGGCAGAGTAGTGGGGTTGCCGCGAACGCTCGCGGCGCCATGACGCCAAGAACCAGCCCCGCGCGCCCCTGCTCCGGCGCGCCTTGAGCCCGAGGAAGCAGCGATGAACACGCTCGACGTTCTGGACGCCCAGTCCGAGCGGTCCGACATCCCGGATTTCCGCGCCGGCGACACGCTCAAGGTGCACGCCCGGGTCGTCGAGGGCAACCGCTCCCGGATCCAGATCTTCCAGGGCGTGGTGATCCGCCGCCAGGGCGCGGGCCTGCGCGAGACGTTCACCGTCCGCAAGGTCAGCTTCGGCGTCGGCGTCGAGCGCACCTACCCGATCAACAGCCCCGCGCTGGACCGCGTCGAGGTGGTCACCCGCGGCGCCGTGCGCCGGGCCAAGCTCTACTACCTGCGTGATCTGCGTGGCAAGGCCGCGAAGATCAAGGAGCGGCGGGAGAAGCCGGTCGCCTGACTGGCCCGGCCGGGTACGGCGCGGAGCCGTCCGCGACCGCCTCTGCGTGATCATGCTCCATTGAGGTAGGCCCGCTATATTGGCGGCACCGCTCGGAGCATGCCGCCCTGAGCGGTTGTCGCGCCTTCGGGGAGTGTGAGTGCACAGTCGCGGTGAGGTCGTCCACCACGGCGCGACCGCCTGGCGCCACCGGGTCACGCAGGTGCGCAAGAACATGCCGTTGTGGCAGGAGTTGCCGCTGCTGCTGATCGTCGCGTTCTGCCTCGCCGTGCTCATCCGCACTTTCCTGTTCCAGGCGTTCTTCATCCCCTCCGGATCGATGGAGAACACGCTGCTGGTCGGCGACCGGGTCCTGGTGAACAAGGTCGTCTACGACACCCGCCAGCCGGCGCGCGGGGACGTCGTGGTGTTCCGCGGTACCGACGTGTGGGCTCCGGAGACCGGTACCACGACCGAGAACACCAGCCTGCTGGGCCGCTTCGGGCGCACCATCGGCGACCTGGTCGGGATCAGCCAGCCCGGCGAGAAGGACTTCATCAAGCGGGTGATCGGTCTACCCGGGGACACGGTGGCCTGCTGTGACCCGCAGGGACGGGTGACCGTCAACGGCATGCCGCTGGTCGAGCCCTACGTCCAGGACAACTCGCCGCTGGACATCGACCCCCAGCCCGGACACTGCGGGCCCCGCAAGTTCAACCCGGTGGTCATACCGCCGGGTGACATCTGGGTCATGGGCGATCACCGGATGGTCTCCCAGGACTCACGATGTCAGGGCCCGGTACCGATCGCCAACGTGATCGGCAAGGCTTTCGTGATCGTGTGGCCGAAGGCCCACTGGGCGACCCTGGGCACGCCAGACACGTTCAGTACCATCCCCAAACCGTCATCGGCGGGCCCGCTCCGCCGGGTCGGTCCGGACCTGCGCCCGGTCCGTCCGGCCGGCGCACATCAGGAGGCGCCCGATGCGGCCTTGGCCGTCCCGCTCGTTACCACCCTTCTGGGGACCTGGCGCCGTCATCCCGCTGACGCTCCGGCGCGTTCCGGACTCGCTGCGTGGGGGCGACGACGTAGGCTTCGCCCGTGATTGACGAGCACGAGCCGCGGACCGAGCGCCGTGGAAACTTCTGGCGCGAGCTTCCGATCCTCCTCGGGGTCGCGATCGTCGTCGCCATCCTGGTCCGCGCCTTCGTCCTGCAGACGTTCTACATCCCCTCCGAGTCGATGCAGCACACGCTGAACATCAACGACCGGGTGCTGGTGAACAAGCTCGTCTATGACTTCCGGGACCCGCACCGTGGCGAGATCATCGTGTTCAACTCGCCACCGGAGTGGCGGGGCGACCCGAGCGAGACCGACTTCATCAAGCGGGTGATCGGTGTCGGCGGCGACCACGT
>CAZYCD010000215.1:0-8286 GCA_964645345.1 uncultured Micromonosporaceae bacterium
GGTCGATCTCCACCCGGGCGTGCGGGTTGGCGCCGTCGGTGTGCCGGTACGCGGTCAGCAGCGCCGTCTCGATAGCGGCGAGAATCGTCTCGAACGGGATCTCCCGCTCTCGCTCCAATGCACGGAGGGCCGCGAGGTCGATGTTCACTCCTCGTCCTCCTCTCGCTCCTCGTCATCGCTCAACTCATCGTCGCCCAGGTCGTCCAGCCGGCCGAACTCGATCTGCACGCGGCCGGGGCCGAGGTCCGGGTACCCGAAGACCTCCCGCCGCCCGTCCAGGTCGAGGGTGACGCCGACGTCGTCCGCGGCCGTGATGCGGCCGGTCAGCCGGCGGTCACGGGCGGTCACGGCTACCAGCCGACCCACGTTGCGGCGCCAGTGCCGCGGCTGGGTCAACGGCCGGTCCACGCCCGGCGAGCCGACCTCGAGCACGTACTCGCCGGCGGTGAACTCCCCGCCGGCCTCCTCGGCCCGGTCGAGCGCGGCCGAGATGTCCCTGGACAGCTCGGCGACCTCGTCCAGACTGATCCCGCCGTCCGCGTCTACAACGACCCGCAGCAGGTGCCGGCGCCCGGCCCGGGACACCACGAGGTCCTCCAGGTCGTAACCGGTCTCCTCGACGACCGGCGCGATCACCTCGCGCAGCCGGCCCCGGTGCGCGGCCAGGTCGGGACCCTCCGGCCGGGCCGCGGCGCGCGGGCGGTCCGCGCCCTGCCGCCCGGTTTGCTCCGGGCGTCGCGAGGTGCGCGACGCCGCGCGATCACGCTGGGCCATCCCGTACCTCCGATCAGTAGGCATAGCGGACACGCCGACACGCCGCGCGGCCCCATCTACCCCACGGCGGCTGCGCTGAGCGTAACGCGAGGTAACCCCCTATGCGCCAGCGCCGCTCCGACTGGGTACCGGCCGGTCCCTGCGGGAATCCGAGGGCGGCGGGAAGGCGGAGGGGAGACACGCCGGCCGATGGTGTTCACTTGGTCGCGTGTGGCGGACGGACGAGGCGGGCGCGGGGCGCGGCGCGTCCCGACGGGCGGTGCTGCGCCTGGCGGTGCTGGCCGGCGCCGGCGGGCTGGGATCCGCCGGGCTGGCCGGGTGCACCCTGGACCGCTCGGGCCGGCCAGCGGCGTCGCCGAGCCCGGACCCCCTCGCGCCGGTCCTGACCGGTACCGAGTCGCTGGTCGACCTGTACGCCGCGACCGTGGCCGCCCAGCCGACCCTGGCCGACCGGCTCAACCCGCTGCTGGCCGAGCACCGGGCGCACGCGGACGCCCTGCGCGTCGCGATGGGACTGGCGACGCCCTCCGGCTCGGCGAGCGCCGCGCGCGCCACTCCGAGCCGCAGCGGCGTCCAGGTACCGGACGACGCGGCCGCGGCGCTGGCCGCGGTCGTCGGCGCGGAGCGCGCGGCCCAGGCGTCGGCGGTCAAGGACTGCCTGGCCAGCCGGCCCGAGCACGCCGGCCTGCTCGGCTCGATCGCGGCCAGCCGCGCCTGCCACCTTGAGGTGCTCGGGTGACCACGCTGAACGACGCGCTGGCCGGAGAGCACGCGGCGATCTACGGGTACGGGGCGCTGGGTGCGCACCTGACCGGTCCGGCGCTGGTACTGGCGCAGCAGGCAGAGGCGGCGCACCGGGCCAGGCGGGACGGGCTGCTGGTCCGGCTGGCCAGCGCGAGCCCGGCGCCGGCCGCCGCGGACCCGGCCTACACCCTGCCGTTCGAGGTCACCGACCAGGCCAGCGCGCTGCGACTGGCGGTCGGGATCGAGGAGCGCACCGGGGACGTATGGAAGGCGGCGCTGGCCGACGCGGGCGGTGACGACCGGCGCCGGGCCCTGGACGCGCTGACCGACTGCGCACTGCGGGCGGCCCGGTTCAGGCGGGCCGCCGGCCAGGCGCCGGGGACGGTACCGCTGCCATGACGGTACTGACACACTGACCGGATGCCGTTCACCTCTCTCGTCCGCCGGCTCGGGAGCAAGCGCTGGTTCATCGGGCTCGGCAAGGCCGTCGTGCCGATGGACCGGTACGTGGGCCGGCTGACTCGAGGCCGGGTCAGCGTCCTGGGCATGGTCGGGCTGCCGTCCTGCACCATCACGACCACCGGGCGCAAGAGCGGCCAGCCTCGCCGGCAGCCACTGCTGTACGTACCGGACGGCGACGGCTATGTGCTGGTCGGGTCCAACTGGGGCGGACCCGCCCACCCGGGCTGGTCGGCGAACCTGCTCGCCAACCCGTCGGCCACGCTGGAGGTGCGCGGCCGGCAGATCCCGGTACGCGCGACGCTGGCCGAGGGCGCGGAGCGGGCACGGCTGTGGCAGTTGGCAACGCGGGTCTGGCCGGCGTACCAGAACTATGCCGCGGGTACCGAGCGGACGATCCGGCTGTTCCGGCTGGTACCGGTCGAACCCGCGACACGCGGCGGCTGAGCGGCGCGGGTATCCGGCGTGCCCGGCGGTGGCCGGCGACAATGGCGGTCGTGCCGACGAACCCCTATCTGGTCAACCCGCGCTGGGCGCTGGCCGAGGAGGTCACCGACGCGGTCCGGCGGCGGTTCTCGGCGGACATCGTGGCGGTCGGTGTGCACGGTTCCCTGGCGCACGGTGACGACACCGAGGACAGTGACCTGAACCTGGTCGTGGTCACCGACCGGCCGGGCACCGGCCCGCACCCGGCCACCCGGCGCATCCGCGGCACCATCGTCGACCTGGGCGTGATCTGCGCCGGGGAGTACCTGATCCACGCCCGTACCCTCTCCACCTCCTGGCCGCTGGCGGCCGACCAGTACCTGACGGTGCGCCCGACCTTCGACCCGGAGGACTGGTACCCCCGGCTGCGCGACGCCCACCTGGAGCGGCTCGCGGAGGCCGGGGCCGGCGAATTCAGCGCCCTGGCCCGCGAGGCGTGGTACCTCGCCTACGCCGGTGTCGGCCGCGCGCGGCACCTGGCGTCCTGGCACGAGGCGGACGCGGGGCTCGTCGCGCTGTCCGATGCGAGGGTCGGGGCGGCGGTGGTCGAGGGCCTGCTCGGCCGCACCTACTTCCGGGACGGCGCGGACGCGACCCGGCGTACCGGCATCGCCGGCCTGGGCCTGGCCGAGCTGCGGGAGCGGCTGGCCGCCCAGGCCGAGGAGCTGGCCCGGCGGGGCCGCCCGGTGGACGGCGAGATCCCCGACCTGTTCAGTTGAGACGGCCCCGCCCCGCTCGCGCGGGTCTGGGAGGTCAGCCCAGGCCGCTGATGCCGATCGCCTTGCCGATCAGGAAGGTCGCGCCGGCGGCGGCCATGCCCAGCAGGAGCTGGCGGATCCCGCTGCCGAGCCAGGACCGGCTGGTGAACCGGGCGGTCAGCGCGCCGGCCACGAATAGCCCGACCGCGCCGACCACCAGCGACAGCCACAGCGCGTGGAAGCCGACCAGGTAGGGCAGCAGCGGTACCAGCGCGCCGGTCGAGAAGCACAGGAACGACGAGATCGCCGCGACCCAGGGGCTCGGCTGCTCGGCCGGGTTGACCCCCAGCTCCTCCTGCGCGTGGATGCGCAGGGCCTCGTCCGGATTGCGGCCGACCGCCCGGGCCACCTCGCGGGCCAGCTCCGGGGGCAGGCCGCGCTCGATCCACATCCCGGCCAGCTCCTCGGCCTCCGCCTCAGGGTTGCGCTCCAGCTCCCGGCGCTCCTTGGCCAGCTCGTGCGCGACCTGGTCGTTCTGGGTGCGGACGCTGGTGTACTCGCCGAGGCCCATGGAGATCGCGCCGGCCACCAGGCCGGCGAAGCCGGTGAGGATCAGGTTGTGGGCGCTGACCCCGCCGCCGCCCACGCCGGCGATCAGCGCAATGTTGGTGACCAGGCCGTCCATCGCGCCGAACACGGCCGGCCGCAGCCAGCCCCCCGACACGTCGGCGTGGTGGTGCTCGATGTACGCGGCCGGCGTCGCGGGGTCCTCGGCCGGCGCCACCGTCCTGCTGTCGTCCCGGCTCATGGCAGCGTCAGGATCTCCGCGCCGTCTTCGGTGACGACGAGGGTGTGCTCGAACTGGGCGGTCCATCGGCGGTCCCGGGTCACGACCGTCCAACCGTCCTTCCACATCTCGTACTCGTGGGTACCGAGGGTGATCATCGGTTCGATGGTGAACGTCATCCCGACCTCCATGACCGTGGTCAGGTTGGGGTTGTCGTAGTGCGGGACGTAGAGCCCGCTGTGGAAGGTCTCGCCGATACCGTGCCCGGTGAAGTCGCGGACCACCCCGTACCCGAAGCGCTTGGCGTACGCCTCGATGACCCGCCCGATCGCGTTGATCGGTCGGCCCGGCGCCACCGCGCGTACCCCCCGCATCATCGCCTCGTGGGTGCGCTCCACGAGCAGCCGGTTCTCCTCGGCGACCTCGCCCACGCAGAAGGTGGCGTCGGTGTCGCCGTGCACCCCGCCGATGAACGCGGTGACGTCGACGTTGATGATGTCGCCGTCCTCGAGGACCGTGGTGTCCGGTATGCCGTGGCAGATCACCTCGTTGAGCGAGGTGCAGCAGGACTTCGGGAAGCCCTTGTAGCCGAGGGTCGACGGGTACGCCCCGTGGTCGCAGAGGAACTCGTGCACCACGCGGTCGATCTCGTCCGTCGTGACGCCCGGCTTGCAGTGCTCGCCCGCGAGCTGGGTCGCCTGGGCGGCGAGCCGGCCGGCCACCCGCATCTTCTCGATCGTCTCCGGCCGCTGCACGTGCGAGCCGTGGTACTGCCGGGGGCCCTTCTTGCCGACGTACTCGGGGCGGGTGATCGAGGGCGGTACCGTTCGCCAGGGGCCGATGGTACCGGGGGTGAGCGCAGCGCGGACGTTCATGCCCCCCACCCTATCCAGCCGGTGGCGGTATCGACCCGGGATCGATCGCGGGCAGGCCGTCGATGCTCGTGGCGTTCTTCTTCGTCCAGTACTCGACGTGCTCGTCGGGGGCCTTGCGCGACCAGAACCGGGGCAGCAGGTCCCGGTCGGACTCGAAGCTCATCAACGGCACCGCGTACCCGCAGGAGTCGCTGACCCGCCGTACCTCGACCTCGATGATGGTGCGCAGCCCGGGCTGAGGCGGCCCGTTCCCGGGTCCGCAGATGGCCTCCAACAGCGGGGCGAAGTCCGGATCGGGCGGCAGTACCACGCGGCCCCGGCCGTGCAGCCGGACGATGTTGGGCGGACCGGTGAGCGCGCAGAACATCAGGACGATCCGGCCATTGTCCCGCAGGTGCGCGACGGTCTCCGCGCCGCTGCCGCCGTAGTCCAGGTACGCCACCCGGTGCGGCCCCAGGACGGCGAGGCTGCCGGCGAGGCCCTTCGGCGAGACGTTGACGTGACCGTCCACATCGGACGGCGCGGTGCCGACGAAGAACATCGGCTGGGCAAGGATGAACTCACGCAGGCGCGGATCGATCTCCTCGTGCAGCTTCATCTGCCGATACTGCTCCCGAGGTCCGGAATTTGGGAAGGTGTTCCTAGGATACGGACACCCGCCGGTACGAGGCGGCCTCGACGAGCGCGGCGAACAGGCGGAAGTCGTTGGTGTCCTCCGGGTGCCACTGCACGCCGATCGCGAACGGCAGCGCCGGGTCCTCGACCACCTCGATCAGTTCGTCATCGGGGGACCAGCCGGTGGCCACGAGCCGCCCGGGGTCGGCCACGCCCTGGTGGTGGAAGGAGTTCACCACCACCGCGTCGCCCAGGATCGCTCCCGCCCGGGAGCCGGGCCGCAGCCGTACCGCGTGCTGACCGAACTTGGGGCCGTGCAGCGGCCGGTGGCCGTCGTGCCCGAGCACGTCCGGCAGGTGCTGGTGCAGCCGGCCGCCGTACGCCACCGCCATGAGCTGCATGCCCCGGCAGATGCCCAGGATCGGCAGGCCCTGCGCGACCGCGGCCCGCAGCAGCAGCATCTCCGCCGCGTCCCGCTCGGGCTTGACATGGGTGGTCGGGTGCGGGCTCTCACCGTAGAGCGCCGGGTCGATGTCCGAGCCGCCGGTGAACATGATCCCGTCGAGCCCGGCCAGCACCTCCGGGTCCGGGTCATCGGGGGTGACCAGCACCGCGCGGCCGCCGCTGGCGTGCACGGCGTGGACGTAGGACAGCGGCAGAACGGCCGCGAACGTGTCCTGGAGCCCGAAGCGGGCCTCCTCCGCGTACGTGGTCAGGCCAATGATGGGCCGGGTACCCATGGCTTCACCTCTCCGGGTCGATAGACCGACCCTAACTCTCGCTCACAACGGGGTCACATAGGCGCCGGTGATCCCCCCGTCGACCACGAACGTATTGGCCGTGATGAACGAGGCGTCGTCGCTCGCCAGAAAGGTGACAGCGGCCGCTATCTCCTCGGGCTCGGCGAATCGCCCCATCGGCACGTGTACCAGCCGCCGCGCGGCGCGCTCCGGGTCCTTGGCGAACAGCTCCTTGAGCAGCGGCGTGTTGACCGGACCCGGGCACAGGGCGTTGACCCGCACCCCCTGGCGGGCGAACTGGACGCCCAGCTCGCGGGTCATCGCCAGTACCCCGCCCTTGCTCGCGGTGTACGAGATCTGCGAGGTCGCCGCCCCCATCAGCGCGACGAAGCTGGCCGTGTTGATGATCGACCCCCGGCCGCCCGCGAGCATGTGCGGGATGGCGTACCGGCAGCACAGGTACACGCTGGTGAGGTTGACCAGCTGTACCCGCTGCCAGGCGTCCAGGCCGGTGTCCAGGATCGAGTCGTCGTCGGGCGGCGAGATGCCGGCGTTGTTGAACGCGACGTCCACCGTGCCGTGCCGGGCGGCGACCCCGTCGAACAGGTCACGTACCGCGGCCTCGTCCGTCACATCGCAGGCGACCGGGTCAGCGCCGGTCTCGGCGGCCACCGCGTCCAGGGCCGCCCGGTTGACGTCCACCGCGACCACGACCGCACCCTCGGCCGCGAACCGCCGTGCGGTCGCGAGCCCGATCCCGCTGCCCGCGCCGGTGATGACCGCCACCCGCCCGTCGAGCCGACCAACCACGTGCTACTCCTCCGTACGGAAAAAGACGTTCTTGGTTTCGGTGAACGCCAGCGGCGCGTCCGGGCCCAGCTCGCGGCCGAGGCCGGACTGCTTCACGCCGCCGAACGGCGTCCAGTAGCGCACCGACGAGTGCGAGTTGACGCTCAGCGTGCCGGTCTCCACGGCGCGGGCGACCCGGATCGCCCGGCCCAGGTCCCGCGTCCACAGCGATCCCGACAGCCCGTACTCGGTGTCGTTGGCCAGCCGCACCGCCTCGGCCTCGTCCTCGAACGGCAGCACGGACACGACCGGACCGAAGATCTCCTCGCGCCAGTGCCGGTCGGCGGTCGACTGCGCGGTGAGCACGGTCGGCGGGTACCAGAACCCGTCGCCGTCCGGCGCGCTCCCCCGGAACGCCACCTCGGCACCGTCCACATAGGACGCGACGGCGTCCCGCTGCCCCGCCGAGATCAGCGGGCCCATCTGCGCCGTCTCCAGGGCCGGATCCTCGCAGCGGAACGCCTTCACCGCCGGCTCGAGCAGTGCCATGAACCGGTCGTAGGCGCCCCGCTGGACCAGGATCCGGGACCGCGCGCAGCAGTCCTGGCCGGCGTTGTCGTACACGGCGGCCGGCGCGGTGGCCGCGGCCAGCTCGAGGTCTGCGTCGGCGAACACGATGTTCGCGCTCTTGCCGCCCAGCTCCAGGGTGACCCGCTTCACCTGCTCCGCGCAGCCGGCCATGATCTGCTTGCCTACCTCGGTCGAACCGGTGAAGCACACCTTGCGTACCGCCGGATGCGTCACGAACCGCTGCCCGACCACGCTGCCCTTGCCCGGTACCACGGTGAAGACGCCCTCCGGCAGCCCGGCCTCGAGACCCAGCTCGGCCAGGCGCAGCGCGGTCAGCGGGGTCAGCTCGGCCGGCTTGAGCACCACGGTGTTGCCGGCCGCCAGGGCCGGCGCGAACCCCCAGCCCGCGATGGGCATGGGGAAGTTCCACGGCACGATCACGCCGATGACGCCGAGCGGCTCGTGGAAGGTCACGTCGAGCCCGCCCGGTACCGGGATCTGCCGGCCGGACAGCCGCTCCGGCGCGCCGGCGTAATAGTTGAGGACGTCGCGGACGTTGCCCGCCTCCCACCGCGCGTTGCCGATCGTGTGGCCCGCCTGCGCCACTTCGAGGGTGGCCAGCTCCTCGACGTGTTCGTCCACGGTGGACGCGAACCGGCGCAGCAGTCCGGCCCGCTCGCCCGGCGCCACGCTGCGCCAGGCGTCGAACGCCCCCCTCGCGCGCTCGATGGCGGCGTCGGTCTCCGCCA
>CAZYCD010000216.1:0-8207 GCA_964645345.1 uncultured Micromonosporaceae bacterium
CTACGGCTTGACCAAGGGCCAGTACTCGCCGACGTCCGAGCTGGGGAAGATCACCAAGTCCACGCCGGCCGGCTCGGCCGACTCCCCGTTCAACCCGATCTCACTCGCGCTCGGCGCCGAGGCGACCTTCGTCGCCCGTACCATCGACTCCGACCGCAAGCACCTGCAGTCGGTACTGCGCGCCGCCTCCCAGCACGAGGGCTCGGCGTTCATCGAGATCTACCAGAACTGCAACATCTTCAACGACGGCGCCTTCGATGCGCTGAAGGAGTCGCAGACGCGCGACGACTTCCTGATCCGGCTGGAGCACGGCGAGCCGATCACGTTCGGGGCGGACCGGCAGTGGTGCGTGGTGCACCCGCCCGGCGGCTTCGGCCTGGAGGTGCGGCGTACCGCCGAGACCGACCCGACACACGTCCTGGTACACGACGCGACCGTGGCCGACCCGGCGTACGCGTTCGCGCTGTCCCGGCTGCCGGACAAGGACCTGCGCAACACGCCGGTCGGGGTGCTCCGCTCGGTCGAGCGGCCCAGCTACGACTCGCTGGTCCGCGAGCAGATCAGCACGGCGCAGAGCAAGCTGAGCAAGTCGTCCGAGGACGAGTTGGCCGCGCTGCTGAACTCCGGCGACACCTGGACGATCATGTAGGCTGGCCGGCTCAGACACCGGGCCAGGTGGCCCGGGCGTCCGGCTCCGGCACCGGTACCTGCTGGGGAGCCGCCGGCGCCGCGCCGTCCGCGAACCGCCGCGAATCGGCGGCCAGGTCCGGGTGCTCCACGTCCAGCGCCGCCTTGACCGCCTCCGCCAGGGTCAGCGCGTTCCCCTGGGCGTAGGCCGCGTCAAAGGCCGCGTCGCCCAGCCTCGCCTGCAGCCTGGCCTGCTGCTCGGCCCAGTACCGGCCGTACGCGCCGGGCGTGCAGTGCAGCGACGAACGGGCCGCCTGGGCCGCGCCGAACAGCCGGGCGGCGGTGGTCAGCTCTCCGCCGAGCAGGCAGCGGACCGCGAACGCGCCGACCGTCTCCACCGCCCGGGAGTGGAACCCGTGGCTCATCCGGGAGCGCAGCGCGACCGCGAGGTGATCGTGCGCGGCGATTAGGTCGCCCCGGGACAGCGCCACCATGCCGAGCATCATGTCGACGGTGCGGCGACCGCGCTCCATCGGCCTGGCGGCCTCGACCGGCCGGGCCGCGCCCAGCAACTCGGCCGCCTCGTCCAGGTCGCCGCGCTCCCACAGCAGCTGCGCCAGGCAGTACACGGCGGGCAGGGCGTCGCCGAGCACGCCGCGCTCCTGCGCCCACCCGATGGCCGTCCGGCAGGCGGCCTCCGCCTCGTCCGTCTCGCCCGTGTCCCACAGCGGCACGCCGCGCCCGGCCAGTACCCGGGCCAGCAGCCCGTCGTCGCCGACCCGGCGGGCCGCCGCCTCCGCGCGGCGGGAAAAGCGCAGCTCCTCGGCGAACTCACCGTCGGCCCCGGCGTGCTGGGCGTGCATGTGGTACGCCGCCGCCAGCTCCGCCTCCGGGATCTCCTCGCCGGTGGACGCCATCCGCTCGTACAGCCGGAACAGCCACAGCCGGCCCTCGCGGGCCAGCCCCCGCTCGCGCCACCACTGGTCCAGCCCGCTGGCGATCCGCAGCCCCTGCCGGGCGCTGCCCTGGCTGGTGGTCCAGCGCAGCGCGACGCGCAGCTCGTCGGCCAGCGGGTCGAGAGCGGACAGGGACAGGGTGACCGGCCGCTGGTCCGGACCGAGGTGGGCGCGCTCGATCGCGTACAGTGACCAGTCCACGTGCCGGTTGCGGGCGGCGTACTCCTCGCCGGCCTCGGCCAGCCGGCGGGCCGCGTAGGCGCGGATCGGGTCGAGCATCCGGTACTGCGTGCCGCCCGCGTGCGGCTCCGCCAGTACCAGCGACTTGTCGACCAGTACCGACAGCGCGTCCAGCGGGTCCTCGCCGAGCAGCCAGTCCATTGTCGAGAGGTCCACGCCGCCGGCGAAGACCGACAGCCAGCGCAGCAGTCGGGCGGCGCCGGGCGCCAGGGTCCGGTACGACCAGGTGACCGTCGCCTGCAGCGTGGCGTGCCGCAGGGCCGCCCCGCCGGACAGCGGGATGGTGTCCACCATGGACAGTCCGGCGTCCAGTGTGGACACAACGTCGTCCAGCCGGCTCACCAGCTCCTTGGCGGTCAGCACGCGCAACCGCGCCGCCGCCAGCTCCAGCGCGAGGGGCAGCCCCTCCAGCCGGTACGCCGCCTGGCAGAGCTGCTCCACCTCGGAACCGTCCGGGCGCCGGCCGCCCCGGGCTGCCGCGGCCCGGTCGAGCAGCAGAGCGACCGCGTCGCCCGGCCCGCCGCCCGGCGCCGGCTCCAGCGACAGCGGTGGGATCCGCCACACCACCTCGCCCGGCAGTCCCAGCGGCTCGCGGCTGGTGGCGAGGATCCGCACGCCCCGGCTGGCGGCCAGCAGTCGGCCCGCGATCATCGCGATGGCTCCCGGCTGCGCGTCGCAGGTGTCGAGGACGAGCAGGAAACGTCGGTTCGCCGCGTACTCCGCGACGGTGTCCACGACCTGCCGGCCGGGCTCGGGCCGCAGCCCCAGGGTTGCCGCCAGGGCCACCGCGACCAGCCCGGGGTCGGTCACCGCGGCGAGGTCGACGAACCAGACGCCGTCCGGGTACCCGTCGACCCGGGCACCGGCGACCTCGACCGCGAGCCGGGTCTTGCCCGCGCCACCCGGTCCGACAACGGTCACCAGCCGGTGCGCGTCGACCAGATCGCTCAGCTCCCGCTGCTCCGCGGCCCGGCCCACGAAGCTGGTCGCGGTACCGGGCAGGTTGTGCGGGGTGGCGTCCTGCGTGCGGGGCCGGGGGAACTGCCGGGGCAGGCCGGCCGCGACGAACTGGAACAGCCGCTCCCGGTCGTCGAAGCCGCGCAGCCGGTGCAGCCCGAGGTCGAGCAGCCAGGCGTCGTCCCGCAGCGCGCCGGCGTGCCGGGCGGTCGCCGCGGAGCAGAGGATCTGTCCACCGTGGGCGGCCGAGGCGATGCGTGACGCCCGGTGCACCTCGGGGCTGGCGTACTCGTTGCCCTGCGGCTCCACCAGGCCCGTGTGCAGGCCCATGCGTACCTGCGGCCGCGCCTCCGGGGTCGGCCAGTCGTGGACGGCCAGCGCGCGCTGCGCCTCGGCGCACGCCTGCAGCGCCGCACCCGCGTCCGGGAAGGCCACGAACAGGGAGTCGCCCTCGGCGAACAGCGGGGTACCCGTGCCCGACGAGAGGACGTCCCGCAGCAGTTCCCGGTGCGCGTTGAGGACAGGCGGGTACCCGGTCCCGAGCATACGGGCCAGCCGGGTCGACCCTTCGATGTCCGTGAACAGGAAGGTCACCAGGCCACGTGGCAGCTGGATCCGGTCCGACACGCCTAACCTCCGCCCCCTGGAAGTCGAGCCTCATGCTGCCGTAGCTCCGCAAGCGCCCGCATCGGAAAAACGGTCCGGACACGGATCGGCCCTAGGTGGATCCTTGGGCCGATTCGGCATGGGTCGCGGCGAAACGGCGGAGTGGCGCGAAGGTCACTACGGCTGACGTAACGACCGCGCCAAGGTCAAGTTGCGGCCTGGCCAAGCGGGGGCGGACGTACCCGGGAGCCGGGCGGCAGCTGCCCGGGTATCAGCAGCCGCAGGCCCCGCCGCAGCAACCGCCAGCGGTCGGACCGCTGGCCGCGCCGCCGGTGCCCGCCGAACGCCCGCCGACCGCGACGGCGGACAGCAGCTTGACGGTGTCGTCATGGCCACCGGGGCAGCGGGCCGGCGCGGCCGACTCGTGCATCGGCCGGCTGACCTCGAAGGTGTCGCCGCAGGCGCGGCAGCGGTACTCGTAGCGCGGCATGGCATCAGGTTACCGCCCCCGGACGGCGGTGCCGAGGGACCGGCCGGCCGCCGGAAGGGTGGGTGCCATACTCGACCGTGTGACCGGCACGGACCAGGACCCGACCGCCACGCTCGACTCCGCCGTACCCGACCGGGCGGCGCCCGATCCTGCTGCGCCAACCGATCCAGCCGGCCCGCTCGATCCGGCCGGCCCGCTCGACGAGGCGCCCGTCTCGCCCGCGGTACCGGTCGCGGCGGTGACCGACGCGGAGCCGGCCGCCGACCCCGGCACGGCCGCCCCGGCGGAGCCGGCCGCCACCTCTGTGCGGCCCGCCCGGCGCAGGCCGTGGCGTGCCCGCCGGCGGCGGGCCGGCCGGGCCCTGCGACGGTGGGCGACCGGCCCGGGCGGCCGGTTCGTGCTGCCGACCCTGACGGTCCTCGCCCTCCTCGCGGGGGTCGCCATCGGCGGTCGTTACCTCGCGCCCGCTGTCGCGCCGGCACCCGTGGCCGCCCAACCGTCCGAGGCACCGGCCGGAACGGACCCCAACAGCGCGCCCAGCCAGGCACCCGCAAACGGCCCCAGCCTCGACCCGCAGCCCGCGGGCAGCGCCGACCCCAACGCCTCGCCGACGCCCAACGTCCGGCCCCAGGACACCCTCGCCGCCTGGGCGGCCCGGATGTCCCCGGTGGTGGGCGTGCCGCCGATCGCCCTGCAGGCATACGGCTTCGCCCAGCTGCGCGCCCAGCAGACGCTGCCCGGCTGCCACCTGACCTGGACCACGCTGGCCGGCATCGGCAAGATTGAATCCGATCACGGGCGTGCCGGAGGCGCGTTCCTGCTGCCCGACGGCCGCGCACTGCCGCCGATCATCGGCCCCCCGCTGGACGGTACCGGCGGTCGCGCGCTCGTCAAGGACACCGACCACGGGCTGCTCGACGGCGATCCGGTGTACGACCGCGCGGTCGGCCCGATGCAGTTCATCCCCGACACCTGGAGCAAGTACCAGGTGGACGCGGACGGCGACGGGGTTGCCGACCCCAACGACATCAACGACGCGTCGCTGGCCGCGGCCGACTACCTCTGCGCCGGCGGCCGCAACCTCTCCGACGGGCCGTCCTGGTGGAGCGCGGTGCTGTCCTATAACGCCGTCCGGGCCTACGCGATGGACGTGTTCAACGCCGCGAACGACTACGGAGTGAAGAGCCGGACCGTCGCCTAGCGTCAGGTGGGATTCCCGCTGCGTAAAGGTCGGACCGCTCAGCACTTCCGGATGGCACAGTTTGTCGGCAAGCTAGAGCGGTGATGGTACGCGAGTGGGATCCACGAACCGCGCCGTCCGTAGAGATCGAGTCCGTTCTGGCCACACTCAACGCCGCGGTGTCGGTCGATCTTCCGGACGATCCGCCGTGGCGCGGTGAGTCTTTCCGCGAGTACCTGTCGGTGACGATGCCCGGCGAGCGGCGCGTGTGCTGGCTCGCCGAGTCAAGCCCCGGCGCTGCGGCGCGCGGCGAACCCGTGCTCGGCCAGGCCAACGTCCTGCTGCTCGGAGACATCGGAGTGCTCGACCTTGTCGTGCACCCGAAGGTGCGCCGGGCCGGGCTGGGCCGGGAGCTGCTGGGCGCGGCGGTCCGCCGGGCCTTCGGCGAGGGCTTCCGGTCGCTGGGCGTCGAGGTCGTCGGCGACACCCCGGCCGCGGGCTTCTACGAGCAGTACGGCTTCCGGTGCGCGTTCGTCGAGATCCGCAACGTGCTGAAGATGTCCACTGTGGACTGGCAGCGGCTGGGCGAGATGGCCGGCGGGGTCGGCGCCGGGTACCGCGTGGAGTTCTACCCGGGCGGTCCGCCGGAGAACCTCTTCGAGGCGTACGCGGAGGCTAAGGAGATCGTCCGCGACTCGTACGACCTCGGCGACCTGGAACTGCACCCCAGCTCGTACGACCCGGACCGGCTGCGGGAGAGCGTGGCAACCTTGCATGCGCGCGGACTCAAGCCCTACATCGTGCTCGGCATCCACGAGCAGACCGGGAAGGTGGCCGGACTGACCGAGCTCGTGGTACCGGCGCAGCGCCCCACCCGCGCCGACCAGTACGACACGGTCGTGGTACCGAAGCATCGCGGGTACGGGCTGGGCCGGGCGATCAAGGCGCGGATGCTGTTCGAGCTGAGGTCGGCCGAGCCCCAGGTGACCGAGGTGCAGACCTGGAACGCCTACGAGAACGAGCCGATGCTCAAGGTGAACGCCGAGCTGGGCTTCGAACCCGACCGGCAGTGGTCGGAGTACGAGGCGGACGTCGCGGACCTCGCCCGCCGGCTGAAGGTCAACGGCGGCTAGCGGCGCCTCTAGTAGGCGGCGCGCAGCAGCTGCGCCGCCTCCACCGCCCAGTACGTGAGGATCTGCTGGGCACCGGCCCGGCGGATCGACGTCAACGTCTCCAGGATCAGCCGCTCGCGGTCCAGCCAGCCGTTGGCCGCGGCCGCCTCCACCATGGCGTACTCGCCGGACACCTGGTACGCGGCGACCGGTACGTCCACAGTGGACGCCACCGCGGCGAGGATGTCGAGGTACGGCAGGGCGGGCTTCACCATCACCATGTCCGCGCCCTCGGCGATGTCCAGCGCGACCTCGCGCAGCGCCTCCCGGGCGTTGGCCGGGTCCTGCTGGTACGTGCGGCGGTCGCCGACCAGGGCCGACTCGACCGCTTCCCGGAACGGCCCGTAGCAGCCCGAGGCGTACTTGATGGCGTACGCGAGGATCGCGACGTCGAGGTGCCCGGCCGCGTCCAGCGCCTTGCGGACGACGCCGACCTGGCCGTCCATCATCCCGGACGGACCGACCACGTGGACGCCCGCCTCGGCCTGGGCAATGGCCATCTCCGCGTAGGCGGCCAGTGTGGCGTCGTTGTCCACGCTGCCGTCGGGCGCGAGTACCCCGCAGTGCCCGTGCGAGGTGAACTCGTCCAGGCACAGGTCGCCCATGACGACCGTCGAGTCGCCGACCTCGGCCACCACGTCACGGATGGCGACGTTCAGGATGCCGTCCGGGTCGGTACCCCCGGTGCCGCACTCGTCGCGGGTCGCCGGTACCCCGAAGAGCATCAGCCCACCCACCCCGGCGGCGACCGCCTCCGCGGCGGCCTTGCGCAGCGACTCCCGGGAGTGCTGCACCACCCCGGGCAGGGACGAGATCGGGCGCGGCTCGGTCAGCCCCTCCCGGACGAACATCGGCAGCACCAGGCGGCGCGGCGCGAGGTCGACCTCACCGACCAGGCGGCGCATGGCCGGCGTGGTGCGCAGGCGGCGGGGTCGGATCTCCGGGTAGCCCACGACGGCCTCCCTACCTACAGACAAGTATCAGCGGAATCGTAGCGCCGTCGGCCCCTGGACCTTCGAGCCCCGGCGCTGCTTGGCCGGCATCGCAGCAAGCTTCTCGCGCAGCTCGACGGCGTACTGCGCGAGCGCCTCGACCAGGTCCGGTACCGACGCCTGGGTCGGCTGGACGTCGACGCGCAGCCCGAACTCGACCGCGGTCTCGGCCGTCTTCGGACCGATCACCGCGACCACCGTGCGGGTGTGCGGCTTGCCCGCGATACCCACCAGGTTGCGTACCGTCGAGGACGAGGTGAACAGCACCGCGTCGAACCCGCCCGACTTGATCGCGTCGCGGATGTCGGCCGGCGGCGGGGCGGCGCGCACCGTCCGGTACGCGGTCACGTCGTCGACCTCCCAACCCCGCTCGGTCAGCCCGGCGGCCAGCGTCTCGGTGGCGATGTCGGCGCGCGGCAGCAGCACCCGGCCGACCGGGTCGAGGATCTCGTCGTGCGGCGAGAACTCGGCCAGCAGTCCCTCGGAGGACTGCTCGCCCCCCGGTACCAGCTCGGGCTGGATGCCGAAGTCACGTACCGCTGCGGCGGTCGCCTCGCCGATACAGGCGATCTTGACGCCACCGAAGTGCCGGGCGTCCAGGCCGTGCTCGGCGAACTTCTCCCACACGGCCCGGACCGCGTTGACCGAGGTGAAGACGACCCAGGCGTAGCGGCCGTCGACCAGGCCCTTGATGGCCCGCTCCATCTGGGCTGGCGTGCGCGGCGGCTCGACCGCGATGGTGGGTACCTCACAGGGGATGGCGCCGTACCCGCGCAGCCGCTCGCTCATCGCGCCGGCCTGCTCCTTGGTCCGCGGTACCAGCACCTTCCAGCCGTACAGCGGCCGGTTCTCCCACCAGCTCAGCTTGTCCCGGTTCCCGACGGAGGCGCCCACGGTCAGCACGACCCGCCCGCTGAACCCGAGCGCCGCGGCGACCACACTGTCCACGGTGGATGACGAGGTGTACTGCGTCTCGCCGGTACCGTC
>CAZYCD010000217.1:0-8154 GCA_964645345.1 uncultured Micromonosporaceae bacterium
ACTCGAGACCAGCGAGCGCTGGTGTGGTGCCAAGCAGAATAATCAACGCGGGTGTCTTAATGTGTGTGGACCGCATGCGCTCTTGCCCTCCCTCACGACCTACTCATCCGGGCTAGGCCGGTCGCTCGCTGTGCGGCCCGGCTTCCCGGTATCGTCCATCCATCTATCCATCCCGAACGTGTGTTGATAGATCTCGCTCCTGCCCCCTCGCCTTCGGAAAGAGCGGGAAGCTGGAACCGTCTCCATAGCCTGCTGGCTGTATCAGTCAGTCCTCATAGTACTCATCATCAGCATGCCGCCCACGTTTGCGGTGTCGCCGTTCGCCGCGCCTCTTCGCGGGGCGGTCGTCGTCTACCGCGTACATGGATTCATCCACTGTCTCCCGGCGCCGGGAGACACGTCTCCGCCTGATCGGCTCGTCGAAGTCAGGGTCAAGATAAGAACCACCGTCGAGCCGAGAGGCTGTATCAACCGTGTAAGTGACTGGCTGGCTGCCATCGCCCATGACATCGTATTTGACAATCGCGGGATCGCCGGTGTTGGTATCCCAGTGGCGGCCATTACGCCACTGCCTTCTGAATGCGATACCCCTTCGCCGAAACACGAGCTTCAAGCCTGGCTCACCGAAGGCTTCCCGTGAGGTCAGTACATTGCGGCGAAAGTACCACCGGAAGAGGCCGCGCCGCCGCGCGTTGGCGAAGTCACCGCTATTTCCATCGCTCGCCTGCCAGATACCCGCGGGCAACGGCATCACTTGCCGGAAGGGGAGGTTGAGGATGCACACTAGCAGGAACAGGTACAACAGGGTGACAAGCCAGGCATCAATCTCCTGGTGTGCCGTGGGCGGCGCCAGCGTAATGCGCACCAGGCGTGTCGTCGTGCCGAAGTCTCCGAAGGTCTGCTCGAATTTGCCAAACGTGGTGAACGTAATCGCGTACAGGCCATCAGCGGGGGTGGGGAACACCACGTGGAAGCGACCACCGCCGTCATTTACGACCGTCACGGGGACGCTGGCGCTCTTAGCGCCGACCAGCTTTGCGGTCCCGCTCACCGTGGCATCCTGATAGAGATTCCCGTTCAGCTCCACAACGCCCTTGATGACCGCCGATGGCACTGCCGGCAGGCCGTCCAGGGGCCACCCGCTCAGCCATCCCACCGCTCCAGACGGGATGCCATACACGTGTTGCATCACGCCGTCCCATTGGATCGCCTGGGCGGCGACGGTAGTCTGCGTTGGCCCGCCGGACGAGAGCATGAGCGGCGCGGGGAACAGCTCGAAGCGAATGGGCCGCTGCGCTCCGGCGATGGCAATAGCGCTTACCTGGCTCACCGAGATAGTGAGCGTATAGCTGCCGGCCTCGGCGTTGCTGGGCATGAGGACAGTCGCGGCGTACGTGCCAGGGCTGTTGCTATCGCTCAAATCGAGATCCAGCGAGAACGGCGGCTGGCCGGCGACCGGCGCGCCGGCGTACGTGAGGGTGCCCTTCACGCTATAGGCGCCGCCGGTAATCTCGCGACCCTGGTAGACAATCGCCGCCTGCACAGTAAAATCCTGGCCGAGCGGGAGATATGAAACCGCTGGAGCGGGCGCGAGAATGTTGACGCTTAGAGACGAGACAACCAGGCTATCCATCAATGCCAGTCCCGACCCCGTAATGTTGACGGTCCAGGTGCCCTGTTGCGGCCCATCTATCGAAAAGATGGCGTAGTGCGGGTCCGTCGAGACGGACGTGCCCGCCACCTGTGGCGGCAGCGTTTGCCCGGCGCTGGTTCTCAGGGTGATCGTCGTCGAAGGCGTGTCTTTGACAACGATGACATCTAGATGATCAACATAGTCGGCGAGCTGGAAGTCGCGCGATGTGGTGCCGCCACCCAATTGCGCTGGAGCAATGGTGGGACCTAATACACGGCCATTTTCGCGAGCGAAGATGTCAACGAAGAAGGGTGCGATGTTGAGGGGAGAAACGCCTGGCACGGCGCCATTGCCGTCGTCATAGAACTTGCCGGACGTCGCGTTCGAGATGTCGCTGAGAAAGCCATGAAAGCTCTGGTCGGTTCCGAGCGCGATGCTATCAATTGGCCACTGATTCTTCTTGAACTTCGGCACGAGGTCTTGTTTGATGGCACTGATCTGCGCATCGCCATCCGGGTCCGGAATACCGTCGGTGAGAAAGATTACCGAGCCGGTGATCTGGCTACTATGTGTCGCGCTCTCCAGCATGGTGAGTGCTTTGGCGAGCGCGTCGTAGGTAGGGGTGCTGGCGTCGGGCTGGCAAGAGTTCGATTGGTGGGCAATCGCCCGTTTCAGCGTGTTCCGTGCGCCGGCGGTTGCCATCTCGCTCGGCTGTGCGTAGATTTGCGCCAGCTCGAAGTTGTGGTCGCCGCCGCGCGCACCACTACTGTTATCCAGCCCGATCACACCGATATAGTCGCCCGGCCCGCTGAGATCAATATAGCCGTTTGCCGCGGAACAGCGGACGCCGGAGGGATCATTTTGGGCCATCGAGCCTGACATATCGAGCACGATAATGGTCACATGGCCGGCGGATCCGCTCGATGCCTTTGCCTGCGTCGCCAGGTGAGAACCCGCCGGCAGGCGTGCCTGGGCCGAAGCGATGGCCGCTGTACCTCCCGCACATGCCACCCAGGCCAGCAGACCCATCGTCGCGATGAATACCCACGCCAGCAGGAGGTGTCGGATGATCTGGGGCCTGCCGCCTGCCATGACTTCAGTCCTTTCTCCATTGTTGGATAGTCGGCGGATAGTCGTTCATTCGGTGTCGAAGAGGTGTCGCGAGGCGCCAATCAGGCGCGCGGGTCATACGCGCGCAGACACAGACACCGCGGACACAGATGTTTGCATGCCTAGCCGACCACCACAGCGAGCGCATGTGCCATCTTCAGCAAGAGCTTCTATCACTACCCGAGTCTTGGTACGTGTGACGATTAGTGTATTGCATGTCGGGCAGCACGTGTGAGCGGACTCCGGATTAGCGACATTATCAGTATACACAAACTGGAGACCGGTGTGCAGAGCAATAGTACGCGCTCGCGCGAGGGTGCTGGGTGGAGTTGGCGGTACATGCGTCATCATGGCATAGGGTACATAGGTGGTGAAATGGAGTGGAGTCTGACGGCCAAGTAGCTGGTAGACGAGCATAGCGAGTTGCCGCGACTCGTCTTCACCATCATTTAAACCAGGCATGAGGTTACGAACCACTTCCACGTGTGCACCATAGCGCTCCTTTGCTCGCTGGGCAAGCGGGAGAATGCCGCTGATGCGGTCGGTGTTCCCTACCCGGCGATAAAATGCTGGAGCCAAACTCTTGACATCTACCCGATAGACATCCAGCCAGGGACCAAGCAGCTCCATCGCTTCGAGTGTCATGAGACCATTGGTCACATAGACGGTAAATAGGCCGGCTTCATGCGCGAGCCGCGCGCAATCCAGAACATACATGGGTGAGATGGATGGCTCGTTGTACGTCCAGGCAATTCCCGTACACTGCTGCGCGAGCGCCAGCGCGATCGCCTCCTGGGGAGCCAGGTTTGGCCGCGTGAGACCACCCCCGGTGCGTGCGTCGCGAAATGCCACCTCCCAATTCTGACAGAAACGGCAGTGCAGATTGCAGCCGAGACCGCCAATGGAGAGCACTCTGGCGCCGGGGCGATAGTGATAGATCGGCTTGCTCTCGATTGGCGTGACATTTACTTCCGCGGCCACACCATAGGTTGTGCTATAGAGGGTATCGCCAGAATTGATGATAGCGCTACAATAACCAACCTGATCTTTGCCAAGCAGGCAGCGCCGAACACAGGCTAGGCAGCGAATGGCATCCGCATCGTGTTCTACAAGCGACTCTGCCAGTGCTCGCTGCACTGCTGGCGCAGCGGCTTGCCCTGATATCGCGCGTCGTGCATGTGCCATTGGACACATATCCCAATTGCGCCGTTGCATTATGTGAACGGCGCATATATGCTGTCATATTCTACAAGCGCCAAATCGCCCGGCGACTACAGTATAGCACAGTAGACCGGCGATGGCATGATGCGACGAAGCAGCGACATGAGCAGATGGTACGGTTTTAAAGTTGTTGGTCGTAGAATAGGGGCGTGGTCAGACACATCCGCATCCACCCCGACTTGAGCGACGACGAAGCGGCAGACTTTCTACCTTTTCTTCCGGATCGGCGCCAGGAGTCTGCGCTCATGCCGGACAATGCTTTCATGACAGTTACTCCGGCATTCGGGATATTCATGAGGTGGAAGCCCCGCCACCGTATTGATGCAGCGCCTGCTGTTTGGCATCGAGCTGGCGGCGGTACGCGGCAATCTCTTTGGCCAGCGCCGCTCGCTCCATTCCGGGCGCTCGAGGCAACCCTTCTTCGAGAATGGCAAGCTGTTCCTCCAGCACTTCGATGTCCTCTACCAGCTCATGGAGACGAGGATCCGCGGTTCTCCTCGCCGCATCCTGGTCTGAGGGGTCTCGGTCGTGAGTATGTCCGCTGAAGGCGTTCATAAGCCCCTCCCTGTGCGTTGTTCTTGGAGCGCACCGAAATGACCCTGCCGCCGGCTATGCCACGCACTTGACGCATGCGGATCATGCGGATGGCCCCGTACATCCGACGTGCCTGACCATCATTTGACGACGATGGGCTTGTCCTTCCGCGCGGAGAGCGCGACCATCGTCGGCTGGTCCACGTTCAGGTGGGCTTGCACCAGCTCGGGCGGGGTCAGCGCCAGCCATTGGGCGAGCGACACGTCGGCGTAATGCGGGCTGCGGAACAAGGCCAGGAAGGTCAGCTTCTCGTCGCCAGTGTTTTCGACGTAGTGTCCCATCGCGCGCGGCACTAGGCCCACATCCCCCGCCTGATAGTCGAAGGTGCGCGCCTTGCCACTGGAGGCGAACACCGTCATGCGCCCCTGGCCGGAGAGGTAATACTGCCACTCATCGGCGTTGGGGTGCCAGTGCAACTCGCGCATCCCGCCTGGCTCGACCTCCAGCAGCGCCGCCGCAATCGTGCTGGCCGCTGGGAAGTTGGAGGAGTCGGTGATGCGCACCTGTCCGCCAGAGACTTTGATCGGCTCCTGCGCGAGCATGTGGTGACTGAACCACATGGGCACGGTGCCCGCCGGGGACTGTACGGCGTCCGTGGTGAGCTGGCCGGGCACTTTGCCGTTGAAGATGTAGCGCTGGTGGTCTGGATCGGTCGGCAGGTTGGCAAAGGCGGACTCGGGGAGGCCGAAGTTCTTGGCCAGCACCGCGCGCGGGGTGTGCTTGAACCAGTCCGTCAGTAGGAAGGTCTCGTTCTCCGAGAAGTTACCGCTGTCGAAGACGAGCAGGAACTCGCAGCCCTCCTCCAGCCCCTGGATGGAGTGGGGGATGCCGGCGGGGAAGTTCCACAAGTCGCCGACGCCGACATCATCGATGAAGTTGGCCCCGTTCTGATCCACGGCAGTGATGCGGCACCGGCCGGCGAGCATGTAGGCCCACTCGGCCTCTTTGTGCCAGTGCAGCTCGCGGATGCCGCCAGGCTTGAGCCGCATATTGACCCCAGCAAGCTCGGTGGCGATGGGTAGCTCGCGCACGGTCACCTCGCGTGCCCAGCCGCCGGTCAGAATGCGATTGCGCGCGTTGGCGAACGAGAACTTGAGGTTGGGGATAGTGCCCGCATCAGTCTGTGGCGAGGCCAATAGGTCGGGGTTCTCGCGCTCCAATGGAACGTTACGAGGGCCTAAAATCGTCGCGCCCAAAGTGCCCCGGATAGGTTGGGGCATACCGTCGCTGGACGCGATGTTAGAATCTCGTCGCATGTTCGCCATGATGTCGCTCCTCTATCTCTGTCGTGTCCCTACGTCAAAACGCGCCGAGATGCAGGACAACTGGATCAGTTCTCCTGGTTCAGCTCAACCGGGCGGTTTCCATCAGGCTGATTCCCAACTTCATGCGATTATGCGGCAGGCACACCTGTGCCCCCCGGGAATTCGCTGGATCCAGGCACCTCTTTGGGTGCCTCTTCCGCCTGCGGTCTGGCGCCGCCAACGGAGGTCTTCGCGCTGGGTCGTGGCAGGCCCGTCACCTCAGCGTATATGAAGGCGGCGGCGACCCCGCCTAGCAGCGGGCCAATCAGATACGCGACCACAAACGCGGCCCAGTCCACCGGAAAGGCGAAGAACATCGCCACCAGGTCGGGTCCGAAGGCGCGGGCAGGATTCACCGACCCGCCGGTCGCGGCTCCGATAAACAGAATGACCACCACCAGCGTCAAGCCAATGGCGAGCGGCGCCCAGCCGGCGACCGCACGAGTATCCACCGCCGTACCCATGATTGCAAGCACCAGGATGCCCGTTCCCAGCCCTTCGATCACCAGTCCCTGCCAGATGCTTGTGCCGGGCGCCAGTGTCGGTGCGCCGAGGCCCACAAAGCGAGCGCCGGTGGCGCCATAGATGAGCACGATACAAAGCGCCCCGAGCACAGCTCCCACGATCTGCGCGATGAGGTACGCCGGAACGTCGGCCCACGCGAAGCGGCGCACGGCGGCGAGGCCGATGGTAACAGCGGGATTGAGGTGCCCGCCGGAGACCTTGCCCGCAACCATGATGCCGACGAAGAGCGCCAGCCCCAGGCCGAGCGCTATGAGCAACAGATTGACTCCTGGGACACGGAAGTACAGCCCGACCGCCGTCGCGGTGCCGGCACCGACAAACACGAGGATGAATGTTCCGAGCGCCTCGGCCAGGCTGCGCTGGATGATGGTTGGTTCCCGCATCGTATTCTCGCGCTCCTTCCCTCATGAAAGATGTGATCGCCATGCCGGTAGAGCGAGCGAACCAGGCTCTACCGGCATGGCGGCGCTACCGCGCCGCTCCGGAGAGCTGTGGCGTCTGGATGCCCAGGCCGCGAGCGACCCGCGCCCCAAGGTCGGCGTCCACCTTCGACCAGTAGTCGCGCACAGCGCGCTCCTGAATGAAGCGCTCGACTCTGTTGCCCAGGTGCGCGACGATGTTGGTGACCAGGTGGTCACGGTCGGTTGGCGTCATCACAGTGCGGTAGAGCGTGCCGGGCTGGATAAAGTCGTCGTCATCCTTGTGCGCTACGTAGGCGGCGCGCACGAGGTTCGCGGCATCCACGAACCAGCTCGAATCAGCGTCGCGCCGGGGATCAGCCTTCGGCCCGCCGTAACTGTTCGGCGCGTAGACTGGCTGATTTCCATTATGATAGAAGGCCATTGGGCCATCCTTGTTGTAGTTATGCACCTCCGCAATCGGTCGGTTGACCGGCAGCTCCTCCCAGTTCGGGCCGGTGCGATAGCGGTTCGAGTCGCCATAGGCGAACATCCGCCCCAGCACCATCCGGTCCGGGCTAGGCCCGATGCCCGGGACAAAGTTCGCCACATCGAACCCGACCTCGGTGATCTGGGCAAAGAAGTTGTCTGGGTTGCGGTCGAGCACGAGGCGCCCGACGGGAATCAGTGGATAGTCTTTGTGCGGCCACACCTTGGTAATGTCGAAGGGATTGAAGCGGTAGCTCGCCGCGTCCTCGTAGGGCATGATCTGCATTTCGAGACGCCAGGCGGGATAGTCCTTGCGAGCGATCGCCTCCCACAGGTCGCGCCGGTGGTAGTCAATGTCCTGGGACATCATGGCCCTGGCCTCGGCGTCGGTGAAGTTCTGGATGCCCTGCTCGGTCTTGAAGTGGTACTTGACCCAGAACTTCTTGCCCGCGGCGTTCTCCCACATGTACGTGTCGCTACTGTAGCCGTTCATATGGCGCCAGGTGCGCGGCGTGCCCCGGTCACCCATCAGGTAGGTCACCTGGTGAGCCGACTCGGGCGCGAGCGTCCAGAAGTCCCACTGCATGTTGTGGCTGCGCATGCCGGTGTCGGGCAGGCGCTCCTGCGAGTGGATGAAGTCGGGGAACTTCATGGGGTCGCGCACGAAGAAGACGGGCGTGTTGTTGCCGACGAGGTCGTAATTGCCCTCTTCGGTGTAGAACTTGATGGCGACGCCGCGCACGTCGCGCTCGGTGTCAGGATACCCTTCCTCGCCGGCCACCAACGAAAAGCGGAGCAGCAATGGCGTGCGCTTGCCGACCGTGCTGAGGAAGGCCGCTTTGGTCCACTGCGTGCAGTCGGCGGTGACCTCGAAGAAGCC
>CAZYCD010000218.1:0-8100 GCA_964645345.1 uncultured Micromonosporaceae bacterium
CGACACCACCACCCCCGCCGGGGCCACCGCGACCCAGCCCAGCCGCCGCAACGCCATCCACCCCTTGGCAGGCAGCGGCCGCCCATCCGGCCCCACCCCACCGGCCATCCGGCCCCACCCCACCGGCCAGCACCGCCAGATCAGCCGCCGACCAACGCGCAGCCACCACCCCGGTCGCCATCCCCACCACCAGACCGGCCAACCACCCGACCCGCTGCGCCAGCACCGCGCCGTTGACTGGGACCGGCAGGCCAGGCCGGTCCGGGGTACCGGTGTCACACACCCCCCGAAACGCCGTACACGTCGCCGTCGCCGTCAACCTCCCCGACCCCACGCCCACATTCGACCATCGACCACCGACAAGAACCCGACCCACCGTCTCCGCAGCGCGCCAACACCTACAAAACCGTTACGCCTGCTCAGGATCGTTTGGCCAATCCGGCAACAGCCGCCCACCCTGGGCGTCGGTGTACGGGTCGGAGCTGACCTGGGTGAGCGCGACGTTGGCGTAGGCGGCCCCGCTGCTGAGCAGCAGCACGGTGACGGCCGCGGGTACGGCGAGTGCGGCCACGCCGACGGATCTCGCGCGCGTGGATCGGCCGAGCAGATGCATGGTGACATCACCTCCGGAGGATGCCCGCCCGCGACAGACCCGAGCAGGCGTTGATGTGTGTCTATCAAACGGACCGGCGTCAGGTGAACCAGCCGGTTGCCGGAAGCGAGGGTGCGGCAGGGGTCGAGCCGCGACCTGCGTACCCCGCAGGCGTTGTCAGCCATCGATGCGTCGCCTAGCGTGACCGTTGGTACCGCCCGGCCACAGGGGCGGAGGGAGCGGACCGGCCCGGGCGGATTCGACGGCGCCTCTGCGCGCTGGGCAGGAATCGTGACCGACGAGCAAAGGGGCTCATCCATGAGGCGATTGCCACGCATTCTCGCGGTCCTCGGTACCGCGACTCTGGTCATGACGTCGCTGGGGGTTTTCAGCGGGTCGGGCGCCAGTGCGGCCCCGTTCGGGTACGCACAACTCAACAGCATCCAGCAGCGGATCGTGTCCGGACTGCTGGCCTCTGAACTCAACGGCGCCGATCCGGCGGTCGGGGCCCGCGCGGCGGCGCCACTGTCCGCCCGCCCCGCGACCACCAGTGCGGCCTGTACCAACAGGTTCGGCGACAACGTGAAGGTCAACCAGAACTGCCTCAACCTGACCGACGCCAACCTCGCCGGTCGGGGCCAGGCGCAGAATGAGACCTGGCTGGCCGTTGACCCCAACAATGCCAACCATCTGGTCGCCAGCTACAACGACTACCGCCGCGGGGACGGCACGTGCGGCGTGTCCTACTCCCAGGACGCCGGCAAGTCCTGGGCCGACGCCACCGTACCCAACGGGTTCACCCGGGGTACCGCGTTCGGCGGCAAGCCGCGCGAGTACTGGCAGGCCGGCGGCGACACCTCGGTGGCCTTCGACAGCCGCGGCAACGCGTACCTGTCCTGCCAGGTGTTCAACCGGGGTGCCGGCGCGTCCCCCAACATCGACCAGTCCAGCGCCTTCTATGTGTACCGGTCGACCGGCACCGGCGGCGCGTCGTGGAACTTCACCGGGCACCCCGTGGCGGAGAACAACGACACGGCCGGCAGCGGCGCCGCTCTGCTGGACAAGCAGTTGCTGACCGTGGACAACAGCACCACCAGTGCCTTCCGCGACCGGGTCTACGTGACGTGGACACTGTTCGCCGCCGACGGCACTGCCTACATCTATGAGGCCCACTCCGCCGACTACGGGCAGACCTTCAGTGCCCCGGTTCTGGTCAGCGGCACCAGCGGGTTGTGCGACAACACCTTCGGGGTACCGACACCGAACGGAACGTGCAACGAGAACCAGGACTCCCAGCCCTTCACCGCGCCTGACGGCACCCTCTACGTCGTCTACAGCAACTTCAACAACGCGGTCAGCGGTGGCGAGAACCGCAACCAGATCATGATGGCCCGCTCCACCGACGGCGGCGCGAGCTTCTCCGCGCCGGTACGCGTCGGCTTCTTCAACGACCTGCCCGACTGCCCGACCTATCAGAGCGGCGCCGACCCCGGCCGCGCCTGCGTGCCGGAGAAGGGTCCGTCGGCCAACTCCATCTTCCGCGCCAACAACTACGCCGTCGGCGCGGTCAACCCGACCGCACCGAACACCGTGGTCGTCACGTACGGCTCCTACATCAACCGCGACTCGAACGAGACCACCGGCTGCACTCCTGCCGGTTTTGCCCCGGACGGGCAGGACCGCTACACCGGGGTCAAGGACGGCACCTGCAACAACGACATCGTCCTGTCGGTCTCCACCAACTCGGGAGCCAGCTTCACCGGCACCACCACCGACGTACGACAGTTGCCGGTGGTGACCACCGCGCCCGGTCAGGCCCGGACCGACCAGTTCTGGCAAGGCGCGGCGTTCACACCCAACGGCACGCTCGCCGTCGGCTACTACGACCGCCAGTACGGTTCCGACAACAACACCGGCTTCTCGGACATCACGCTGTCCTCGTCGCGGAACCTGACTAACTTCGCCCACCAACGGGCGACGTCGGGCAGCATGCCGCCGCCGACGCAGTTCGCCGGCACCTTCTACGGCGACTACATCGCCATCGCGGCTACGAACCGCACCGCCTACCCGATCTGGTCCGACAGCCGGGCGGTCGACCTGTTCCTGTGCCCCGGTACCGGAACCACCACCACACCGCCGGCCGTATGCCAGGCCGGGGCCACCAACGCCTCCATCGCCAACGACGAAGACATCTACACCGCGCCGATCGACCTGAGGTAGCCCTTCCAGCACGGAGCGGGCCCGGCACCGCATTCGCGGGGCCGGGCCGCGCCACTATGGCTGGTGATCTTGCCTGCGGTGGAATGCCTCGGCGGTACCGCTGGCCAGGGGCGGGGTCGAACCGCCGACCTTCCGCTTTTCAGGTCTAGGCAGGTGGGCTGTCTGGCCTCTGGCCGGAAGGTGCTGCGTTGGCTGGCGAGTCCTGCATGTACCGGCGGTTGGCGCTGTTGTCGTCAGACTGTCGTCACGGATCCGGCGATCACGAGCGCCAGGCGTAGAGGTCGCGGAGGAGGCTGATCTCGGCCGTGTGGTGGATGATCTCCCGGTTTTGCCACCACAGGATGTCGCGCAGCGGGAGGTCTGGATCGAGACCGTCCGGATACTGGCTGCGCCCGACGATCTCGTACTCGTGCGGGTCCAGCTCGTCGAAGACCGAGCGCCAGCGGCCCAACGCATTCCTGAGCTGGGTGGCGGCCTCGTCCGCGGTAGGCGCACAGGTCACGTCGTCGGGCCGGATGCTGTGCTGCCCGTTGGTCCAGTCGGCTCGTCCAAAACACATCTCGCTGAGATGCCACATCAGCCAGGCGATCGTGCGCAGCGGCGCGGGCTGCGGGTCGCGAGGCTCGAACTCCCACACCCAGGCGGCGGCACCGTGGCTGCGGCTCGTGCGTTGCTGCTCGCGCGGGCGCAGGTTCCAGGCACCCGGGCCGGGCTCCCACAGATATTCCTCGTCGGTCAGACCGGCCACGCGGTCCCAGAAGAACTCCATCGTCGTGTCGAGCTGCGAGGCCAGTAGCGCAATCTCCGTAGGTCGGTCTGCATCTGTCACGGCGGCGACGGTAACCCGGCGGTGCGACAACGTCAGACCCGCCGGTCTGCCCCCGGCCTGCCCACGATGTCTCGCGGCGTACATCCCGCTGGCATGGGTCAAGCTGTCTGCAGACGTTACGACCGACCTACGGCGCCACCGATGGCGGTCTTGAAATAGGCGCCGCAAGCATTGCCGAGCCGGCCAGCCACGCCCTCTTACGTGCTATGGCGTGCAGCTACAGCACAAGGTCGACAGGTTCTGACACCCGAGGTTGTACGGCCGTGTACGGCGCTCGACGGTGGTTCGCGGACCAGTCACGGACCAGAAGCGGCGAGTCCTGAACCTACCAATTGACGCCGACGTGGTCCCTGACGTCGTATACGCGAGGTCAGCAGGTTTGCTGGCGTTCCTCGGGGTCGGACTTTGGGTGTCATGGCTGCTGTACCTCGCTGCTGGCAGAATGGGCCGACGTGACAGTGCCATCCCCGTCAGGCCCTCAACACGCTGCACCAAGCCGCTTCTCCCGGCGCACCGTGGCGATCGTCTTGGCGTCGATCGGCGGAGTCCTGGTGCTGTGCTGCGCGGGCGCGATCCATGTAGGCCTGTTCGCCGGGCCGCCCAAGACTGGAGCCGCCAGGGTCATCTGGCCGACGACCGCGTTACCGGCTGTGCCGACGACGGCGAGCCCCACACCTGCCGAGACACCGTCGACCGCGCCGACCAGCTCGGCCCCGAGCGCGGCGACGCTGTCGAGTACGGAGATCTGCCAGGTCTCGTACAACGGCGCCACCATCTACCTGTACGTGACCAGCGCGACGGCGCACAACTTCAAGGCCTGCGCTGGGGGCAGAACATACGCTGGCACGATCGACCAATTGGTCTCGGCCGGGTCTGGTATCGACCACCGGTGCGACCTTGGCTCCGCCTACACCGCCCAGAACAATGCGACGGTCGCCGTTTACAGTGACACGGCACACGGAGACATGAAAGCGGCACAGAGGTTCTGCAACGCGAGCGGCGGCAACGACCAAGGTTGACATTCGAAGGCGGCGCCCATCCCTGCCGCCTGAGCCCCTTCGTCCGTTAGGTCGGTGGGGAAATCGTCCGGCCGGGTGGCAATGTGTTCCCGGATCGCGGTGACTATCCGGTCGGGCACCCACGGCCTCGCACCGACGGTCTGGTTGACGAGCCACCTGCGACTCCAACCCACTCCGGCCGACTTCTGGTCGAGCTTGCAGTTCCGCGATCTCATCGAAGTCGACCTCAGAGCTGGGCGGGTGCGGCGCCGGTTCCCCTAGATCAACTGTCAAGCGTCAGGTGGGACGGAAACGCGGTCGTCGTCAGACTGTCGTCAGAATCGGACCGAGGGGAACGCCTAAATGATCTCGCACTTCGGGGAAAGCAAAACGCCGGCCGCGTTTCCGCTGGTCGGCGTCTTGTCAGCCCGGCGAAGAGCTGGTGGCCAGGGGCGGGGTCGAACCGCCGACCTTCCGCTTTTCAGGCGGACGCTCGTACCAACTGAGCTACCTGGCCGTGCTCGGCCCATGGTACCCGCGGCCGGATCCGGCCAGGTATCCACGTGCCCTATAAGCCGGACGCCGCGCGGACCTCGCACGGCGTCCGGGCTTGGCGGTCCTGACGGGACTTGAACCCGCGACCTCCGCCTTGACAGGGCGGCGAGCACTCCAACTGCTCCACAGGACCTTGCGTTCCGGCCCGGCTGACCTGCAGCCTGACCGTGTGCCCCCAACGGGATTCGAACCCGTGCTACCGCCTTGAAAGGGCGGCGTCCTAGGCCGCTAGACGATGAGGGCGGCCCCGCCATCATCGCACATGGCGACCGAGGCGGCTGAGCTCCCATCCGGCCCCGCCGGAGGCTTGCAAAGCATACGCGATCCCCGACCGCTCGCCAAAACCGATAACGGCCCCCGGATCACCGCTACCGGTCAGCTCGCCTCCTCGGGGCGGTGTGTCGGTTGCGTGGAGACCTCGCCCATCCCGGAGGACGGCAGCGGGATCAGCGTGAACCGGCTCTTCAGGTTGGGCAGGATCGTCCGGAGCGCCTGTACGGTCTGCGAGCGGTCGCCCCCGCCGTCGTGCATGAGCACGATCGACCCGGCACGGGTGTGCGTCAGGACGTTGTTGATGATCGACGGCGTACCCGGGCGGGACCAGTCGGACGGGTCGACGTTCCAGTCGATCGACTCCATGCCCATGCTCTGGGCGACCGATACCGTCAGCGGGCTGAAGTTGCCGCCGGGGTTGCGGAAGTACTTGATCGGCGCGCCGGGGACGATCGCGTGGATGGCGTCGTTGGTGCGCTGGAGTTCGGAGCGGATTTGGTCCTCGCTGCGGGTACGCAGGTTGAGGTCGTGGGTCCAAGTGTGGTTGCACAGGGTGTGGCCCTCGGCAACCACTCGGCGGATCAGATCCGGGTTGTAGTCGGCGATCACCCGGCCGATGATGCAGAACGTCGCGTGGATGCCGTACTGCTTGAGCAGGTCGAGTACCTGTGCGGTGTTGCCGCCCGGGCCGTCGTCGAAGGTCAGCGCGACCGCCGAGGTACCGGTCGAGTTGACCGAGCCGGCCGGACCGCCGTGCGCGAAGGTCGACGGGCCCGGCATGAGCGGTGGCGTGGACGAGGACGCGGAGGGCGACCCGGACGGGGTACCGGATGCCGAGGCCGACGGAGTGTGCGACGGCGACCGGGAGGGCGAGCCGGTCCTGGTCGAGTCGGGTGTGGGATTCAGCACACCGCCCCCGCCCTGGCCGGACGCGGCGAGCGTGGGGGATTTCGATCCGCTGGCGTTCGCGGACGCCGTTGTACCGTCGCCGGCCGTGCAGCCGGTGAGCAGTAGAGCCAACAGCGCTATGGCGTACGCGCGGTAGCGGCGTGGGACCATCCCGACTCCGAGGCAGCTTTGAGGAGGGTGTGCCGCACCACGGTACCTAAGCCGGGCCAACTGGTGGAGCCCCCAACTTTCCGGCCGTCACCGGATAGTGGCTGGTCAGAGCCCCTGTGTCGGACGGTATTGGTCAGGTCACGGGCAGCAATGCCACGACGCCGGCGAGCCAGGGGGCGTAGGTCTCCGGTTCACTGCGCAGGGCGACGCGCAACGACTCGGGATCGACCCAGCGCACCTCGGCCACCTCCGCCGGGTCCGGCTCCACCGCGAGGCTGGCCGGTACCCGACCGAGGAGCACGTGGTCGTACTCGTGCTCGATGCGTCCGGTGACCGGGTCCTCGGCGCGGTACCGGTGCACGCCCAACTCCTCGAACGTCACCCCGCTGACGCCCAGCTCCTCGGCGAGCCGGGCGGCGGCGGCCTCCCTGACGGGTTCCCCGGGAGCGGGATGGCCGCAGCAGGCGTTGGCCCAGCGCAGCGGGAACCGGGTCTTCACGGCGGCCCGTTGCTGCAACAGGAGGCGACCGTCCGGATCGGCCAGCAGGATCGAGAAGGCGCGGTGCAGCCGCCCGTGCGGCGCCTGGTGCGCATCCTCCACAGTGGACTGTCCGATCTCGACTCCGGTGTCGTCGACGAGCTGCACCAGCAGCGCTTCCCTGTTCACGCCGCCACCCCGGTGATCCGTTGTGCGGCCAGCTTGCCGGAGATGAGCACCATCGGTACCCCGACCCCCGGCTGGGTACCGGAGCCGGTGAAGACCACATTGGACAGTCCAGGGTGGACGTTGCCGGGACGGAACGGGCCGGTCTGCGTGAACGTGTGGGCCGACGCGAACGGGGTGCCGTCCGCCATCCCCTGCGCGGCCCAGTCGGCCGGGGTCACCACCCGGGAGACCTCGATCCCCTCGCCGAGTCCGCGGTACCCCCGTGCCTCGAGCGTCGACACCAACCCGTCGGCGTACCGGTCGGCCAGCCCACCCCGCCAGTCCAGCCGCTCGGGTGGTCCGGCGGTCAGGTTGGGTACCGGAGCCAGCACGTAGTAGACCTCGCGCCCCGGGGGAGCCAGGGACGGATCGGTCCTGGTCGGGTTGCTCACCAGTAGCGACGGGTCGCGCATCAGGGTGCCTCGGGAGATCACGTCGTCGAACGTACCTCGCCAACGGCCGCCGAAGTGCAGGTTGTGGTGCGCTGTCCCGCGGTACCGCCGATCGGATCCGAGGTGCAGCACCACGGCGGAGGGCGACTGGCGCAGCCGGGCCAGCCGGCGCGGCGCCTCGCGCAACAGCCGGCGGTAGGCGACGGGCAGGTCGGGGTTGAGCACCACGACGTCGGCCGGGATCCGTTCGCCGGCCTCGGTGACCACGGCGACGGCACGGCCGCCGCAAACGTCCACAGTGGACACCGGCGTCGAGTACCGCAGCCGCACGCCGGCCTTCTGGCCGGCGCCGGCCAGGGCCCGGGGTACCGCGTGCACGCCGCCACGCGCGAACCAGACGCCCTCGACGGAGTCCAGGTAGGCGATGACCGCGTAGATGGCCAGCGCCCGGTGCGGCGCGAGGCCGGCGTAGAGCG
>CAZYCD010000219.1:0-8076 GCA_964645345.1 uncultured Micromonosporaceae bacterium
TGCACGGAGAAGCCGCCGTCCACGAAGATCGTCTGTCCGGTGACGTGCGCGCTGGCCCCGGAGGCGAGGAAGACCGCGACACCGGCGAAGTCGCCCGGCTCGCCGTTGCGGCCGACCATGGTGCGCTCGGCCATCGCGCGCACCCGTTCGGCATCGGCGAAGATCGGCTCGGTCATCGCGGTGTGCACCACCCCGGGCGCGATCGCGTTGCAGCACACACCGAACCGCGACCACGCCTCCGCCTGGCTGCGCACCAGCCCGGTCACCCCGGCCTTGGACGCGCCGTACGCGCCGCTGTTGCCGTAGGCTCGCACGCTCTGCTGCGAGGCGAGCGTGATGATGCGGCCCCAGCCGGTTTCCGCCATGCGCGGTCCGTAGTGCTGGCCCAGCAGGTACGGCGCGGTGAGGTTGACCGCGAGCGTGACGTCCCAGTCCACTTCGGACAGTTCGTTCATCGGCGGGCGGCGGTTGACCGCGGCGGAGTTCACCAGGATGTCGACGGACGGGACCTCCGCGAGGAGCCGGGCGATAGCCCCGCGGTCGGCGAGGTCGACCGGCAGGTGCCGGGCCGCGCAGCCGAGAGCTTCCAATTCCCGGACGGTACCGGCGAGGGCCGCCTCGCCGCGCGCCACGAGTACCAGCCGGGCCCCCGCCCGCCCGAGCGCGACGGCGATGGCCCTGCCGATACCGGAGCTGGCACCGGTCACGAGTGCCAGCCGTCCGTCCAGTGTGAACAGTTCGCTGAGGTAGTCCGTTGTCACCAGGGCATTGTGCCCGATCAGGCGTGGTTGACCGCCGATGCCTTGATCGTCATCGACTTGTGCGCCCCACCGTCGAGCGTGTCCAGGGTGTACTGGTTGGTCGCGGTCTCCCCGGTCTGCACGTTGCAGGAGAACGGGATGGTCTCGGTGTCCGTTGCCGGATAGTTGTCGAAGCTGCCCTTGCCGTACTTGCTGTAGAACGTCGGGTCGTTGATGGACAGACCCACCCTGGTCGCACCGGTTACCTTCCAGCTGAGCGTCACCGTGCCGGGCGCACTAAAACCGGGACCTGACTCCGAGCAACTCGCGTTTCCGACCACCTTGAAGTAGACGATCTGCGGGCCGGATGCGGCCGTCGTCGTGTTCGTTTTCGGCGTCGGGGACTTCGCCGGTGTCGGCGAGGTCGTCGTGCCGCCGCCGGTGCCCGTGTCGCCAGTGGTCACCTCGCCCGCACCCGCGCTGGGTGACGCCGAGGCGCCCGTACCTGCCTGGGCGCTGGAGCCGTTACCGCTCGCGCCGCAGGCCGCCACCATCAGGGCCAGCGTGCCCGTCGCCGCGATCAGCGCGGCCCGGATTGCCGGGTGGTTCGTCATGCAGTCAACGGTAGGAATCGAACGCCACCGACAAATCACGGTTTCGTGCCGCGTGCACCGGCTACTCGCTCGGTACCCGTACCGGTCGATGGGTACCGGCCGGCCGGGTGCCCGCCGGTCGTGCCCCGCCGGGGCGCGAGCCGGCCGGTCGGGTACCGGCGAGCCGGCAGGCCAGCCCGATCAAGGTATCGACCAGCCCGGGTCCGGCGGTTAGGTTGTGAATCACCATGTTGGCCCCCTTGCTGTCCGTGTTAACGACCGCGTCGCCGGCCGGTCGCTGGTCAGCGCGGAACGAACCGTCAGGAAACGGGCGGGCAGGGGTACCGCAAAGTGGTGCAGAGGGGGTCACCGTTGCCGGCGGCGGCCGGGCAGCGCGGCGATCAGCATGGCCTGCACGGCGTGCGGGTCAGGCAGCCGCCAGCGCACCGTCACCGGATCGACCAGCCAGCGCACCCGCCCCGCGGGGGTGCGCGTCGACGGGGCCGGAATCCACGAGCGCGGTCCGTGCAGCACCGTGTCCGGCCGGACGGCCAGCTCGGGCCGCAGCGCCGCGCCGGGGCGGACCAGAATCATCAGGCGGCCGGCGGGGGTCAGCGCGGCCGGACCGCGCAGGGTGGGCCGGGCGGCCGGCGCGCCGCCCAGGATCTCCAACACGTCGAAGTTCACGCCGGTGGCCAGTAACACCGAGTATGGTCGCCCCGACCACCAATCGGCGACTACGTCCGGTTCATGGGACGCTAATCCGAAACCGTCCATTGTGGCCGGATGGCAGGCAACTGTCCGGCAACCCGGGCCACAGAAGAACCGGTCCCTGGTCAGGTACGCGCCGGGCAGCACATCCCAGCCGTGACCTGCGTAGTTCAGCGCGGCACGACGCAGCCGGACCCGGTCCAGTTCGCCGCGCATACCCAACCGCATCCCAACCTCCTTCGCCGACTCACCGCGTCACCCCCGAAGGGTCGCGTCGTTGCGTAGGGCAGGGGGCATTCGCACGTGCATCGGAACGTACGTCCGCCGGTCGGATCGGTGGCGCACCAGTGGTGCGACAGGGAAGGGGGCCCGGCTAGCCCGACCGGCGGGTAAAGGGGGAGGGGCAGGCGCGTGGTGGAGTTACCCATCGGCCGCCGGGTCGCATATTGGCGCGGCCGCCGAAGCATGTCGCAGCAGATATTCGCCGACCGGCTGGGCAAGTCCAAGAGCTGGGTCGACAAGGTCGAGCGTGGGGTACGCCGGCTCGACAAATTCTCAGTCGTCTATGACATCGCGGACGTCCTCAACGTCGACGTCCAACTCCTGATGGGACGTGACCCGGAGCGGCGGCCGGGAGGCGTGGCGTGCATGGACCAGGGCGACGTGGACAACATCCGCGGGGCTCTTGAGCGGTACGAGCAGGTCAACGCGTTCAACCGGCCGGTCGAGCCACCCCCCCTGGACGAGCTGCGCAAGGCGGTACAGCACGCCTGGATGACGTACCAGCACTCGCGGTACGAGGTGCTGGTACGGGTACTGCCACGGCTGCTGCGCGACGCCCAGGCCGCCGACGCCGCGGCGATGGGCGGCGACGACGCGCTGGCCGCCGCCCACCTGCTGGCCCAGGTGTACCTCATCGTCTCCTCCGCCATGCGCAAGCTCGGCGAACTGGAGCTGGCGTGGCTGGCCGCGGATCGGGGGATCGCGGTGGCCGAGCGCTCGGGCGACCAGTTGCTGGCGGGCACGGCGACCTACCGGGTGGCCAACGCGCTGCTGGCCCTCGGCCGGGCGCGGTCGGCGCTGGAGGTGAACGTCAGTATCGCCAACCGGCTCGCCACCGACGGACCGTCCACACCGGAGCGTGCCTCGGTCTACGGCATGCTGCTGCTGCAGGGCGCGATGGCGGCGGCCCGGATCGGGGACGCGGCCACCGTGCGGGACCTGCTCGCCGGGGCCGAGGGCGCGGCACAGGTCGTGGGCGGCAACCACAACTACTACTGGAGCAGCTTCGGACCGACCAATGTGGAGCTGCACCGGGCCGCCGCCGCCGTGGAGCTCGGCGAGGGCGGGCTCGCGGTGGCCACCCACGAGCGGCTCGACCCGGTCGGATTCGCCGCCCTGCCGCCGGAGCGCCGCGCGCACCACTTCGTCGACCTGGCACGCGGCCTGGCCCAGGAAGGCGATGTGGAGCGCGCCAGCGAGATGCTGCTGGAGGGCGACCGGTTGGCCCCGTCGGAGATCCGCTGCCGCCCGCTCGTGCACGAAGTACTGTCGGACGTGTTGCGCCGGACGAAGGGTACGCCGAGCGGGCCGGTCGCCGAACTTGCTGAAACCATGGGCGTGCGCCTATGACAGGGAGGAAACCGCGTGGCATCACGGGTGCTCTACGTGATGGTCTGCGGGTCCCCGATCGCCCGCGGCGTCAGTAAGCTCGTCGACCTTGCCCAGCACGACGGCTGGGATGTCTGTGTGGTGTCCACTCCGGACGGTCGCAAGTTCCTCGACGTACCCGGGCTGGCGGTGCAGACCGGCCACCCGGTCCGCTCGCGGTTCAAGAACCCGGGTGAGCCGGACCTGTTGCCGGACGCCGACGCCATGATCGTCGCGCCGGCCACCTTCAACACCATCGCCAAATGGGCGGCGGGGATCGCCGACACCCTGCCCCTCGGGCTGCTGATCGAGGGGCAGGGCAAGGGGCTGCCGATCGTGGCGATGCCGTTCACCAACCTGGCCATGGCGGCCCATCCCGCGCTCCTGGAGAACGTCACCCGGCTGCGCGGCTGGGGCATCGCCGTGCTCTACGGCCAGGACGTCGTGCCGCTGGTACCGGCGGGGCAGGGCGAGGCCGCCGTCGACGGGTTTCCGTGGCATTTGGCACTGGAGGCGCTGCGGGACGTGGCGCCGTTGCCCCGCCGCTGACCGCCCCGCCGCTGGTACCCTCGCGGCCGTGACCAGTGTGGCGGACGTGATGGCGTACCTGGACGGACGCTTCCCGCCCGGCTGGGCGGAGGACTGGGACCGGGTCGGGCTGGTGGTCGGCGAACCCGAGGCCCGGGTGACCCGGGTCCTCTGCGTGGTCGACTGCGTACCCGAGACCGTCGACGAGGCGCTGGCGGCCGGCGCCGAGCTGATCGTGGCACACCACCCGCTGCTGCTGCGCGGGGTGAACAGCGTCGCGACCACCAGCGGCAAGGGGCGGCTGGTACACCGGCTGATCCGGGCCGGCGTCGCGCTGTTCGTCGCGCACACCAACGCCGACGTGGCCGCGCCAGGCGTCTCCGACGCCCTGGCCGGCCGGCTCGGCCTTACCGACCTGCGGCCGCTGCGGCCCTCGACGGGTACCGCGGAGGGGGCGGGCCGGGGCACCGGGCGGGTCGGGGAGCTGCCGGTGCCGTCGACGCTCGCCGGGCTGGCCGCGCTCGCCGCCGACCGGTTGCCGGCGACGGCCTGGGGGGTACGCGCGGCGGGCGACCCGGACCGGCCGGTACGGACGGTGGCGGTCTGCGGTGGCTCGGGGGACGCCTTCCTCGCCGATGCCCGGCTGGCCAGCGCCGACGCCTACCTGACCGCCGACCTGCGCCATCACGTGGCCAGCGAGTACCTCGCCGAGGGCGGGCCGGCGCTGCTGGACGCCGCGCACTGGGCGACCGAGCGGCCCTGGCTGGACCCGCTGGCCGACCGGCTCGTCACCGAGCTGGGAATATCCGCCCTGGCCAGCGACCTTGATACCGATCCGTGGACGCTGCACCTGGCGTCCGGCGAGCCCGCAAAGGAGCCCAGCTCGTGAAGGCCGATCCCGCGGCGCAGCGCCGCCTGCTCGAACTCCAGGCCATCGACACCGCGCTGAACCAGCTCGCCCACCGGCGGCGCAACCTGCCCCAGCTGACCGATCTTGAGCGGCTGGCCAAGGTGATCGCCGCGGCCGACGACGAGCGGATCAAGGCCCAGGTGGCGGTGGACGACCTCGACCGGGACATCGCCCGGCTGGAGAAGGACGTCGAGCAAGTGCGCACCCGCAAGGCCAAGGACCAGGGCCGGCTGGACGCCGGTACCGGCCCGGCCCGGGAGCTTGAGGCGCTGCAGCACGAGCTGGCCTCGCTCAGCCGTCGGCAGTCCGAGCTAGAGGACGCCGAGCTGGAGCTGATGGAGCAGCGCGAGACGGCGGAGGCGACCCTGAACACCGCGGTCGCCGCCCTGGCCCAGGCGCGCGACCAGCAGGCGGCGACCGAGGCGGACCGGGACCAGGCCCTGGCAGACATCGCCAAGGAGGAGGAGTTCCGCCGCTCCGGGCGGGCGCCGCTGGTCGCCGACCTGCCCGGCGACCTGGTGGCGCTGTACGACCGGATCCGGGAGTCCTCGGGGGGAATCGGCGCGGCCCTGCTGCGGGCGGGCCGGTGCGAGGGCTGCCGGCTGGAGCTGTTCGGCAGCGAGCTGTCCGCGGTCCGCTCCGCCCCGGCCGACGAGGTGGTGCGCTGCGAGGAGTGCCGCCGGATCCTGGTCCGCACCGAACAGAGCGGCCTGTGACAGGCGTCGCCAACGTGGTAGTGGAGGCGGACGGCGGGGCGCGCGGCAACCCCGGACCGGCCGGGTACGGGGCGGTGGTGCGCGACGCGGGCTCGGGCGAGGTACTGGCCGAGCGCTCCGAGTCGCTGGGCATCGCCACCAACAACGTCGCCGAGTACTCCGGCCTGATCGCCGGGCTGCGGGCCGCCGAGTCGCTGGGCGCCCGCGACGTCGACGTGCGGATGGACTCCAAGCTGGTCATCGAGCAGATGTCCGGCCGCTGGCAGATCAAGCACCCCGGGCTGCGCCCGCTGGCCGCCGAGGCCGCCGCGCTGGTGCGCAGGTTCGACACGGTGCGCTTCACGTGGATACCGCGCGAACGCAACCGGCACGCCGACGCGCTGGCCAACCGGGCGATGGACGAGGCGGCGGGCAAGCCCCCGAAAGCGCGCGCTGAGCCGTCCAGCGCTGACCAGGGGCCGCTGCGGCCGGCCGCCACCGCCGGCCCGGTACCGGCGTCGTGGGAGCGGACCGCCGCGCCGACCCGGCTCATCGTGGTCAGGCACGGCGAGAGCGAGCTGAACGTGGAGCGGCGGTACTCCGGCCGCGACGACATCCCGCTGTCCGCGAACGGCGCGGCGCAGGCCCGGGCGCTCGCCGCGCGGTTGGCCACCCTGGCGGGCCAGGTCGCGGCCGTGGTGTCCTCCCCGCTGTCCCGGTGTACCGACACCGCCGCGCTCATCGCCTCCGCGCTCGGCGGGGTACCGGTCGAGACCGATGCCGACCTCATCGAGTGCGACTTCGGCGAGTGGGAGGGCCGTACCTTCGCCGAGGTGCGCGAGCGCTGGCCGGCGCAGCTGAGCGCCTGGCTCGACTCGCCGGCCGTGGCGCCGCCGGGTGGCGAGTCCTTCCGGGCCGTCGGGGTACGGGTGCGCCGCGCGGTGAGCCGGCTGCGCGACCGGTACCCGGGCCAGACGGTCGTGGTCGTGTCGCACGTGAGCCCGATCAAGCTGCTGCTGCGCGACGCCCTGGCCGCCGGCGACGCCTTCCTGCACCGGCTCTACCTGAGCCCGACCGGTCTGTCCATTGTGGACTCCTGGTCGGACGGCGGGATCGCCGTGCGTACCGTCAACGACACCGCGCACGTCGGCCACGCGGACGTCTGAGCCCGCCGGGTCGGCCTACGGCGCGCCGGTGTTGGCGATGGCGGTGAGCTGGGGCAGCAGCCACGGCGCGATGACCTGCTGCACGCCCTGCGGGGTGAAGTGCAGCCCGTCGGAGCGCACCTGCAGCCCGCCGATGCTCTCGGTGTACTTCCCCTGCGGGCACACCACCTTGTTCAGGTCCAGCACGGTGACGATGTCCGGGTGCTTGGCCGCCTCGGCGCGTACCAGGGCGTTCCAAGCGTCCACCCGGGCCGGCTGGTCCTCGTTGTAGAGCCCGCCGTCAGGCTTCTCCGCGCGGTGCGTGTAGGTCGCCGTCAGCAGCACCACGTGGGCGCCGTGCGAGCTCATGATGTGCACCGCCTGGTCCAGTTGGCCCGACAGGTACCCGTCGAAGTCCGGCTGCCCCACGTGGGTGTAGACGCCGTTGAACTTGGTGTCCATCAGCTCCCAGCGGTTGATCAGCAGTACCGCCACGTCCGGGTCGTCGATGTTCGCGGCACCCTGGTACTTGGCCGGCCAGCCGGGGCAGTACGAGTACAGGGTGTGCGGGGTGCCCTGCTCCAGGATGTCCGGCTGCAGCGAGATGCCGCAGCCCTGGATCGCGATGTTGCCGACCGTCAACCCCGGATGGTCGGGCAGGTAGGCGCCGAGGGTCCAGGCCACCGAGTCGCCGAAGATGTCGATGCGGGGCTGGGCGCCCGGCTTGCGACCGGCGCGCCGGATCGGTGGCGTGGCGCCCGCGGCCGGGGTACGCGAGCCGGACGGGCTGACGCCGAGCGCGGCCGGTGGCGCCGGGAACGACGCCGGCCGGATCGGTACCGGCACGGTCGCCACCATGACGAGCACCGCCGTCGCGGCGACGGCGGCCGCGGCGGCACTGACGGGTACCGGCCGGGGCAGCCGGCGCAGCCAGCGGCCGTGCCGGATCGGCTCCTCGATGAGGAAGAAGGACGCGATCGGGATGACCAGCGTCAGGGCCAGCCGCAGCGCCAGCAGATTCATCCCGGCCAACCCGGTGCGCTGGGCGTTGACGAACTGGAACAGCGGCCAGTGCCACAGGTACACGCCGTAGGAGATGCGGCC
>CAZYCD010000220.1:0-8031 GCA_964645345.1 uncultured Micromonosporaceae bacterium
GGGTTGAGGGCGGCGACGGCATCGTCGAGGGTCGCGACGTTGCCCGGCTGTGGGCGTCGCGACAGCCCTGCGCACCGCGGTCGGGATCTGCCGACCGTCGGTGGCCGGCCCGCTCCCTGGGTGCGTTCGGTCCAGCCCGCGCAGAGGTTGATCCGACGCCAGCCCCCGCAGCATGGTCAGAGGATGGACTGCACCCTGCCGGACGGTACTCCGATATCGTACTATCCGAAACCATGAAGTCCGAGACCGTATTACCGGGGCGGTCTGCGCTACTGGCCCTGCAGCGCGCGACCCACGCCACCTTGCACCTGATCGCCACTGAACTCGTCGACCTCGACCTGACCGCCTCCGAGATCAACGCACTCGCTAACCTCGCCGACGGTCAAGGCCGCACCATCTCCGAACTGGGGGCCGCCGTCGGCGCCCGCCCCACGACGCTGACCAGCGTGCTGGACCGGCTGGAACGCCGCGGCCACATCACCCGCGGCACCCGGGCCGGGGACCGCCGCTCGGTGCTCATCGAACTCACCGACTCCGGGCGCGCCGCGGCCGCCGTCATCACCCAGACCCTGACCAATGTCGAGAACCGCGCGCTGGGCGGCCTGCCCGCCGAAGCGGTCGCCGGTTTCTACGACGTTCTGAACGCGCTGGTCAAGGAGGGGTCATGATCACGGGCGACCACGGCCGGCACTCTGGTCACGCTGACCATCTCCACGGGCTGCTCAAGACGCTGACCGCCCCCGCGCAGCGCCTACGGCGGCATCTGCGGGCCCGTCATGGTGCAAAGGAGGAGTCCTCGCCATTCGCCGAGCTGATGGGGGAGGTGATGGCGACCGCCGAGCGGTTCGGGCACTGCCAGCACGTCCACGTGACCTGGCTGGCCATCCGACGCTACGGCACCAGCGCGGCGGTCGACCTGGTCAGCGACGGCATCCAGCGCACCGCCCGCTACGCGGGCGCACCGCAAAAGTACAACGCAACCGTCAGCCGGGCCTGGGTCGAACTAGTGGGCCACCACGCCGGGCAGTCGGACACCGCTGACTTCGACGTTTTCACCGAGCAGAACCCCGCGTTGCTCGACAAGAAGCTGCTCAGCCGCTTCTACCGGTCCTCGACGCTGGCAAGTGACCCGGCCAGGACCAGCTGGGTCGAACCGGACCTCGCTCCGTTCCCCTGGCAGCAAGCCAGCGGGTGAGACGGTGCGGGTCCCGCGGCCCGCGATTCCAACGGGAGCCGGGCCATGTCGGTTCGCCGGCGGCCCGCTGTTCGGTCACCCGTTGATGTGCATCAGCCCACTGAAAGGTACGAGAGTTCCGGCGCTCGTTGGGCCGGACCTGAGCCCATCTATCCATGGTGGACGGATTGGCGTTCAGTCTCCGTTGCCAGAGTCTTCGGTTGTCGGTGTCGGCCGGGCTCGCTTCCGGCGGATCCACCACGCGCCGCCGGAAGCCGCGACTAGACCCGGGATGACCGTGGCCACCGCGAGGTAGGCGGCGGGTCCGGATCCACTGCCCGTGGTGGTCCCGCTGGTCGTGAGGCGCAACGAGGCGGACGGGCTGGCGGGCGGCTGGCCTGAGACCGAGTCGCTTGGCGGCGGGTCGGTCGGAGCCCCGGCGCTCGCGGAGTCGGCTGCGGCCGGGGCGGCGGTACCGTTGGTTGCGGTGGCGCCGCCCGACCTCGAGCCGCCGGTGCCGGGACCGGTGCCGGTACCGGTGCCGGACCCGTTGGTCGTTCCACCACCCGATGCGGCGGGGGTCGTGGCCGGCGCGGTGTACCCGTAACAGCCGGGCGCCGCCTTGTACCCGCCCTCGACGATGGTGGCGCCCCCCGAGGTCACCACGACATGGCCCGCGTTGGCGGCGGGTACGTCCACGTACGCGCTCGACTTGGCGTACACATAGATATTGGGTCTCACGTAGCCGCCGTCGCCGGTGACGGTGAACCCGGCCGCGCCACCGGCGTCCGCAATGCTGGTGCCGTTGGACATCGTGACGCGCAGCGCACCGCTATTGCACTGCGAGGTGAGGGTGGCCCTCGGATCCACCTGGCAGCTGCTGATCGAGATGGTGTTGGTCACCGTACGGTCCAGCGGCGCTCCGTTCACGTCGTCCCAGTGGACCGTCGCGGTGATGGTGGCCGATGATGGACTGCCCGGATGGCTACTGAAGCTCGCTTCGAACGGGGTCGAATAGGGCAGCGAGGTTCCGACCGGGGTCATGGTCGCGCCGATGCTCGCCGGGCTCACCGTGATCGCCGTGAGCGTACCGGTGGCCTGCACGTTGGACAGGATGTACCAGTCTCCGCCGCCGTAGCCCACGTCAATCTGGTCGCATGCGAAATTCGCGGTGACCGCCAGGTCGGCCGCGGCCTGCGCCGGCGCCACGTCCAGCAGAACGACGCCGAACAAGCCAGCCGCGCACGCGGCGACCCAGCACGCCACTCGCTTCCCGAAACCCATGACGCAAACCCCCATGCGACGCCGACGCCGGCACGCGACATTACGGCAGTACGTCGCCGCCGGACAATACCGGATCAGCTGTCCGTTGTCGTACGGTCAGAGCGCGGGCCGGATACCGGTGTTCCAGGGATGTGGAGGCGGTGCCGTCCGGGTGAGCCGGGACAGCATCGGCCGATCGTCGCTATCGCCGGGCCTTGCTGCCCGAAGATCGAAGGCCCGCCGTCGGCCGCCGTCGGCGTGCCGATTGCGTCGTCTCCATGATCTGCCTCGAAGTTGCCTCGAGTTGGTGCCGGCTGCTGGCGGGCCATGGTCACCGCGGGCGATGATCTGCCGGCTACCGGCCCGCCGGCTGGCCGGCCCGCTGCTCCAGCGCACGCTCAGCGGCGGAACAGCAAAGAGGGGTGGTCGTCCCTGGATCCCAGGTGCCCCTACCAATCAAGCCGTCAGTCTTCGGCCACGACCGCGCGACTCGCGGCAGAAGCGGACACCAACCCGGCAAAGTTGCGTGAGCCAAACCGCTGGAGCAGTGAACGCCCGTCAGGTTCCTCGGCCGATCTCGTCGAGCCTCCTGCGCAGGAAGGCCCGCTCGCGTTCGTTGGCGGTGAGGGCCAACGCCGCGCGGTACTGCTCCGTTGCCTCGGCGGTGCGGCCGAGCCGGCACAGCACGTCAGCCCGTGCTGCTGGGAGCGGGCTGTAGCCGCGCAGCGCGTTGGGATCGAGCGCATCCAGTGCGCGCAGGCCGGCTTCGGGACCATCGCGCATGGCCAGCGCCACCGCGCGGTTCAGTTCCACCACCGGCGACGGCGCGACCCGGGCAAGTACGTCGTAGAGCGCGACGATCTGGGGCCAGTCGGTGGTGCCGACGTCGGTTGCCTCGTCGTGCAGGGCCGCGATCGCCGCCTGGATGGCGTACGGGCCGGTGCGTGGCCCACACAGCGCGTCGCCGAGCAGGTGACGTCCCTCCTGAATGCGGTCGGCGTCCCAACGCCCGCGATCCTGCTCCTGCAGTGACAGCAGTTCGCCCGTCGCGTCGACCCGGGCCGGGCGGCGAGCGTCCACGAGCAGCATCAGCGCGAGCAGGCCGGCCACCTCGGGCTCACCGGGCAGCAGCCAGTGCAGGATGCGGGCGAGCCGGACGGCTTCGTCGGTGAGATCTCCGCGTACCACATCGTCTCCAGCGCTGGCGACGTAGCCCTCCGTAAAGATCAGGTAGACGACCCGCAGCACACCTGGCAGCCGGCCGGGCAGTTCAGCCGCCTCGGGTACCCGGAACGGGATCCGCGCCTCGCGGATCTTGCGTTTGGCGCGAACGATCCGTTGCGCCATCGTTGTCTCCGGTACCAGGAACGCGCGTGCCACCTCCGGTGTGGAGAGCCCGGCGAGGCACCGCAGCGTGAGTGCGACCTGTGCCTCGATCGCCAGCGCGGGATGGCAGCAGGTGAAGAACAGACGCAGCCGCTCGTCGGGGACGTCGTCGGTGTGCGGGCTCGCCGTGGCCGGGGCGCCCTGCTGCGCCTCGACGTGCAGCAGGGCGAGGCGGGCGGCGTACAGCTTGTCTCGTCGCAGTCGATCGACGGCCTTGCGCCGGGCGGTGGTCAGCAGCCACGCCACGGGGTTGCCCGGCACACCGTCGACCGGCCAGCGCGCCAGCGCGGCCTCGATCGCTTCGGACGTCACATCCTCGGCCAGATCGAGGTCGCCGAACTGACGCACGAGCATGGCGAGCAGCCGGCTGCGCTCCTCGCGGAACACCGCCTCGACCAAGCCGGCCGCCCGCTCCCCGGTGCTCACCCTAGGAAATCCTGGATCAGGCGGATTTCCACCCGCCACGCCCGGGCGCCAGGGCACCGGGCCGCCCAGTCGATCGCGCTGTCGAGGTCGGGCAGGTCGAGGATGTAGTACCCACCGAGGTACTCCCGGGTCTCGGCGAACGGCCCGTCCGTGATGATCCGGTCACCGAACCGGTCCACCCGCACGGTCGTGGCCGTCTCGAACGAGTCCAGCACGTTGCTGTCCACCAGCACGCCCGCGTCGACGACCTCCTTGTGGTACGCCATGAACGCGTGCATGAGCTCCTGATCGGCGTCATCGGACAGCGGCTCCCGATCCTGACTACCAATGATCAACAGCATGTACTTCATGGTGCGACTCCTGTTTCGTCGGCTTCATCGCGTTGCCCGGCCGGCAACACCATGATGACGAACGACCGAGCACCCGATCGACACGCTCAACGGAACTTTCAGGTGTGCCTGCCCCAACGGCCGGTCCACCACGCCTACCCGCATGGCTCGCCGCCTCAACAGCCACGAGAACAGGCACTTGTGGGCGCTTGCACCCACATGATCAGCGCGCTGTCATCGGCACGATCGCGCATTCGGAGGCCCAGCTCGCCGATCGCGCTGCGTAGCGCCCGGTCTGCGGCATGAGTTTAAGGCTGATCTTGGCTGGGTTGGTGTCGACCGGAGGTGTCGTATTCGGGCAGGGTTGTTCGTAGCCAGGGTGAGAGGCCGCCCACGAGGGCGCTGTCGCGATTGCAGGAGATGATGACCGATGCCGCATCCACAGGCCAAGGTCCGCCGGATGTTCGAGCTCGTCGAGCCGATCGCCACTGTCACCTTCTCCGAGGTGCCGAACGAGGCGTTCCTGGCCCTCGGGATGCGCGACTACTGGGACGGCTACTTCGCCGGCCGGGCCGCGCCGCTGGGGCTGGCACCGGCTGGGGTGGTGCACGCGGTCTTCTACAACTTCGCTGACGGCGAGGTGGCGCGCCACATCCCCTGGGTGTGGGGGAAGACCACCCCGCAGGAGGCGATCGCCGTGCGCGAGCGGGGCAGCGCCGCCGCGCTGCGGCAGATGATCGGGGAGCTCGCCGACTCGCCCGGTCTGGTGCGGGCCGCCGACCTCGCCACCCGGGCCGCGCTCAGTGCGCCGACCGAGGGCCGGGCGCTGTACGCCGGGCTCCGGTCGCTCGACGTGCCGCAGGAGCCGGTTGCCCGGCTTTGGCACGCGGCGACGCTGCTGCGGGAGCACCGCGGGGACGGCCACAACGCCGCCCTCCTCGCCCACGGCATCGGCGGCACCGAGGCCCACGTCCTCCTCGCTCTCTCCCTCGGCATGAGGGCGGAGGAGTTCGGCCGGACCCACCACCTGCCCAAGGCACAGCTGGCCGCCGTCGTCGACGGGCTGCGCGGCCGCGGCCTCGTGAACGCCGCCGGCGGGTTCACCGACGCCGGACGGGAGACGAGGCAGCGGATCGAGGCACTCACCGACGAGCTGGCGGCGCCGGCGTACGACGTGCTCACCGGGGACGAGCTCGACGAGCTGGTCGCGGGGCTCGAGCCGATCGCCACCGCGTTACAGGCCATCGACTACTGAGCGGGCATCAGACGACGGCCACCGCAGTTCGGCCACCGGCGACCAGCCGGTGGTTGCCCGCGGTCACTCGCGTGTGCTGTCGGGTAGCGAGCGCACTGCGGCAGATCCGGGCGGGGCGTGTGCGGTGCGACCCTAGCCTGTCTGCATGCAACGCTTGCAGGATGAGGATCTCACCGGCGCAGGATTCCGCGAATGCGACCTGAGTAGAGCGCGGATGGTCGGCGTGGTCATGCAGGACGCCGAGATCGACGGCCTGGTCACCAATCTTGTGGTCAACGGGGTTGAGGTGATGTCGTACGTCGAGGCGGAGCTCGACCGTCGTCACCCGGTACGGCTGCTGATCCGCTCAGATCAGCCGGACGACCTGCGAGAGGCCTGGCGGCAACTGCGGGACAACTGGGCGATGACTACCGAGCGAGTTCGGTCCATGCCCGAGAACAGCGAACATCACGGCGACGGCGAGTGGTCAATGGTCGAAACCCTGCGCCACCTTGTCTTCGTGCACGACTCTTGGTTCCGACGCTGCGTGCTCGGGCTCACCGAACCGTTCACGGCAATGGGACTGGGTTAGCGTGACCGCGTGACGGTTGACCTGTTCGCGGGTATCCCGGTAAGCGACTACCAACGCGCGCTTCGCTGGTACGAGCGACTGCTGGGACACGAGCCCGCCTTCTTCCCGAACGCGAGCGAAGCGGTGTGGGAGCTCGCCGCACACCGGTACCTGTACATCAAGGAACTGCCTGAGCGCGCCGGCCGGGCCTTGCACACGGTTTTCGTCGGCAATCTCCCTGACTGGGTCGAGAGCATCAGCGCGCGAGGGATCGAGCCCGCAGAGGAGGAGACATACGGGAATGGTGTGCGCAAGGTGACCTACCGCGACCCCGACGGCAACGAGATTGGTTTCGGCGGCGCCTCACTCCAGTGACCGCATCATCACGGCGGAATCTGACGGTGGCCGCTCGGTCAGCGGCAGATCCGGTTGTTCATTGCGCTAGTGCTGCCGGGCTACTCAGGGATAGGGTCCCGTCCATGGACATGCTGAAGGGCGAACAGATCGCCGAGGCCAACCTGACCGACTGGCGCAAGCTGGCCCAGGGACTGCATGCCCGCTACCTGGTCGACGACTTCGGCGCCGCCGCGCGGTTCGTCGCCGCGGTTGGCGAGGCGGGCGACGTGCTCGGCCACCATCCGCGCGTGTCTGTCGGCAAGGGGTATGTCGACCTCAAGCTGATCACGGACGACGCGATCTACCGCGACGGCGAGGGCACCGAGCACGTCGTCGAATGGGTGACCCAGCAGGACGTCGACCTCGCGCGACGGATCACCCAGATCGCCGCCGACCACGGCGTCGACGCCGACCCGGCCTCGGTCAGCATGATCGAGCTCGGCCTCGACACGGCGCACTCCGCGACCATCGCCCCGGTGTGGGCCGCCCTGCTGACCGGGAACGCCGAGGCCCAGGGCCACGGGTCACCCAGCGACGAGATCCGGGACGCCACGGGACGGGTACCAAACCTGTGGTTCGGGGACGCCGACGAGCACGAGGCCCCGGGTCAGCGGTTCCACGTCGAGGTCTACGTGGCGCCCGAGGTGGCTGAGCAACGGATCGCCGCTGCCGTCGCCGCAGGTGGGACCATCGTCGATGACAGCAACGCGCCCTCGCTCACCGTGATCGCCGACCAGGACGGCAACAAGGGAATCGTCTGCGTCGACGCGTCCGCTGCGAAGAAGGATTGAACCGGCAAGTCGGGTGACCGTGGCCTGGCCGCGGGTCACTTCGGGCCGCGGGATCGCTCATCGGCACGAGCGCGTGCGGCGGGCAGCGCGCGCGTCACGCCGCGTGACCGCCTGTGCAGACTGGGGATGCATCCTCGGCATCCGGATCCCTGCGGCCTTGGCCAGGTGCTTGAGCCGGCGGGTGGCGGCGTGCCGATCCATGCGCACACCGAGGGTATTGCGGAGGATCGGTCCATTGGCGCGGTCGTCGACGGCCCGGTCGATGGCTGGGTATCACCAGCGGGCGGGATGGACGAACCGAGCGGCCGGCTGCCCAAGCCACTGCGTAATGCGCATTACGAGCTCCATGTCTGCCAAACGGGCAGTTCGCAGGTTGGTCAATCGGCTTGGCGTGCAGTCCAGTTCTTCGGCCAGCCTTCCCCATGTGAGCTGGCGCCCACGGCGGCGCTCATCGAGCGCTG
>CAZYCD010000221.1:0-7978 GCA_964645345.1 uncultured Micromonosporaceae bacterium
ACGCCGTCCCGGCCCACCGACCGGTCGAACGCGTACGTGCCCTCCTCCTGCCACCGTGTCGCCCACCTGGCCTCAAGGCCCTCCAAGGTGGGGCGCGACTCATCCGTCATGCCCGCATGCTAGACGCGCCGCGCTGGTCGGCCGACCGGATTACGGGATTCAGACCAGGCTGTCCTCCCATTGGCGGTGCAGGTCGGCGTACCGGCCGCCACCCGCGATCAGCCGGTGCGGCGGCCCGTCCTCCACCACCCGGCCGCCGTCCAGCACCAGTACCCGGTCGGCGATCTCCACTGTGGACAGCCGGTGGGCGATCACCACGGCGGTACGGTCGGCGAGGATCGTGCGCAGCGCCCGCTGCACCAGGCGCTCGGACGGGATGTCCAGCGACGAGGTCGCCTCGTCCAGGATCAGTACCGCCGGGTCGGCCAGGAACGCCCTGGCGAAGGCGACCAGTTGCCGCTGCCCGGCCGAGAGCCGGCCGCCGCGCTTGCGTACATCCGTCTGGTACCCGTCGGGCAGCGCCCGGATGAAGCGGTCCGCACCGATCGCCCGCGCGGCCCCGGCCACCTCCTCGTCCGTCGCGGAGGGCTTACCGAACCGGATGTTGTCGGCGACGGTACCCGAGAACAGGTAGTTCTCCTGGGTCACCATCACCACGGCCGAGCGAAGCTGGTCGTCGGACAGTGCCCGCAGGTCCACGCCGTCCAGCCGTACCGTGCCGGCGGTCGGGTCGTAGAAGCGGGCGATCAGCTTGGCGATGGTGGTCTTGCCGGCCCCGGTCGCGCCGACCAGGGCCAGCGTCTGGCCGGCCGGGATGTGCAGGTCGAAGGCGGGCAGCACCGGCCGGTCGGCGCGGTACGCGAAGGCGACGTCGGCGAAGTGCAACTCCCCGCGTACCCGGGGCAGGGCGGCCGGCTTCGCGGGCTCGGCGACCGCGGGGCGCTCGTCGAGTACGCCGGACAGCTTCTCCAGCGCGGCACTGGCCGACTGCAGGGAGTTGTAGAACTGGGACAGGTCCTGCATCGGCTCGAAGAACTTGCGCAGGTACAGCAGGAACGCAGCGAGCACGCCCAGCTGGGTGTGGCCGTGCAGCACCTGGTACCCGCCGAAGGTCAGCACCAAGGCGATGGACACATTGCCGATCAGCTTGATGCCGGGGGAGAACAGCGCGACGAGCCGGAAGGCGCGCAGGTTGGCGTCCCGGTACTCGGCGTTGACCGCGTGGAAGATCTCCTCGTTGCGCGGCGCGCGGCGGAACGCCTGTACCGCCCGGATCCCGCTCATCGTCTCGACAAAGTGGACGATCACCAGCGCGACCGCCTCCCGGGTACGCCGGTAGGCGCGGGCGGAGTTGCGCTGGAACCAGACGGACAGCCAGAGCAGGAACGGGAAGGACAGCAGCGCGACCAGCGCCATGGGCAGGTCCATCCACAGCAGGATGACGGCCACGCTGATCACCGACAGCGCGGACACCACGAGGTCCTCGATGCCGCCGTCGAGCAGTTCGGCGATGGAGTCCATGTCGCTGGTCAGCCGGGAGATCATCCGGCCCGACGTGTACCGCTCGTGGAAGCCCACCGACAACCGCTGGAAGTGGTGGTACACCCGGCCCCGCAGGTCGAACAGGACGGCCTGGCCGATGCGGCCGGACAGGGTGATGAAGCCGCGCTTGCCGAAGTAGGCGGCCACGGTGACGACCGCGAACGCGATCGCGATCCCGGTCAGTACCCGGAAGTCACGGGGCTGCTCGCGCAGCGGCGGCAGTCCCCGGTCAATGCCGAGCTTCACCAGGTAGGGCCCGCACATCTCGGCGGCGCTCTGCAGGAGCAGCAGCACGACGACCCAGACCAGGGCGCGCCGGTGCGCCCGCAGCAGCGAACCGAGCAGCGCGCGGGAGCCGGCGCGCAGCCGCACGACCGAGCCGGCTTCCGCCGCGGTGCGCTCGGCGTCCCGGTCCTCGGCGAGCCCTCGCCAGGCTTCGACGTCGATACTCACTTCATGGTCCCCCCGTCGGTTGGTGGCTGCGGATCAGACCTCCTGCCGTGCGGCGCTGCCTGGCGCCGGGTCGCCGCGAGGTCAGGCGGGCACGTCCAGCGGGTCGCTCACCGCGGACAGCACCGCGCGGTACTCCGGCACGGTGGCGAGCAGTTCCGAATGGGTACCCACGGCCGCGATCTCCCCGTCGCGCAGCAGCGCCACCCGGTCGGCCAGGGCCACAGTGGACGGTCGGTGTACCACCACCAGCGCGGTGGTGCCCCGCAGCACCCGGGCCAGCGCCTCCTCCACCAGCGCCTCGGTGTGTACGTCGAGCGCCGACAGCGGATCGTCCAGCACCAGTACCTTCGGCCGGGCCAGTACCGCGCGGGCCAGCGCGAGCCGCTGCCGCTGCCCACCCGACAGCGACAGCCCCTGCTCGCCGACCCGGGTGGACAGGCCCCAGGGCAGGTCGTGCACGAACCCGGCCTGCGCCACGGCGAGCGCCTGCTCGATCTCCTCGTCGGTCGCGTCGGCCCGGCCCAGGGTCAGGTTCTCCCGTACCGACATGGAGAACAGCGTGGGCTCCTCGAACGCCACGCCGACCGCCGAGCGCAGCGAGTCGAGGGTCAGCTCCCGGATGTCCCGGCCGTCCAGGGTGATCCGGCCGGCGGTCACGTCGTGGAGCCGGGGTACGAGCGACACGAGCGAGGTCTTGCCGCTGCCGGTGACGCCGACGATGGCCACCGTCTCGCCGGGCGCCACGGCCAGGTCGACGTTGCGCAGGATGGGCGTGTCGGCTCCCGGGTACCGGAACTCGACGCCCTCGAAGCGCAGCGCCCCGGTGACCGTCTCCGGGTCCACGATCACCGTACCGTCCACAATGGACGGCCGGACGTCGAAGACCTCGTAGATCCGGTCCGCCGCGGTCATCGACTCCTGGCCGTTGGCGATGATCCAGCCGAGCGCGTCGATCGGCCAGATCAGCATCAGTTGCAGGGAGATGAACGCGACCAGCCCGCCGACGGTCATCCCGCCGCTGGCCACCGCGTACGCGCCGCCGACGAGGACGATCGCGAGCGTGACGTTGGGTACCGCGTCGAACTCGGCCCAGCTGCGGGCGAGCAGCCGCGCCTTGCGTACCCCGGTGTCGTGCACCAGCCGGGCCTGGTCGCCGAACCGCCCGCCCATGTACCGGCGCCGGCCGAACGACTTGATGACCCGCACACCCTGCGCCGACTCCTCGACCAGGGTCGCCAGGTCGCCGAGCTGGTCCTGCTGCAGCCGGGAGATCGTCAGGTACTGCCGGCTGAACTGCCGCGAGGACAGGAACAGCGGGATGCCGGACAGCGCGACCACGATGCCCAGCGGCAGGTACAGCCGCAGCAGGAGGATCACCACAACGACATAGGTGGCGATGTTGACCACCAGGAACAGCAGGCCGAACGAGAGGAACCGGCGGATGACGGACAGGTCGTTGGTGATCCGGGACAGCAGTTGGCCGGACTGCCACCGGTCGTGGAAGGCGATGGGCAGCCGTTGCAGGTGGGCGTAGAGGTCGTTGCGGATCTCGTACTCCATGTCCAGCGAGGTCTTCGACTGCGACCACCGCCGGATGAAGTTGAGCAGCGCCTCGACCGCGCCGAGCAGCAACGCCAAAAGCCCGAGCAGCACGAGGCCGCCGGGCTGATGGTGGCGTACCGGGCCGTCCACGACCCGCCGGATGAGCAGGGGTACCACGATGCCGGCCGCGGTCGCGCCGCCCATGGCGACGAACATCCACGCCATGTTGGCGACGTAGGGGCGGACGTAGGAGCGGATGCGCCAGAGGTTGGCTAGCGGACGTCTATGGGAGGAAACGTCGGCAGACACGCCTTCGAACTTAGCCCGACACTCCGTGGGATCACGAGCCGATTTCCGCCATCTGCATCGAGCCGGCCAGCTCGTGGTCCAGCAGCCAGCGCTTCACGCCGAGCCCCCAGCGGTAACCTCCGAGCGTTCCGTCGGTCCGTACCACGCGGTGGCACGGCACGAACAGCGCGACCGCGTTGCGCGCGCAGGCCTGGGCGGCGGCCCGGACCGCGGTCGGGCGACCGGCGAGCCGCGCGTAGCCGGTGTAGGTCACCGGGGCGCCGGCCGGCACGGTACGCAGGGACTCCCAGGCCGGGCCGAGGAAGTCGCCGTCGGAGCGCTGCACGACCGGTACCGCGTCGATCGCGGTCAGGTCGCCGTCGAAGTACGCCCGGGTGGCCTCGACGGCCGGCTCCAGGTCCGTGTCGGCCTCCCCGCGCAGGGACGGGTGTACCTGCGGCAGCAGGTCGGCCACGTCGGCGGTGAAGCCGGCCGCGACCACGGCCCCGCCGCGCCCCACGATGGTGAACGGGCCGGCCGGGGTGCTGATTGTCGTGTGCATCATTGCCTCCAGAGTCGCAGTACGGCGTAGGAGCGCCAGGGGCGCCAGCGCCGCGCGTGGTCGTCGAGTCGGGCGGGGTCGCCGGGCAGCCCGAGCCGGTCCGCCCCGCGGCGCACCGCGAGGTCGGTTGGCAGGAACACGTCGGGGTCGCCGAGGGCACGCATGGCCACATAGCCGGCGGTCCAGGCGCCGACGCCGGGGATCCGGCGCAGCGCGGCCTCGGCCTCGTCGCGGTCGGCGCCGTCGTGCAGCGCGACCTCCCCGTCGGCGACCGCGGCCGCCAGCGCCCGGATGGTCGCCCGCCGCGCGGCCGGCATGGCGAACGCCGCGTCGGGCGCCCCGGCCACGGCCGCCGGCTCGGGGAAGGGTACGAGATCGCCGCCGGGCGCCGGCACGCCGCCGGTCGCGCGGACGAGCTTGCCGAGGACGGTACGGGCGCCGGAGACCGAGATCTGCTGCCCCACGATCGCCCGTACCGCCACTTCGAAGCCGTCGACCGCCCGGGGTACCCGCACGCCCGGCTCCTTGAGCACGGCCGGGGCGAGCGCCGGGTCGGCGGCCAGCGTCTCGTCCACGGCCACCGGGTCGGCGTCCAGGTCCAGCAGGCGGCGGCAGCGGGCCACGGCCGGGGCGAGGTCGCGCAGGTCGGTCAGGCGCAGCGTGGCCGACACGTGCCCGGGCGCCGGGGCCAGCGCGACGGTACCGGCGCCGTGCGGCAGCCGCAGCGCCCGGGCGTAGGAGTCCCCGGTGGCGACCTCGACCCCGGGGATTGCGCGGGCGGCCAGGAAGTCGAACAGCGACGGGACGTGCAGCGGCGGCCGGTACGCCAGGCGCAGCGTCAGGGTCCCGGTCTCCCCGGCTACCGTCCTCGTGGTCGCGGCGGCGCGCAGGTCCGACGGCGCGGTCGCGTAGACCTCGCGGATCGTGTCGTTGAACTGGCGGACCGAGCCGAAGCCTGCGGCGAACGCGATCTCGGCGAGCCCGAGGTCGGTCGACTCGATCAGGATGCGCGCAGTCTGCGCCCGCTGCGCCCGGGCCAGGGCGAGCGGGCCGGCGCCCAGTTCGGCGGTGAGGATCCGGTTGAGGTGCCGGGTCGTGTACGCGAGACGGCCGGCCAGCCCCGGTACCCCCTCCCGGTCCACCACGCCGTCGGCGATCAGCCGCACGGCGCGTCCGACCACGTCCGCGCGCACGTCCCAGTCGGGGGAGCCGGGCGCGGCGTCGGGCCGGCAGCGCTTGCAGGCGCGGAAGCCGGCCCGCTGCGCGGCGGCGGCCGACGGGTAGAACCTGACGTTCGCGCGCTTGGGCGTGGCGGCCGGGCAGGACGGCCGGCAGTAGATCCCGGTCGAGGTCACGGCGGTGAAGAACCAGCCGTCGAACCGGGGGTCGCGCGAGTCGACGGCCCGGTAGCAGCGTTCGAAGTCCAGCTCCACGCCGTCGATACTGCCCCGGTACCCGGTGCCCTGGCTCGCGGATTTCGGACACGGCCCTGAAGGCCGGCCGATTCAGCGTCTGACGGTGCGCTTGCGGAACCCCGGGTGGTCCGGGTCGACGCCGGAGGACCGCTCGCTCACGGGTTGCTGGCCCGCCAGTTGAACCGGACGAGCAGCTGCCTCGCCTGGTCGGCCACCTCCGTGTCGACCACCACCGCGTACTGCTCGGCCTGCAGCGAGCTGCGCGAGCTGAAGTCCCGCTGCCCGCGCGTCATGGCGTGCGCGGTACCGCCGAAGATGGCACCCCACGCCGCGCCGATGAGCAGCCCGGCGAAGACCACCCCGAACCAGTTGGAGTTGGTGAAGATGCCGAGCAGCAGGCCGATGAACAGGCCGAACCACGCGCCGCTGGCCGCGCCGCCCATCGTGGCACGGGCGGTGGTCAGCCGGCCGAGGACGTTCTCCACGAGCCGCAGCCCGGTACCCACGATCGCGGTGCGCTCGACCGGGAAGCCGTTGTCGGACAAGTAGTCGACGGCGAGCTGCGCCGAACGGTACTCCGGGTAAGAGGCGACGGAGACGGTCGCCGGGCCGAGGTCGGTACCGGCGGACGGGGGCAGCGGAGTGCCGGCCGGCCCCGGAGGCAGGTCGGTACCGGAGGGCGAGGCGGGTGTGGTCACGGTGATCTCCCTTGGCTGGGGGTACCCGGATCGATCGGTCAACCCGATCGTGTCATCCGCGCGGCCGCCCCGCCAAGATCGCGTCCTGGGCGACCTGCAGGTGTTCGTCGCCGGCTCGCGTTCCGCTCGGCTCGGCTCGGGCCCGGGCCGGCGGCTGCGTAGACTTGCCAGCCGTGAGTCTGACCATCGGCATCGTCGGCCTGCCCAACGTCGGCAAGAGCACCCTGTTCAACGCGCTGACCAAGAACGACGTGCTGGCCGCGAACTACCCGTTCGCCACCATCGAGCCCAACGTGGGCGTGGTCGGGCTGCCCGACCCCAGGCTGGCCGTGCTCGCCGAGATGTTCGACTCCGTCAAGGTGGTACCGGCGCCGGTCAGCTTCGTCGACATCGCCGGCCTCGTCCGGGGCGCCTCCAAGGGACAGGGCCGCGGCAACGCCTTCCTCGCCAACATCCGCGAGGCGAGCGCCATCTGCCAGGTCGTCCGGGTGTTCACCGACCCCAACGTCGTGCACGTCGAGGGCAAGGTGTCGCCCGCCGACGACATCGAAACGATCAACACGGAGCTGATCCTGGCCGACCTCCAGACCCTCGAACGGGCGCTGCCCCGGCTGGAGAAGGAGGCCAAGGTACGCAAGGAGCGGGCCGGCATCGCCGCCGCGGCTGCGGCTGCCGCGAAGCTGCTCGACAGCGGCGCGACCCTCTACTCCGGAGCGGCCGGCGCCGGCATCGATGTGGAGGCGCTGCGCGAGCTGCACCTGCTGACCACCAAGCCGTTCCTCTACGTCTTCAACGTCGACGAGGGAGAGCTGGTCAACGCCGACTTGCTGGCCGAGCTGCGCGCGTTGGTCGCGCCCGCCCAGGCGGTGTTCATGGACGCGAAGATCGAGTCCGAGCTGATCGACCTGCCCGAGGAGGAGGCCCGCGAGCTGCTCGCCTCGATCGGCCAGCAGGAGCCCGGGCTGGACCAGCTGATCCGGGTCGGCTTCGCCACGCTCGGCCTGCAGACCTACCTGACGGCCGGACCGAAGGAGACCCGGGCCTGGACGATCCCGATCGGCGCGACGGCTCCGGAGGCGGCCGGCGTGATCCACTCGGACTTCCAGCGCGGCTTCATCAAGGCCGAGATCGTGTCGTACGCCGATCTGGTCGGGGCGGGCTCGATGACGGCGGCGAAGGCGGCCGGCAAGGTACGCATCGAGGGCAAGGAGTACCTGATGCAGGACGGCGACGTCGTCGAGTTCCGTTTCAACGTCTAAGACCGGGAGACACGCGACAGGTGTCGTACGTAGTCGATTTCGAGCACGTCTCCACCGCCGGCGTGGAGTCGTCACCGGTGGCCGAGGCCCTCGCCGGCCTGCGCGCGAACGAGGCCCGGTATTTCAAGAACACGTACGACCACGTCTTCACGGTCGAGCCGGCTTCGACGGCAAAGGAAGCGGGGGCCTACGTGCATCGCATCCTCCGGGAGGAGCGGG
>CAZYCD010000222.1:0-7868 GCA_964645345.1 uncultured Micromonosporaceae bacterium
CGGCCTGCAGGTCGGCGAGGGTCACGCCGAGGTGGGCCAGCATCTGCCGGGCGGTGGCGACGCGGGCGGGGTCAGCCGGCATGGTGTCCCCCGATCGCCTGATCGTGCAGGTCGGCCAGCAGCCCCGCGACGGTTCGCGCCGTATGGATCACCAGCAGGTCATGGGACGGGAACGCCGCAAGCAACACCGGCTGCCCGGCAACGATCCCGCACATCTTGCGTGCGGCGGCCGGCAGCGGTAACTCCCCTCGACTGCCCACCACGTACCGCCCCACCGGAGTGGAAGCGATCACGAGGATCCCGGCCTGCGGGCGAATGTTGATGCGCTGTCCCGGGCCCCAGTGCAACGCATCGAGGAGGCCGCGTTCGGTGACCCGGCCGGACCGGTCCGGACACGCCACCCCCAGCACGACCTCTCCCCCGGACAGGTCGACCGGTGGACGTGGTGCGGGCAGCGCCGGCGTCGGCGCCGGGCGGGGACGCGGTCGGTTAGCGAGCGGCTTCGGAACGAGCACCCCGATGGGCTGCTCGCGATCCGGGCGGGGAGTTGATGTCATGATCGGCCCAACGGGCCTGATCCGGCAGCATGCCGGGCAGCAACGCCTCGCCCGCGGACCGGGTCACCGGTCGGCGCAGGGACATCAGCGAACTGTGCGCATCGACGCGGCCGGATTTCGGTTCGATCTTGGTGGAGTTCCACCAAGACTGGTGTCCGAGGCCCGAGTCGAACCCCGACTACATGATCCTCGTCCGCGAAGAGCTGCGCCTGGATGGACCGTTTACCCCCCAGTAATCAGGTCGCCCAGCGGCATGCTCACCCACATCTGCCCAGGTCACCAGAAGCCTAACCCGGCCCAGTAAAGGAGTCCTCGCCACGCGCCGGGACTCAGCTACGCCGCGGCGCTGCGGTGCCAGCGCAGCAACGTGGCCAGGGTGACGAAGAACCCCGCCAACCGCGCCCGCGCAACAGCCTCGACAACACCGCCCGGTCCATCGGTCCAGACCCAGGCGACGAGCCTCGCGCTCCGGTCCGCCTGGCTAGGTCAACCTCGCTCGCTTGGCGAGGTCCGCGTGCATTTCCCAGACGAGGACTTCGGCGGGTTCGGCGCCGCTGATCCGCTGACCACCGCCGCCGCTGAAACGGACCGCGTCACCGGTGGCGAGAACGCCGGTACCCTCTAGCTCGACCGGGCCGCGGGTGACGAACAGGTGTAGGTACGGCGCCTCGGGCAGTTGCACGGGCTCGCCGGGTTTCAGCCGCGCCGCGTGGAGCGCGGCGCGGCGGTTTCGGATGCGGATGGCGGTGGCTCCGTCGTGCTTGGTCATCCCCGAGGCCACGGTGACCAGGCCGCGCGACAGGAGTTCGTGGTCGATTTCCAATTGTTCGTAGCCGGGCTTCACGCCCGTCTCGTCGGGTACGACCCACATCTGGATCAGGTGTACCGGGTTGGCATGCGGCTTGCCGCCGAGGCGCCAGGAGTCGTTCTTCTCCGAATGCTGGATACCCGTGCCCGCGCTCATCCGCTGAGCCAGCCCCGGGTAGATGACGCCCGAGTTGCCGACCGAGTCCTGATGTACCAGCGCACCCGAAAGCACCCAGGTGACGATCTCCATGTCCTGGTGGGGATGGGTCTCGAACCCGGCGCCCGGCCGGATGGTGTCTTCGTTGTGCACCAGCAGCAAGCCGTGGTGAGTGTTGTCGGGATCGTAGGGCTGGCCACCGACCCAGAATGAATGCCGGCCGCGAAGCCACGTCAGGTTGGTCTCCGACCGGTCGGCCGATCGGCGCACCTCGACCGGTGACGGCCGCGTGCCTCCCATGAGCTGTCCCTCCCATTCGTCCTCTGAGTGAAGGCGAGGAAGGTGCGCGCCCGGCACGCACCTTCCTCGGGTCCGGCTTCCCGATCAGGCGGCCGCCTGGCCGGAGACCGCGGACGCGAAGTCCGGCAGTACGCCCAGCTGCGCGAGCATGACGCTCACGCCGACGTAGCAGTTGAACTCCTTGATCTTGCCATCTTCGATGTACCAGAAGTCCGCGGTCGGGATGTCGAGCTTGGCCCCGGTGGGCTGGATCACGCCGGCCGGTGTCGGGAACGGTCCGGTGACCGTACCCTGGATCGACAGCTCGACGGCCACCACGTTGCCCATCACGTGGAACCGGTGCAGTTCCCGGTGCAGGTCGGGAGCCAGGTTTCCCATGAATACCACCAGGTCGCCCAGGTGCTCGCCCCGGTAGGTCTCGCCGGCAACGACGTTGTTGAACACGCCGTCCTCGGCGAACAGGTCGACGAACCCTTGGACGTCCAGGACGCCGCCCTCGGCCGCGTGGTAGGCCTGCCGGACGACGGTCTCCGCGTCGGTTGTCATTGCCCTCTCCTTCACCCGGTCAATCAAACGCTTGTTTTAGGTTATGTCGGGAGCGCGGGCTAGTCAAGCAACCGTTTGAACTCCTGGTGGCGGTCGAGCTCGGTCGATCCCGGGTCAGTCCGTCGGCGATCCGCGGAATGCCCCGGCCAGCACGGGTACCAGCAGTCGCTCGATCTTCCGGGTGGACTTCGCCGCGAGCTCGGTACCGATCGGCGCCAGTGCCAGCCAGTTCAGCATGCCGGCGGCGCACCGGGTGCGGAAGATCAGTTCCTGTTGGGGGACGCCCGGAAGGTTCGCGGTCAGCACGCGCAGCGCATCCCGGCGACTCTGCTCGAACTTGCCGGTGAGGCGATCCCAGCCCTGCGGCGGATCGATGCCTACACGCGCGACAGTCCGCATGACCGCCAGATCCTGACCACCTGCCGCGAGCGCTTTCACCATCGGTCGAGCGAACGCCGTCGCCAACTCCTCCAGTGTCGAGGCGGTATCCAGCGCGCTCATCCCCTGGATCTGGGCATCCAGGTAGCGCTCCAGTGCGTGTTCGATCGCCGCGTCACGCAGCGCCTTGAGCGACCCGAAGTGGTAGCTCACCGCCGCCACGTTGGCCTCGGCGTTCTCGGTGATCTCCCGCAGCGTCACGCCCTCCTGGCCGCGTTGCGCGAGCAGCTCCAGAGCAGCCGCCAACAACCGGTCCCGAGTACGCTGACCAGCCTCTCGACGCAGATCCGCTTTCTCCGCCGGCATAGCCCGCACTCAAGCACCTGCCGAGCACAATGTCAAACACCTGCTTGAGTTCGGCTCCGCTTGGTGTGGGGCTGAGCCAGCCTGTCCATTGTGGACGGCTATCACCGGAACCGGTACCTCATTTTCGGGCGGGTACGTGGTCGGTGGAGCCCGCAGCAGCTTCCCGAGCGGAGGCGGTGGCCAGAAATGCGGCGCCGAGGAGCGGGGCCTCCGCCAGATGGCGAGCCGGTTCGAGGGCGATCTCCGCGGATTTCGGCTCGACGGCGAGCCCGGCTCGCAGCGGTCCGGCCACCAGATCCCATGACTCCGCGATGGAGCCACCGACCACGAGAACCGACGCCTGGAACGCCACGAGGAGCGGACCGAGTACCGTACCCAAGACGTGGAACGATCGCGTGAACACGTCGACGGCGGAAGGGTCTCCGTGCCGTGCGCGCTGAGCGATCTCCCGGACGTCGAGCGCGGGAGGTTCGCCGGTGGCCTTCGCGTAGGCCCGGCGGATGGCGCGTCGGGACACCGTCTCCTCCAATGGCAGGCCCGCATACCGCAGCAGGTCGACGCGGCCTTCGGGCGGAATCTCCGGCCCGTGACGCACGCTGCGGCCGTCTCGGACGAAGCTGGAGCCGACACCGGTTCCCAGGGTGATCCCGACCGCCCGGCGATGCCCGCGCGCGGCGCCCGCCCACCATTCGCCGAACAGGAACGCGTCCGCGTCGTTGTGGAAGCTCACACTGACCGCCCCCGGCAGACCCGGCGTCAGGTTGCTGCCGAGATCGAAACCGCGCAGCGCGTCGAACTTGCCGACGCCTTCGTACCGTGCGATGCCGAGCTCGTAGTCGAAAGGCCCCGGCAACGCGACCGCCCACCGGCTTCCGGGCTCGGCGGGCAGGCGCGAGGCGCAGCGGACGAGCGCGGAGAGGACTTCCTCAGGACTGCCGTCGGCGTCCAGCGGTTCACGAAACAGTTGGCCGGGCAGGATGCTGCGTGTCCCGACCGCCACGCGGGCCGCGGTCACATGTGTGCCGCCGACGTCCATGACCGAGACGACGGTGTCGGTGCCTACCCTCATCGAACCTGCGCCTTCACGTAACGGACCTTGTCGGTGCCCACGGTACGCACCTGGTAGGCGCCGACCGAGGCCGGTACGGTCAGGGTCTCGGCGTAGGCCAGGTCGTAGTGGTACCCGCTCGCGGTTTCCAGCCGGATGCCGTCGCCCTCCACGACGTTGAGCACGTGGAAGCGGTCGCCCGCGACGTCGTCCACGACGGCGTTTCCCGCCAGTTCGATCCGCCGGACCTCGAAGAACATCTCCGGCAGCCGGCCGATCACGTCCTCGCGCCAGCCGTCACCGGTACGCGCGGTGTGCGGTTGCTGGACAAGCTCGCGAGCGACCGCGTCCCCCGACCGGGCCGCGTCGAGGTTGTCGAACGCGTGGCCGACGTGGACCGGCCGCTGCCTGCCGTCCCGGTCGTTACGCAGCCAGTCATAGAACCGCAGGCTGTACAGGTAGGGCGTCGCGCTGATCTCGAGCACCACGTTGCCCTCGCCGCTGCCGTGCGGGGTACCGGCCGGGATGAGGAAAAGCTGGTGTTGTTCGGCCGGAAAGGTCTGGACGTAGCGTTCGACGTCGAACGGGACACCGTCGTGGACCGCGCGGTCCGCCTCGCGCCGGAACGCCTCAAGGTCGGCGTCGTGGCGCAGGCCCAGGAACACGCGACGGTCGGGTCCGCCGACCATGATGTAGTAGGTCTCGTGCTGGGTGTACGGCCAGCCGAAGACCCGGCGCATGTAGTCCGGTTGCGGGTGGCAGTGCACGGAAAGGTTGCCGCCGCCGAAGGTGTCCAGATAGTCGAATCGGATCGGGAACGACGTGCCGAACGTCTGGTACACAGCCTTTCCGAGGACCTCCTCCGGGTGCAGGGCGACCAACGCCTGGAGCGGGACTTCTACCCGGGCGTCGTCCGGGCCGGTGAGCAGGACGCCGCTTTCCGGCGCGATGAGCTCGTAGCCCAGCGCGGTGTTGGGTGCCTCGGGGTTGAAGCCGAGCCGCTGTTGGGCCCAGTGTCCTCCCCAGGAGGTGGTGTTGAAGGTGGGTCGGGTCCGGAACGGGCGGACCGCGAGGTCGGCCATTGCCTTGCGCAACGCTGGTCCTTCCAACCAGGCGGGAGCGTGCGGGTCCTGGGTATCCAGCCACACGTCGACGTCGCCGAGGATGGCGTCCCGGTGGCGGTCCAGTACCGGCCAGTCGATGTAGAACAGGCGGCGCGTGGTTCCCGGTCCGCTGCCTACGGGCTGCCCCAGGTTCCGGCCGGTACCGGCGGAGATCCCGGCCTCGGCGTACCGCTTGGGCAGGTCCGCGTACCAGAGTTCGTCGTGCCGGACGAGCGCCGCCCCGGGCCCGAAGACGACGGTCACGGTGTCGGCGGCGGCCCCGGGTTCGGGTATCCCGGCGAAGAAGTCGGCGAGGCCCGCCTGCGAGAGCGGGGCGAAGTCGGGATCGTCGGGCAGTACCGCGGACGCGGTGAGTTCGAGGATGTCCGGCCACGGCGCGAAGAATCCGCGCATGTCGATCTGTCGGACACTGAGTTCCCGGGCGGTCAGCGCGCCGCAGATCCCCGAGGCGACCACTTCCCAGTCGACCGCCGCCGGCCCGTCGACGGCGAGGACGAGCCCGGGTGGGAGGCCGGCGACGGCCGAGCGGTATCCGGTACCGACCGCTCCCGTGATGGCGTGACAGGGTTCGGGTTCGTAACCACGAACTGGTGACATCACGGTGCCGACCTTTCTCGGATAGCCGCCTGGGCGACGGGAAGGATGAGCCGCGACGGTTTCGCGGCGTCGTGGTACACGGTGTGACGGGCGGGATGTTTCTGCCCTGCCGGGCTGTCCCAGCGGGGAAAGCAGCTGGACGCGAGCTGTACCCGGATGCGGTGCCCGGGCAGGAACACGTGCGCCGTCGACCACAGGTCGATGAGGTGTTCCTCCCCGCGCTCGGCGCGACGGGTTCGCCGGATGCCGTCGGTGAGGTTGCGTGACACCCCGTCCGGGTCGACGTCGCACAGTCTGGCTACCCAGTCGCTGTCGGGTGCGGTGGATTCGGCGATCAGGCGGACGGATACGCGACCGATGACTTCCAGCGGAGCCTGGAGCGGTTCGCTGGTGTAGACAAGGACGTCGGCGCGCTCCTCGATCTGCCGTTGGTCGCACGGCCCGGCGGGGAACCGGGAGCCCATGAGGAGCGCTCCCCCGCGCGTGGGCACCGGGTCGCTCGGATCGTGCCGGAACGTGTCGGGCGGCGAGTCCGGCTCGGGTGGGTCGGGCGACAGTCGGCCGCCGGGCCGCAGGTACCAGGAAGTGTCGATCGATTCGGGCGGCCACGCCGGAAAGCGCCGCCACTCGTTGGTACCCATGACCAACAGCAGGACAGGCGGTTCGGGTACCGGCGCGGCGAGTTCCGGCCGCAGCTGCCGGTCGAGCCAGTCCAGTTCGCGGGCGAGCAGTGAGCCGCCACCGTCCAGGGTGGTCTGACTGTCATGTGACCACGGGCCAACGATCAGCGCGGCGGGCGCCCCGGCCCCGCGAGCCCTCACGTGGTTGTCGATGCTCCCCTGCAGGAAGGCGTCGAACCAGCCGGCGACTGTCAACGTCGGGACCCGCGCCGTGGCGGCCGGCGGGTGTCCGGCTATCGGCATCGGCAGGCCCAGCCGCTGCGGCGTCGACGCCTGGTCGGCGGGCAGCGCCCAGTAGGCGCCCGTTGCCAGGCCGTCGAGCGCGGTGTTCAGGACGGCGAGTCGCTCGCGCAGTTCGTCGGGGTGGCCGGAACGCCGGCGCTCCAACAGATTCACGCCGAGCGTCAGGGTCCAGTGCGTCACGAGTGCGAGCTCGTCCGCCCCACCGCGCCGGATCAGTCCGTCGTCAGGATCCGACCAGGTGAACTCCGGCACGGCGGCGCACAGAGCGGGCGGCAGCGCGGAAATGGCCGCCCACTGGACGTGGCCCAGATAGCTGGGTCCGTACGTGGCGACCCGCCCGTCGGCGCCGGGCAGCGTGGCCGCCCAGCCGATGGTGTCGTACCCGTCCGTGCTCTCGTGGACCATCGGCGCCCATTGACCGTCGGATCGGAACCGGCCGCGGCAGTCCTGGATGACGACCAGGTAGCCGCGGCGGGCGGCGCCGAACGGATCCAGGCGGGCGAGTACCTCGGCGTTCTGTTTGCCGTACGGCGTGCGGGCCAGCAGTACCGGCCACGGGCCGTCGCCGTTGGGCCGGTAGGCGTCCGCACGAAGGACGGTGCCGTCGCGCATCGTCGCTTCGAGGTCGAATTCCGCCACGGCACCTCCCTCCTCGTCGTCGTTGGTGGTTGCCGGTCAGCTGATGGTCAGGTCGTCGAGGTAACCCCGGTACCCGCCCGTCGAGTTCGGGTGGTCGTAGCCGACCAGGATCCGGCTGATCTGTTTGTTGGCGTTGTTGGTCGCCAGGTTGACGGTGACGTGGTTCCAGGCGTCGAGCGTCAGGTGCCCACACTGGTTGGCGGGGTGCAGACGGTTGCCGTTCTGGTCCACGGCACCGGAATCCCGCAACGTGCTGCCGTCGGTGAAGATCATGTCTATCGCGACGCAGGTGCTGTTGTTCGAGCCCGCGGGGACCCAGGTACTCGTCGCGTTGCTCTGCGGGTAGATCCAGTAGCTGAGGGTCTTGCTGGTACCGATCGCCAGCGGGCTGCCGCTGAGGTCGTAGACCTTCAGGTAGGCGTACAC
>CAZYCD010000223.1:0-7843 GCA_964645345.1 uncultured Micromonosporaceae bacterium
GGTCAGCCCGCGTAGGCGTAGGTCGGCGTACCGGGTACGCCGGGTTCGCACACGAAGACCGACCCGGCGTACGGCTGCGCCGCCAACTGCTCCGGCGTGCGGCCGGTACGCCCGGTGGTGATGTAGAGCCGGTCGAGGTCCGGGCCACCGAAGCAGACGCTGGTGGTCAGCTCGGCCGCGACCTCGACCGTGGCGGTGTGCTCCCCGGCGGAGGAGTAGCACAGCACAACTCCGCCGAAGCACATGGCGACCCAGACGTTGCCGGCGCCGTCGACGCACAGCCCGTCGGGTACCCCGTGCTCGCGGGGGATGTGGACGAACGGTTCCCGCTCGACGCCCCCGTCGGGGCGTACGCGCAGCCGGTCGACGCCCTGGGTTGCGGTATCGATGAAGTACAGGCAGTCGGGGGCGGTCCAGCCCAGACCGTTGGAGACGGTGAGGCCGTCCAGCACCGTGGTCAGCTCACCCTTGGGGTCCAGCCGGTAGAGGCTGCCCGCGCCGGGCGTGTTGTCGCGAGCCATGGTGCCGGCCCAGAAGCTGCCGTCGGGGGCGCACTTGCCGTCGTTCATCCGGTTGCCGGGGCGGTCGCTTTCCAGCCGCGCCAACCATTCCCCGGGTACGCCGTCATCGAGCGTGCGGAATCCGCCGGGTACCGCGGCCACCAGTCCGCCACCGGCACGGGGCACCACGGCTCCGACGGTGACGCCGGGTTCCCAGGTCCGGGTGTGGCCGGTGGCCGGGTCACTGCGGTGTACCCGGTCTGCCAGCAGGTCGACCCACAGCAGGGTACCGGTGGCGGCGTCCCACGCCGGCCCCTCGCCCAGTTCGGCGGTGGCCTCGACGGCCACCTCGGCGACGATCGTGCGCATCTGGCTTCCTTCCTGAACTTCAGCGGCTGGCCGCGCTGGCCACGGTGACGACCCGTTCCTCGGATGCCTCGTCGGGGCCGAACTCGTCGACGATGCGCCCGTCGGCCAGGACGAGGAACCGGTCGCAGACGCCGATGAGTTCCGGCAGTTCCGAGCTGACGAGCACGACAGCCACGCCGCGCGCGGCGAGGTCGTGGATGAGCCGGTAGATCTGTTGCTTGGTGGCGATGTCGACGCCCTTGGTGGGTTCGTCGAGTAGCACCACCCCGGGGTCGGCGAGCAGTACCCGGGCCAGGATCACCTTCTGCTGGTTGCCACCGGACAGCTTGCCCACCAACGTTTTGCGGGATGGTGTCTTGATGGACAGCCGGCCGATGTAGTCGTTCACGGTGGCCGCTTCCCGCCCGGGGCGCAGCAGGCCGGCCGGGGACAGCCGGCGCAGGCTGCCGAGGGTGACGTTGGCGGCCACGTCGAGGTTGAACAGCATGCCCTCGCCGGCCCGGTCCTCGGTCAGCAGCGCGATGCCGGCACGCTTGGCGGCCTTGGGGCTGCCTAGTTTCACCGGTACGCCATCGCGGTAGAGCTGGCCCCGGTAGCGGGTACGGCCGTAGATGGCGGAGAGCAGTTCGGTACGCCCGGCGCCCATGAGCCCGGCGATGCCGAGGATCTCCCCGTGGGCGACCTGGAAGCTGACGTCGTGTACCACGTCACGGTGCGCGATGTGCGGGTGGGCGACGCTGAGTCCCTGTACCCGCAACGCTTCCGTACCTGGCCGGCGGGTACCCCGCTCGGGGAACAGCGCGTCCAGCCGCCGCCCCACCATGTCCTGGACGAGTTGGTCCTCGGCGAAGTCGGCCCGCTGGTACCCGGCCACGTACCGGCCGTCGCGCAGCACGCTGACCGAGTCGCAGTTGTCGAACACCTCGGGCAGCCGGTGGGTGATGAGGATGGTGGTGACGCCCTTGTCCCGCAGTCTGCGTACCACCCGGAACAGCCGGCCGGCCTCGGCCGCCGTGAGGGAGCTGGTGGGCTCGTCGAGGATGAGTACCTTCGGCTGGACGGCCAGCGCCCGGGCCAGCATCACCAGTTGCCGTTCGCTGGCCCGCAGGTGTGCGATGGGGTCCTTGGCGCGCAACGGGATCGCGTGTTCGTCGAGGAGTGCCTGGGCGTCGCGCAGGACGCCGGAGAGATGGACGAGGCCGTGGCGGGCGGGCAGCCGGCCGACGAAGATGTTCTCCCCGACGGTCAGCTGCTCGACGACGTTGAGTTCCTGGGGTACGTAGCCGATGCCGGCCTCGAGCGCGGCGTGCGGGGCGCCGAACCGGGCCGGCTGCCCGTACAGCAGCACCTCACCCTGGTAGCTGCCGTGCGGGTAGATACCGTTGAGGATCTTGACGAGGGTGGACTTGCCGGCGCCGTTGGCGCCGAGCAGCCCGTGTACCCGCCCCGCCGGGATGCGCAGGGACACGGAGTCCAGTGCGCGGACACCGGGGAAGCTCATCCCGAGGTCACGGATGTCGAGGCAGGGCGTGTCGTCCGGGACGGACGGGGCGGGTACCGGGGTCATGTCAGCCTGCCTGCGCCGCGTCGGCCTGGTCGAGGTAGGTGTAGTACTGCGCCACCTTGTCGACGGTCACGATGTCGGCCGGCAGCGGGTTGTCGTACGCCACGGTCTGCTTGTTGATGGCCGCGTCGAGCAGGTCGGCCATCTTCGCGCCCTCGTCCCACAGCGGCTGGGCCACGACCGCGAATACCTCACCGGACTTGACCAGGTCGAGGTTCTGGCGCACGTAGTCCATGCCGATGATGGTCAGCTTGCGGCCGGCCTGCTTCTGCGCGCCGGCCCAGGTGACCGGGCCACCGCCGGTGGTGGAGAAGGCGGCGGTCACGTCCGGGTTGGCCTGCAGGATGGCCACCGCCTTGGCGATCGCCTTCGGCGCGTCGAAGCCCTCCTCCTGGGCGGCGAGGACCTTCACGCTCGGGTACTTGGCGGCCATCTCGTCGGTGAACGTCTTGGCCACCAGGTTTTCGGTGGTGTTGAAGCTGCCCTCGGTGATGGCGACCGTGCCGGTACCGCCGATCTTGGCGCCGATCGCGTCGGCGGCCTTCTTGGCGTAGGCGGCAGGGTCGGTGTTGGCGATCGCGGTCAGGCCCGGGGCCGCGCCCTGCGCGATCGGGATGTGCCAGGAGACGACGGGTACCTTGTACTGGTTGGCGACCTGGCCGATGAACGGGTACGTGGACGGGTCGAAGGCGTAGTCGGCGAAGCCCTTCACGTTGCCCTTGGCGAAGGCGGCCTGGGCGAGAGCGTTGGAGCCGGGTACGTCGACGGCCTCGGTACCGACGATCTGGCAGGTGTACCCGAGCTTCTTGCACTCGGTCAGGAACCCGCCCTGCATGATCTTGTGTACCGGGTGGGAGCGCAGCGGCTGCTCCCAGAGCAGTACGCCCTTGTCCTTGCTGCCGCTGGCGGTGTCGGTGGATTTCTTGTCGGAGCTGCATCCGGTGGCGAGTGTCGCGCAGGCCAGCGCGACGAGCAGGCCGGCCACGACGCGCGCGGAACGGACCATGGGAACTCCTTGGGACAGGGGTGGGTAGGCCCACCCGGGAAAGGGCTGTGACTTCAGCGGTTTGGGATGGTGCGGATGTGGCTTGCGTGGAAGCGTTGTGGTTACTGGATCTCCGCCGCCCGGGCGCCCCGTACCAGCCAGTCGGCGGGGCGCCGCCTGGGTCGCCTGCCGGTCAGGCGACTCTGGCGCGGCGGCGGACGATGTCGATGCCGACGGCGCCGACCATGATGAGACCGACGGCAACCGTCTGCCAGTTGGCGTCCAGCCCGACAATGACCAGGCCGGACTGGACCACCTGGAGCAGCAGGACGCCGAGGAAGGCGCCGGTGACGTTGCCGATGCCGCCGAAGAGGCTGACGCCGCCGATGACGACTCCGGCGATGACGTTGAGTTCGTACCCGGAGCCGATGTCCGAGGAGGCGCTGGCGACGCTGGCCATCACCAGCATGCCGGCCAGGCCGGCGAGGACCCCGACGACGGTGAAGCAGACGAACTTGACCCGGTTGGAGTTGATGCCGGCAATGCGGGCGACTTCGGCGTTGCCGCCGACCGCGAAAGCCGAGCGGCCGAAAGTGGTGCGCCGCAACAGGAACTCGCCGGCGAGCGTGAGGACGACGAGGATGAGGAAGCTGTAGGACAGGTGCAGGATCTCGTTGCTGCCGATCTGCCCGACCGACTTGGGCAACGGGTAGATCGGGTACCCCTTGCTGATCAGGTACGTGACGCCCCGGGCCATGTACAGCATGCCGATGGTCGCGATGAACGCCGGGATCTTCAGCTTCACCACGACGAAGCCGTTGACCATGCCGACCAGACCGCCGACGCCCAGACCCACCAGCAGGCCGACCGGGGTGGGCAGGTGGAGGTGGGTCATCGACCAGGCGGAGCAGACGGCGGAGAGCCCCGCGACCGAGCCGACCGACAGGTCGAACTCGCCGGAGACGAGCAGCAGGGTCTGCCCGACGGCGATGATGCCGATGAACGACATCCCCTTGAGCATCGCCTGCAGGTTGTTGCCGGACAGGAACGCGGGTTCGAGGCTGACGAAAACGAGGACGGCGACGACGAGCGGGATGAGTACCCCGATTTCGCCGACCGTCAAAACGCGGCGCAGGACGGCGCCCGGACCGCCACGCCAGTATCCTGCCGGCCCAGAGGATGCCGGTCCCGGGACGGGTACCCGTGGCTCAACGGCGGTTGACGTCTCGGCGTTCATCTGGGTGGACCTCCGGGGTGTGGTCGCGTCCGGCCGATTGAGCTTCATCTGCCAAGTGGCTTAGCCACCTGACGTAGCTCGGAACGTTACATGCGCGTTTCCCGCTGTCAAGAGCCAGTGCGGCGACCAGCTAAAACGACCGCGACTGTCGCCAAACAGCTAGGTGGCTTGACCAATTATGGCTCGCTCACCTACGGTTCTGTCACCCCCAGGGAGGCGCCGTGGCCGAGGACGCGATCACCCGCATCGACACCATCCGCTGGTCCGCCCAGCCCAGCGTCTGCTGGGTGCGCATCCACACGGCCGACGGGTACACCGGCCTCGGCGAGTCCTACTACCTGCCCGGCGCGCTCGAGTCCGTCATCCACGATCTGGCCGCCGGCCTGCTCCTGGGCGCCCCGGCCAGCCGCCGCAGCGGCCACCTCGCCGACCTGTTCGCCTGCGCCAACTTCTCCGGCTTCGCCGGCGCGGAGCTGCGCGCCTTCTCCGCGCTCGACCTGGCGCTGTGGGACATCGCCGGCAAGAGCGCCGACCAACCCGTGTACCAGCTGCTCGGCGGCGCCTGCCGCGAGCGCGTACCGGTCTACAACACGTGTGTGGGTACCGGCGGGTACCCCGACGACGACTTCCTGGCCCGCCCGGGCGACCTCGCCGAACAGCTGGTGGAGCAGGGCTTCCACGGGATGAAGATCTGGCCGTGGGACCAGTTCGCCCCGCAGCTGTCCAGCGCCACCGCCACCGGACCGGCCGGCTGGTCGGCGATGGGCCCGGTCGGCCACTTCCTGCCCACCGCCGACCTGCGCGCCGGACTGGCCGTCCTGGAGCAGATCCGCGACCGGGTCGGCGACCGCATCCACATCCTGCTCGAGGGCCACTCCCGGTGGGACGTGCCCAACGCCATCACGATCGCCCGGGCAGCCGCCGAGTACCAGCCGTTCTGGATGGAGGACTTCATCCAGCCGGACAGCCCCGACGACCTGCGCCGCCTGGTCGACGAGACGCCGGTACCGCAGGCGGTCAGCGAGCGGCTCATGAGCCGGTACCCGTTCCGCCAGATCCTCGAGCGCGCGGCCGCCCACGTGGTGATGCTCGACGTCGCCTGGACCGGCGGGCTCACCGAGGCGCGGCGCATCGCCGACCTGGCCGACACCTACCACCTGCCGATCGCGCCGCACGACTGCACCGGCCCGATCACCGTGCTGGCCAACCTGCACCTGGGCGTCGCGGCACCGAACACCATGATCACCGAGGTGGTACGGGGCTTCCTGACCGGCTACTACGCCGAGGTCCTCGACGCGCCACTGCCGGTGGCCGGCGGGTACGGGCGGCCGCCGCAGCGCCCCGGGCTGGGCGCTGAGTTCGCCCCCGGCTTCCTCGACCGGCCCGACGTCGCCGTGCGTACCTCGGAGCGGGGCCGGTGAGCGACCCGACCGTCGAGACGCTCGACTGGCAGGGCTGGCCGGCGGTACGCCTGCGTGACAACGCGCTGGAGGCCGTCCTCGTGCCCGGGCGCGGCGCCAAGCTGGTGTCCCTGCGCAGCCGGGCGACCGGTCGGGAATGGCTGTGGCAGGACGATTCCCGCCCCATCCGCCCCGCGCTGCTCGGCGACGACTACGCCACGCACGACATCTCGGGCTTCGACGAGTGCTTTCCCACCATCGGCGCCTGCCGGCACCCCGACGGCGGGCACCGCGACCTGGCCGACCACGGCGAACTGTGGAGCCGGCCCTGGACCCTGGCCACCACCGGGTCAACGGTTACCACAGCTATCGACGGAGTGGCGCTGCCGTACCACTTCCAGCGCACCCTCAGCCTGCCCGAGCCCGGCACCCTCCGCCTCGACTACGCGGTACGCAACACCAGCGCCACCGGCTTCGCCTGTTTGTGGTCGGCCCATCCCCTGTTCGCCGCCAGCCCCGGCATGCGCATCGAACTGCCCGGCCAACCCCGCCTCACCAAGGAGTTCGGGCTCAGCGGCCGGATGGGCGCCGACGACGCCACGGGACTACGCGGACACCTGGACCCGTACCTGTGGCCACACGTGCGCGGTGCCGACGGTACCCTGCACGACCTGCGGCGCCTGGACTTCCCCGAGCCGGCGGTCACCGACAAGGCGGTGGCCCGCGGGCTGACCGAGGGCTGGGCGGCGCTGCTGGTACCCGGGACCGGCGAGCGGCTGACCCTGCGGTACGACCGGGACGCCCTGCCCTACCTCGGGATCTGCGTCAACCAGGGGGCGTGGCCCGCCACCGGGCAGCCTGGGCGCTGGGTCGCGCTGGAACCCGCCACCGGCGGTACCGACCGGCTCGACGAGGCCGCCGCCCGGGGCGAGTGCGCCTGGCTCGGCCCACACGAGTACCGCACCTGGCGGCTGGACCTGCACCTCGATACCGCGCCGTGAGCGGGAACCGGCCGCTGGCCGTCGTCGCCGACGCCGACCGCATCCCCTTCCCCGACGCCGCCGTGGAACTGCTCGCCCGTGCCGGAGTCGACGTACTGCGTGCCGACGGGCACGACGTGGACACGTTGGCGCGCAAGGGTTCCGAAGCGGCAGCGCTCCTCGTCCGGCACGGCCGGTGGGGCGTCTCGGAACTGGCCTACTTTCCGGAACTGCGGGTGATCACCCGGTGCGGTACCGGCTACGACAACATCGACGTCGCGGCCGCGAAGGCGCGGGGCGTCCACGTCACCTACGTACCCGCCTACGGGGTCGACGACGTCGCCGACCAGGCGCTCGCGCTGGCCCTCGCCCTGCTGCGGCGCATTCCCGCCGGCGATCTGGCGCTGCGCAACGGACAGTGGCCGGGCGCCGACGCGTACCGGGGTGTCCGGCGGCTGCGCGGCCGTACCGTCGGCGTGGTCGGCTACGGGCGCATCGGCCGGGCCGTCGCCACCCGCTTCGCCGCCTTCGGTACCACCGTCCTCGTCCACGACCCGCAGCCGGTCACCGACGCCACCGCCGTACCCCTGCGTCACCTGCTGACCGGCAGTGACATCGTCTGCCTGACGTGCCCCCTCACGGAAGACAGCCGCGGCCTGCTCGGCCCGGCCGAACTGGCGCTCCTGCGCCCCGACGCGGTACTCGTCAACGTCGCCCGGGGCGAACTGGTCGACGAAGCCGCGCTCGCCGACGCCCTCGACGCCGGACGGATCGGTGGCGCCGCCCTCGACGTGTACGCCCACGAACC
>CAZYCD010000224.1:0-7833 GCA_964645345.1 uncultured Micromonosporaceae bacterium
GATGTCGACCGTGCCGTTCGCCTCGTCGATCTCCGTGACGGTCCCGTACATGCCGCTGCCGGTCATCACCTCGTCACCTGCGCCCAGGCGGGACTGCATCGCCTGAAGCTCACGGTTACGGCGCTGCTGGGGGCGGATGAAGAGGAAATACATCGCGCCGAATATGAGAATAATGAACAGCAACGGCAGGAAGCTGCTGCCGCTGGAGCCAGAAGCCGCGAGAAACACCGCGAAAATGCCTTCCGAAGGGGCCTACCGGCGTATGGAACGCTGGCGGACCGGGTTACGTCCTGTTCCGGACCGCGGCGAGTCTAGTCGGTCACGCTCGGAAACGCCGAGGGTGGTCCAGATCACGGTCCGGTCACGGACAGCGACGACGCTAGCCGAACGCTGACCGCCTTCCGCTCCGCGAGCGTCGCCGACTCGCCGAACGCCTACTGCATTCGGCTCCGCGAGCGTCGCCGACTAGGGCTCCACGCTGAACAGGTCGGACGCCTGGGAGGCGCCGCCGCCAAAAATACCATTTGGCGGCTTCCTGCCAAGGTGCCTCCACCCGGCGGCCGTGGCCACCCGCCCCCTCGGGGTACGGGCGAGCAGGCCGGCGCGCACCAGGAACGGCTCGCACACCTCCTCGACCGTGTCCGGCTGCTCGCCGACGGCCACGGCCAGGGTGGACAGCCCGACCGGGCCGCCGCCGAAGCTCTCCACCAGGGCGCAGAGCACGGCCCGGTCCAGCCGGTCCAGGCCCAGCTCGTCCACGTCGTAGACGTACAGCGCGGCGCGCGCGGTCTCGCGGGTCACGACGCCGTCCGCCCGGACCTCCGCGTAGTCGCGCACGCGCCGCAGCAGCCGGTTGGCGATCCGGGGGGTACCACGGGAACGACCGGCGATCTCGGCTGGCCCGTCGTCGGCCACCGGTACCCCGAGGATCCGCGCGGAGCGGTTGACCACCAGCTCAAGGTCGCCGGAGTCGTAGAAGTCGAGGTGCGCCACGAAGCCGAACCTGTCGCGCATCGGGCCGGTCAGCAGGCCGGCCCGGGTGGTCGCGCCGACCAGCGTGAACGGCTCCACGTCGAGCGGGATCGCGGTGGCCCCCGGGCCCTTGCCGACCATCACGTCAACGCGGAAGTCCTCCATCGCGCTGTAGAGCAGCTCCTCGGCCGGCTTGGCCATCCGGTGGATCTCGTCGATGAACAGCACGTCGCCGGTGGCCAGGCTGGTCAGCACCGCGGCCAGGTCACCGGAGCGCTCGATGGCCGGCCCGCTGGTGATCCGCAGCCCGGTACCCAGCTCGGCCGCGACGATCATGGCAAGGGTGGTCTTGCCGAGCCCTGGCGAGCCGGACAGCAGAATGTGGTCGGGCGGGGTACCTCGCCGGACCGCGCTGCGCAGCAGCAGGTCGAGCTGCTCGCGGACGCGGTGCTGCCCGATGAACTCGCCGAGCCGCCGGGGCCGGACGCTGGCCTCGGCGTCCCGCTCGGCCGGGTCGGCCAATGGGGATACGAGGTCGCTCATCGGGCGCGCCCGAGCAGCCGGATGGCCTGGCGCAGCAGGACCGGTACCGGCGGGACCTCGCCGTCGAGCGACTCGGCGACCGAGGCCACCGCCTGATCGGCCTGGCCGGCCGTCCAACCGAGCCCGACGAGGCCCTGCCGCACCTGCTCGGCCCAGGGCGCACCCGACCCCGGGCCGGACCCGCCGTCGCCTGGGCCGGACAGCACCGGTGCTCCGACCCGGTCACGCAGCTCCAGTACCAGCCGCTCCGCGCCCTTCTTGCCGATCCCCGGTACCCGCGTCAACGTCGTGGTGTCCCCGCCGGAGATGGCCTTGCGCACGGTGTCGGGGGTCAGCACGGCGAGTACCGCCTGGGCCAGCCGCGGCCCCACTCCGCTCGCCGTCTGCAGCAGCTCGAACAGGTGCTTCTCGTCGTCGTCCGCGAACCCGTAGAGGGTCAGTGAGTCCTCGCGCACCACCAGCGAAGTGGCCAGCCGGGCGTCCCCGCCGACCCGCAGCCCGGCGAGGGTACCGGGGGTGCAGTGCACGGCGAGCCCGACCCCGCCGACCTCGATCACCGCGCCGTCCGGCGAGAACGCGGCGACCCGGCCACGCACACTCGCGATCATCGCGCTCCCCCGCTCTGCCGCACGGCCGCGGCCAGCCTGGCCCGGGTACCGCCCCGCCACACATGACAGATCGCCAGCGCCAGCGCGTCGGCGGCGTCGGCCGGCCTGGGCGGCGCGTCCAGCTTCAGCAGCCGGGTGACCATGGCCGTCATCTGTGCCTTGTCCGCCTGGCCGGAGCCGGTCACGGCGGCCTTGACCTCGCTCGGCGAGTACATCTGCACGGGCAGGCCGGCCCGCGCCGCGGCGAGTACAGCGACAGCCCCGGCCTGTGCCGTACCCATGACGGTGCGCACGTTGTGTTGGCTGAACACCCGCTCCACGGCCACGCCGTCCGGCCGGTGCTCGGCGACCAGCTCGGCCAGGCTGCGGTCCAGGTGCAGCAGGCGGTCGGGCAACTCGTCCTCCGGGTCGGTGTGCACGACGTAGTAGGCGACCAGGGTGCAGGGGCGTCCCGGCACCCCCTCGACCACGCCCACTCCGCACCGGGTCAGCCCGGGGTCGACACCCAGTACCCGCACGCGCCCTCCACCGCCGAGACCCGTATCCGTACGTATGTTCGTCGACCCTATCGATACCGGCCGGCCGGTCCCAGCCGACACGCGGTTCAGGTCGCCCGGGCGCGCCACTCGTGGTCGAGCATGGCGTAGACGAACTCGTCGCTCCAATCGCCCTTGAAGATCTCGCTGTGCACGAAGTGCGCCTCGCGGCGCATGCCCAACCGCTCCATGAGGCGGGCCGACGGTGTGTTGCGGACGTCGCAGCGGCCAATGACCCGGTGCAGGCGCAGGTCGTTGAAGGCGAGCCAGAGCATCACCCGGGCCGCCTCGGTCGCCAGGCCCCGGCCGTGGTACTCGGGATTGAAGACGAAGCCGATCTCGCCCTGCCGGTGCTGCTCGCTCAGCCATGCGAGGTTGACCTCGCCGACGACGGTACCGGTGGAGCGCAGCGCGGCGGCGAGCACCAGACGGTCGCCCTCGCGCGTGAGGCTCGACATCCGCATCCGTTGGCGCAGCGCGTCGAGCATCCGCGGCCGGTCCCGGGGCTCCCAGTACAGGTACCGGGTGACGTCCGGCCGCGAGTGGTACAGCAGCAGGTCGTCGAGGTCGTCCAGGCGCAGTGGCCGCAGTTCGAGCCGCTCGGTCACCAGCGGGTAGTCCGGGCGCAGCACTACGGGATACTAGCCAGCGACCGGCGGCCCTGGGCACTCAGTTTGTGGCGATGGCCGGCCAGAGGGTGTCCACCAGCCGCTCCTCCAGGCCCTCGCGGCCCAGCTTCGGGTTCCAATGCAGCAGCCGGTAGGCGATCAGCGGGCCGGTGAGCATCGCGATGACGACCTCGAGGTCGATGTCCGGTCGCAGTACGCCCTCGTCGATGCCCCGCCGCAGCACCTCCCGGGTCAGCTCGCGGCGCGGCTCCATGATCCGCTGGAAGATCCCGTTGAGCTCAGGGCTGCGCTGGAGCTCGGACATCAGGCACGGCATGATCTGGCCGGCCCGGGTGTTCTCGGCCCTGCCGACCGGCTTCAGCAGGGCGATCAGGTCGTCACGGACGCTGGTACCGGGCAGCACGGCCGGCTCGCCCTTGACCGTGCGCACCGCGTCGAAGATCAGCGCGTCCTTGTTGGACCAGCGCCGGTAGATCGTCGCCTTGCCGACCCCGGCCCGTGCCGCGACCGCCTCGATCGACAGCGCGTCGAACGGCGTGCCCTCAGCCAGCAGGTCGAGAACGGCCCCGATGATCGCTTCGTCGGCCCGCGCGCTGCGCGGCCGACCAGGAGCCTTGCGGTCCTGGTCGGCCTGCGCGGAGCCCGGCGTGGTTGTCAGCACCATCACAGTGTTCCAGTTCTGTTACGCCTCAGCCAGTTCAAGCTGCTCACCCAGGCTCTCAACCGGTGCCGGAGCCGGGGTGTGGACCACCGAGCGCCTGGGCAGCCAGCCCAGTACCACCGCGGTGCCCACCAGGCCCACCAGCAACGAGCCAACAGCGGCCCAGTGCATGGCGTTCACGAACGCGTCGTTGCCGGCGGCGGCCAGTGCTCGGCCCGGCGCACCCAGGCGACCCGCGACCGTGTAGGTCCCGGAGACCGAGGACGAGGCCAGGTCGCGCAGCGGGCCGGGCAGTCCGGCGACGTGGCTGGCGATCCGGTCCCGGTACACCCCGGAGAGCACGGAGCCGAGGATGGCCACGCCGAGCGCGCCGCCGACCTGGCGGATGGTGTTGCCCACCGCCGAGCCGACGCCGGCCTTCTCCCGCGGCAGCGTCGACATGATCGACTCCGTCGCCGGCGGCATCACGTTGGCCATGCCCAGTCCCTGGAAGAAGAACAGCACGCCGACCACCCAGATCGGGGTGGTGCTGCCGACGAACACCATGCCGCCGAGGGCGAGCGAGGTGATCGCCATGCCGACCGCGCACACGACCTTCGGGCCGTACCGGCGGACCATCGCCGCGCTGCGCGGGGCGAAGATGAGCTGCGCGACCGCGAACGGCGTCATCAGCAGGCCGGCCTGCAGTGGGCTGTAGTTGCGGACCAACTGAAGGTAGAAGGCCAGGAAGAACAGCGAGCCCATGGCGGCGAAGAAGACCAGGCCGACCGAGGCGACCGCAGCCGAGAACCGCGGGTTGCCGAACAGCTTCACGTCCAGCGACGGGAAGGCGACCCGGCGCTCCACCGCGACGAACGCGGCCAGCAACGCGATACCGGCGAGGATCGTGCCCCACGCCTGCGGGCGGCCGAAGCCGTGGTCCCCGCCGTTGATGATGCCGTAAACCAGCATGACCAGCCCGCCGATGGACAGCAGCACCCCGCCGACATCGATCCGACCCGGCTTGGGGTCGCGGGAGTCCGGGACCAGCAGGGTCGTCGCGATGATGCCGGCGACCAGGATCGGCACGTTGATCAGGAAGACAGAGCCCCACCAGAAGTGCTCCAGCAGCGCGCCGCCGACGACCGGGCCGATCGCAACGCCGAGGCCGACAGCGCCGGCCCACATGCCGATCGCCCGTCCCCGCTCGCGCGGGTCGAACACGTTGGAGATGATCGACAGCGTCGCCGGCATGATTGCCGCGCCGCCGATGCCCATGAGTGCCCGGGCGAGGATCAGCTGGCCGGGCGAGTGGGCGTAGGCCGAGGCGAGCGACGCCATGCCGAACAGCACCATGCCGAGCAGCAGGATCCGCTTGCGGCCCAGCCGGTCTCCGAGGACCCCGAAGGTGAACAGCAGTCCGGCGAAGACCAGGGTGTACGAGTTGATGGCCCACTCCAGGTCGCTCTGGGTGGCGCCGAGCCCGTGCTTCGGGTCGGCGATGACCCGCAGGGCGACGTTGAGCACGGTGTTGTCCAGGACGACCACGATCAGGCTGACCACGAGTACGCCGAGGATGGTCCACCGGCGCGGATGGCCGGTCTGGGTAATGGGTGGCGCTGAGTCCACGGGTACCCCCCGAATCGATACGGAACGGTTTCGTATTCACCGGCCACGCTACTCCGCGCAGCGAGCGATACGGAACCGTTCCGTAAAGAAAATCTGTGACGAGCCTTACCCGTCCCTGGGGAATCAGCCGACGGCCCCCATGACCTCGTCGGAGACGTCCGACGAGCGCCAGTCACAACTGGCGGGTGAGCCGCTCCTGACGCAACTGAGGGATGACCCGGGACACGGTCTCGAAGTCGGCGTCCTCGTGCAGGACGACGAGCTTGAGCTGGATGCCAGTGGCCACGACCAGATGATCGGCAACGGATAGACCCTGTTGCTGGCTGCATTTCGCCAAATCACGCTGGACCGAGGAGACGACCGTCCACGCGTTGTCGGGTACCGGAACCCACGGGTAGGCGTTCCGAAGATCGTCCTCGGCACGGCCGAAGTTCTTCGCGTCCACGCCTGTCAAGGTCTCGACGAGCACCGGCTCGCACAGCGCGATCAGACCTCGATCGACAGCGTCGTACCACTCGGGCTCTGCCTGCCGGCGAATGATCCGGATAAGCGCGCTGGTGTCGACGAGATACTTCACTCGTCCAACTCGGCGATGCGGTCGAAGTCGAAGGCCCCCTCGTCGGCGAGCCGCTGGAGATCCTCAAGCGCGCGGCGACGGCGCTCTCGGCTCACCTCGACAGCCTGGCGGAGGGCTTCGTTGACGGTGTCCTTCTTGGTGCTGGTTCCCAACGCAGTTGAAGCCTCCGCAAGGAGCTCCTCATCCACGTCGAGCAGCGTCTTCGCCACGACCCACCTCCTCAGAGGAGGATATATCTCGAACAGTTGGATATCCAGCTCAGCGGCAGGATTAGCCAACAGCCGCCATAACTTCGTCACTCACGTCGAAGTTGGCGTAGACGTTCTGGACGTCGTCGGAGTCCTCCAGCGCGTCGATCAGCTTGAAGATCTTCCGCGCGCCGTCCTCGTCCAGCGGCACCGTGACGCTCGGGACGAACGACGACTCGGCCGACTCGTACTCCAGGCCGGCGCCCTGGAGCGCCGTGCGCACGGCGATGAGGTCCGACGGCTCCGACACCACCTCGAACGACTCGCCCAGGTCGTTGACGTCCTCTGCGCCCGCGTCCAGCACCGCGCCCAGCACGTCGTCCTCGGACAGGCCGGCCGTCTTAGGCAGCAGCACTACGCCCTTGCGGGAAAACATGTAGGCCACGCTGCCCGCGTCCGCAAGGTTGCCGCCGTTTCGGGTCAGCGCGACCCGGACGTCGGTGGCGGCACGGTTGCGGTTGTCCGTCAGGCACTCGATGAGGATCGCCACCCCGTTCGGGCCGTACCCCTCATACATGACCGTCTGATAGTCGGCCCCGCCGGCCTCCTGGCCCGAGCCGCGCTTGACCGCGCGGTCGATGTTCTCGTTGGGTACCGAGTTCTTCTTGGCCTTCTGAATGGCGTCGTAGAGGGTCGGGTTGCCGGCCGGATCTCCGCCGCCGGTACGCGCGGCGACCTCGACGTTCTTGATCAACCGGGCGAACAGCTTGCCCCGCTTGGCGTCGACGACCGCCTTCTTGTGCTTGGTCGTCGCCCACTTTGAGTGGCCGGACATCAATCCTCCGTCAAATGTGCTTCTGCATGCCGGGACCGGACCAGCTCCACGAAGAGCCGGTGCACACGGAGATCACCGGTGAGCTCGGGGTGGAAGGCGGTCGCCAGTAGTTGGCCCTGCCGAACCGCAACAATCCTACCCGCCGCCGGACCCTCCGCGACGGTACCCAGCACCTCGACACCAGGTCCGACCCGCTCCACCCAGGGAGCCCGGATGAACACGGCGTGGAATGCCGGACCGTCCACCCCGTCGATGGGTACCGGCGCCTCGAACGAGTCCACCTGGCGACCGAAGGCGTTGCGCCGGACGGTCATCTCGATGCCGGCGAAGGACTGCTGGTCGGGCCGGCCGTCGAGCACCTCGCTGGCCAGCATGATCATGCCCGCGCAGGAGCCGTAGGCCGGCATGCCCTCGCCGATCCGCTTGCGGATCGGGTCGGCCAGCCCGAACTCGGTCGCCAGCTTGCTGATGGTGGTCGACTCGCCGCCCGGGATGACCAGCGCGTCGATGTCGTCCAGCTCGCCGGGGCGGCGTACCGGGACGGCGGTCACCCCGCACGCCTCCAGCGCCCCCCCGCACGCCGGGCACCGGAGTAGGCCCGCCCAATCCCAGCACTCGCCGCGGCCGGAGCCGTCAGGATGTTCTCGGTTGTTCATTGATAGGTGCATTCATGCAG
>CAZYCD010000225.1:0-7811 GCA_964645345.1 uncultured Micromonosporaceae bacterium
CCACGTGCACGCCACCCCCATCACCACCAGGGACGGCAACACCGGCAGGACGCCCAATTCACCAAGGATCGCGTAGGAAATCTGAGACGCTCAACACCGCAGCGAGGTCGAGCCGGACACAGCTTCGGCACCACCATCGTGTCCGCCTTCCAGGTCGGCCGGGTCTCCGGCGGCGGCGCCTCCAACATCGGCTTCGTCACCTCCACCGACGGCGGTGCAACCTGGACCCACGGCTTCCTGCCGGGCATCACCACCAACGGTGGCGGCAGCTTCGGCCAGGCCAGCGACGCCTCGGTCGCGTTCGACGCCCGGCATAACGTGTGGCTGATCTCCAGCCTCGGCATCAGCGGCAAGTCGGTCGTCGTGCTCACCAGCCGCTCCACCAACGGCGGCCTCACCTGGAGCAACCCGGTCACCACCGCCACCGGCTCGAACGACAAGAACTGGATCGTCTGCGACAACACCGCGACCAGCCCGTTCTACGGCCACTGCTACACAGAGTACGACGCGACCAGCTCGGGCAACGCGGTACGGATGAAGACGTCCACCAACGGCGGCGCCACCTGGGGTACCGCCCTGTCTCCAGGCGGTGGCGCGAGCGGTCTGGGCGGCCAACCCGTCGTGCGGCCGAACGGGACGGTCCTCGTGCCGTACCTGTCCAGCTCCGACACCATCCGCTCGATCCGCTCGATCGACGGCGGGACCAGCTGGCGGGCCACGGTACTGGTCTCCTCGATCAGCCACCACACCGTCGCCGGCGGGCTGCGCGAGGAGGCGCTGCCCTCCGCCGAGATCGACGCCGCCGGTACCGCCTATGTCGCCTGGGCCGACTGCCGGTTCCGCTCCGGCTGCCCGCGCAACGACATCGTGATCGCCAAGTCCACCAGCGAGACCACCTGGGCCGCACCCGTGCGGGTACCGATAGACGCCACCACCAGCACCGTGGACCACTTCATCCCGGGCATCGGCATCGACCCGTCGAGTTCCGGCGCCACCGCCCGGATCGGTCTGACGTACTACTTCTACCCGAACTCCAGCTGCACCGCGTCGACCTGCCAGCTGACCGCCGGCTTCATCTCCTCCACCAACGGGGGTACCAGTTGGAGCCCGCCGACCCAGTTGGCCGGCCCGATGAACCTGTCCTGGATACCCAACACCTTGCAGGGCCGCATGTTCGGCGAATACATCTGCACCTCGGTACGCGCCGGCGGCAACGCCTACCCGATCCTCCCCGTCGCCAACGCCCCCACCGGGTCCACATTGGACCTCGCCATGTACGCACCCACCGGCGGACTCGCGATCACCGGCGGTACTGCGAGGGCCGCCAGTGCCCCGGCCGCTACGGGGTCGTCCGGCCCAGCCACCCTCGGCACCGCACGCTAACCGGAACCAAACCGCGCACCTGACGGCGCCCGGCCCCGGGCGGGCGCCGTCGCCGCGACGCCGCGCCCGGTTCGAGGGTGAACACACTACGGTCGTGGGGTGGTGACGGTGCCCCGTGAGCGATGGCGGTCCGCGTTGGTTGACGTCGCGGTCGCAGCCGCGGTACTGGTCGCGTCGCTGGCGCTGGCACCCGGGGCGGCGCGCGGGCAGCCGAACGCGCGCCCGATGGACGTACTGGCCTACACGCTCGTCGTGCTGGCGAGCGCTGCCCTGCTGCTCCGCCGGAGCCGGCCGGTACCGGCGGCCGGCATCGTCGGGGCGGCGTTGGTCGTGTTCGCCGTGCGGGACTACCCGGGCGGCCCCCTGGTGGTGGCCGTCATGGTGGCCCTGTACGGCGTGGGTGTCGGCGTCGGCCGCCGGCAGGCTCTCCTCACGGGCGGGGTCGCGGTGGTGTTGCTGGCGGCCAGGTCGGTCGCGGCCGTCGCGGCGCACACGCCCAGCTCGGCCTTCAGCTGGGCCGCGCCCGGCTGGGTGGTGGCCTGCCTGCTGGCCGGCATGGTGGTCCGCTCCCGCCGGCAGGCGGTCCGGGCCATCCGGGACCGAGCCGAACAGGCCGAGCGGACCAAGGAGGAGGAGGCCCGCGCCCGGGTGGCCGAGGAGCGACTGCGCATCGCGCGCGACCTGCACGATGTGGTGGGGCACAGCTTCGCGGCGGTACACGTCCAGGCGCGCGCCGCCGCCGCGCTGCTGGACAGCGACCCGGTCGGGGCCCGGCAGGCTCTGTCGGCCATCGAGGCGACCAGCCGTGACTCGCTACGCGAGATCCGCGCCACCCTCAGCGCACTGCGCCACGACACGCCACCGCCGGTACCCGCTGACGCCGGGTCGTTGCGTGGACTGCTCGCGCCGGTGCGGGCGGCCGGGATGAGCGTGCACGAGAGCATCGACGTGACGGACCTGCCCGGCGGCGTGGGGGAGGTGGTGCACCGGGTGGTACAGGAGTCGTTGACCAACGTGCTGCGCCACGCGGAAGCGACGTCGGTCTCGGTCACTGTCGCCCGGGACGGGTCCGGCGTCCGGATCGACGTCAGCGACGACGGTCAGCGGATGCCCCGGCCACGGCGGTCCGACGGGCACGGGCTGATCGGCATGCGGGAACGCGTCGAGTCGGCGGGCGGGCGGCTGCAGGCCGGTCCATCGGACGACGGGGGCTGGCGGGTCGTCGCCTGGGTGCCTGTGCGACGCTGAACAGCCGTGATCCGGGTACTGCTCGCCGACGACCAGGCGCTGGTGCGTTCCGGGTTCCGGGTCCTGCTGCAGACCGCCCCGGACATCGAGGTCGTCGGCGAGGCCGCGGACGGCCGGCAGGCCGTGGAGCTGACCCGCGAGGTGCGTCCGGACGTCGTCCTGATGGACATCCGGATGCCGGTCATGGACGGTCTCGCCGCGACCCGGGCGCTCAGCGCCGACCCCGAGCTGGCCGGGGTACGCATCCTGATCCTCACCACCTTCGACGAGGACAGCTACGTCTTCCAGTCCCTGCGCGCCGGCGCGGCCGGATTCCTCGTCAAGGACGCCGACACCCAGGATCTGTTGCATGCCATCCGGGTTGTGGCCGCCGGACAGGCGCTGCTCACCCCGGCCGCCACCCGGGCGCTCATCGAGGCGTACGTCGCCCGGCCCGAAGCCTCCACGCCACCCGCCCCGCACGCGGTCCTCGGCCAGCTCACCGAGCGGGAGCGCGAGGTCCTCGCCCTGGTCGGTACCGGACGGTCCAACGAGGAGATCGCCGCCGTACTCGTGCTGTCGCCGGCCACCGCCCGTACGCACGTCAGCCGCATCATGACCAAGCTCGCCGCCCGCGACCGGGCGCAGCTCGTCGTCGCCGCGTACGAGTCCGGCCTGGTCCGCCCCGGTCAACACTGAACGGCGTACGCGCCCGGACGTACCCGACAGTGACGCCCAGCGCCGGATGTCCGCTACGTGGACCGCCACGGATGCTGGCCCCACAAAACGGCTACGACCGGAAGGGCCACGACGATGACCAGCACGACCGCCGCCGAAACCATCCGCCGCCCGGGCCTGCGCTGGCTGACCGCCGCATGGGCGGGTCTGCTCCTGCTGGGCGCCTTCTACGTCTTCGGCGCCGTCAACGACCTGATCGCCGACGGGCGCACCGGCCTGCCGGCCGACCATACCGGTACCTTCGCCGCGGTCGCCGGTACCGGCTGGGACGCCGCCCGGCACGCCTCCCCCGGTACCGCCGCCTACATCACCCTGCTGGAACGGGGCTACGCCCTGCACGAGTTGGTCTACGCGATCCTGTTCCTGACCGTCCTGGCCGTCCCGTTCCGGCGCCGGCAGCGATGGGCCTGGCTCGCCTGCTGGACCCCGACCATCGCCAACCTCGGCTACGCGCTGACCTTCGGCACCCACGACACCGCCATCGGGTACCGCAGCCTGGTCGCCCTCATTGCCCTGCCCGTCCTCCTGCTGGTACACGTCCCGGCGTTCTTCGTGCGCCGGGCTGACCATTAGCGACTGAGGAGCACGTGGCCTGCGACGTAGCCGGCATAGGCGACCAGCAGGACGGCGCCCTGCCAGCGGGCGACCCGGCCGCGCCACAGAAACACGGTGGCCAGCCAGGTGACGGCGACGAGGAACGGCCAGTCGAGCGCGACGACCCTGCCGGGTACCTGGACGGGAGTGGCCAGGGCGATCAGGCCGAGGTTGAACAGCACGAAGTACAGCAGGGTTCCGATCAGGTTGCCGGCGGCCAAGTCGTGGCGGCCGTGCCGGGACGGTACCGCCTGGCGGATGACCTCCTCGGCCTCGATCGCGGCCGGCGTGACGATCATTCCCATCAACGCGGCAGGGACGGCGAACCGGCGCACGATGCTGTCCGCACCGTAGTTGACCAGCTCGGCGCCGACCGTGATGACGACCAGGCCGAACAGCGTCAATCCAACCGGCCGCCACCACTGCGCCCGCGCGCCGCCCCGCTTCTCCGCTTCCTCCCGGAGCTCGCCGGCCTCGCCGCCGAGGAACTCGTGGCTACGGGAGGCCCGCACCAGGTACCACATGGCGGCGCCGAAGGCGGCCAGCAGTACGGCGCCCGCGAGACGGCCGGTACTGGCACCGATCAGCGCGATGCCGGCCAGTACCGGGGTGGCCGCGAACACCAGCAGCACGCCGTGGGGTACCCGCACGCGCAGCGGGAACAACACCGCGCCCAATCCCAGCGCGACGCAGACGATGAAGCTGCCGCCACCGAACACGGTGCCCAAGGCGATCTCGGTGTGGTGGGCCCGTCCGGCCACAACACCGACCGCGACGTTCTCCGCCTCCAGACCGGAGAAGATGACGGCGATGACGAACGGGGCCGCCCGCAGTAGAGCGGCCAGCCCGACCATGCCGTCCAGCAACAGCTCGGTGGACCACACCACAATCACCACGCCGAGCAGGAATGCCCCGACGGCAAGTACCGCGCTCACCGCCCGCAGCCCGACACGTCCTCGGGGCCGCTGCCGCCCGTCCGAGCCAGCCGGTCGTTCCCCTGGTCGGTACGTGGCTGATCCGGTCCCCGGTAGCTGATCAACAACCACGGCGACTGCTCGTCTCCGACCATCCCGTAATGATGCAACGAACGTTGCCGAGGCTGTCGAGGCCGGCGGGCAGGCGGGAGCGGCCTGGATCCGGCATTGCGGGGTAGGGCGCCGTCAGCAGCGGTGCCAGCTGACCGGCCGTCGATCGAGCTGGTAACAGATCAATGGTTTGCCGGACCTTACGCTTCCATTGACGGACGACCAGGTACCCCGGCGCCAATGGTGACAGCGAATATGGAGAAATGCGGCGAAGGTCCGACCTTCCTGCAACGGCAAAGCCCGTTGTGTCAACAACGGCGGGCCGCTCGCGCGGTGTGTAACACCATCGGTACCCGTGGCGCTCGCCGGAAGGGCATTTTGCGCACCGATCCGGCCGCACGTTCGTGCCGAGCGGCGGCTTCCAGGACGGGGCGGCAAGGGCAGACAATTCCCTTCCGGTAAGGCGTCACGGCCGTCCTTCGTGTTACATCCGGTCGGCCGGTTTCGCATATTGGGTAGATCAGGTCCGCACGCCCCGGGCTGTTATCCGTCGCGCAACAGGTAGCGATCGTCCGCGCCTTGTGCTTGAAGAAACCGCGTGCCTACGCTCGCGGCCGGGATTGGTCATTTCCCGTCAGATTCATTGCCTCGATGAGGAGGATGACGCATGGGCAAGAACCTGCGTCTGTTGGCCGCCGCGACGGTGCTCCTACCGGTCACCGCCGCGCTGGTCGGCGTCAGTGGTCAGGCGACCGCGGCCACGGCAGCTGGGTGGAAGTTCCAGCCGACGATCAACGCGCCATGGGCTCAGCAAGGCGGGGACGACGAGGGTCTCGATTCACCGCTGGCCGCCGTCGGGCTGTGCCGGTCGGCACCGTTCAACACCGCGGGTGCCTACGCGGCCACCAGCAACGTCGACGCGATCGTCGGCGACGCGGTCAACAACAGCGGCGCATCCAACCTCGGCTGCCAGACGCCGCAGAACGAGACCTCGATCGCGGTCGACCCGACCAACGCCAACCACCTGGTGTCCGGGGCGAACGACTACCGGGTCTGCTGCGACCTCACCGGGCTCAACGACGGCACCGGCTGGGCGTACGTGAGTTGGAACGGCGGAGCCAACTGGACCAACGTGCAGGTTCCCGGACTGACCGCCGAGACCGGCGGCCAGGGAGCCTTCCACAAGGTCGACTCGGCCGGCGACCCGGCGTTGGCGTTCGGGCCCGACGGCACCGTCTACTACGCCAACATCGTGTTCTCCAGGGTGTCGCCCGCCAGTGGCGTCGCGGTGAGCGTCTCGCACGATGGCGGCCTCACCTGGGACGCGCCGAACATGGTGACGTTCAACGACACGGCGAACTACTTCAACGACAAGGAGTGGGTCGCGGCCGGCGCCGACGGCCGGGTCGTGGTCACCTGGACCCGGTTCGACCAGGGCGCGCACGGCGCCGGGTACAAGGAGTCCCCGATCGTCGCGGCGTACTCGCGCGACTTCGGCCAGACCTGGAACCGGCAGGGCTCGCCGGTCTCCGACGCCGCGCACCCGTTCGACCAGGGCTCGATGCCGCAGTACGGGCCGGACGGAGCGCTCTACGTCGCCTACGAGGGCGGCCAGCCGAGCACCGGCTACGCCACGGACGCGACGATCATCGCCCGGTCCACGGACGACGGGCAGTCCTTCAGCAATGTCGAGGTCGGCCGCGTCTACGACGACCTCGACTGCTACCCGGTCTTCAGCGGGCGGCAGACGCTGACTGGCGAACACTTCCGGCTCAACAGCTACCCGGCCTTCAGCGTCGATCCGGTCACCGGCCGGTTGGCCGTCGGCTGGGCAGATGACCAGGGCGCGGGGAACTGCGGAACCGGGAACGCGTCGTTCACCGGTACCACCTCGGCACAGGTCAAGCTCGTGACCGGCGCCTGGGGCGCACTCTCGGCTCCGACCCGGGTCACCGGCGGTACCGGTGACAAGGTGTTCCCCGGCGTGGCGATCCGCGCCGGCAAGATCGCGGTCACCTACTACACCCGCGACTATGCCGCGACCCACGCCCCGGCCACCTGCAAGGTCGCGCTCGTCAGCACCGCGCCCGGAGTGCAGGCAGGTCCGGTGCCGAACTCGGTGTGCCTCGACTACGCGGCCCGGGTCTCGACCGATGGCTTCGCCACCGAGCGTCGGCTGACCAGCCAGGGCTCCAACCCCTACATCGAGTTTGCCAACGGCGCGTTCATCGGCGACTACAGCCAGGCGGCCATCGGCTCCAACGGGGTCGTTCACACGGCGTGGACCGACTTCCGTGGCCGGCCGGGTGTCACCAGCGCCAACCAGGACGTGTACGTGGCGTCCTTCAGCTAGCAGCACCACTCTCGGGGCCGGCTCGCGACGCTTGCGGGCCGGCCCCGGCCGCGAGCCGGTACCCCTACGCCGGTATCAGCCGACATCGAATCCGGCCTTCTCCAGCGATTGACGACCCAGCCACGCGTCTGCCACGCGAGCTCATCGCCGGCTGGCTGCACCGGACGCTCGCCTCCCGAGCAACCACGGCAGGCTGAGCGCGAGCCCCGCGATCAGTACCGCGACCAGCCCTACCCGGCCGAGCGTCCACGCCGCGTAGAGCCCGAACGCGGCCACCTCGGTACCGAGCGACGCCACCGAGGTGACCGTGGCCCGCGCGGTACCGGCAATGCGCTCCTGTAGTCCGGTCTCCGCGCGCACCAGCACCAGCCGGTACCCGAAATAGAACAGCGCGACGAGGGCGAGCCCGGCCGGCTGCCCGAGCAGCCCGGCGGTGGCCAGCGCACCGGCCGCCAGCTCGAGCGCGGCGGCCAGCGACCGGCGGCCCAGCC
>CAZYCD010000226.1:0-3225 GCA_964645345.1 uncultured Micromonosporaceae bacterium
GTGTACAACCTGGTCACCAAGCGGGCGGTCTGCCACGAGGGCGGGACCATGGAGTGGATCGACGGGAACATCGGCTCGAAGGTGACGATGAAGTACCCGGCGGTCTACATGGTCGGCGAGCACGCCAAGGGCGAGGTGCTCTCGGTCGCGATCGCCGGCGAGGGCCAGCACCAGGACGCGGGCGCCAAGATGGTGCACGCCGCCCCGCACACCTCCTCGACGATCATCAGCAAGTCGATCGCCCGCGGCGGCGGCCGGACCAGCTACCGCGGGCTCGTGCAGGTGCTCGAGGGCTCCCACCACAGCCGCTCGACGGTCAAGTGCGACGCGCTGCTGGTGGACACGATCTCCCGCTCCGACACCTACCCGTACGTCGACATCCGTGAGGACGACGTGGCCATGGGCCACGAGGCCACCGTGTCGAAGGTGAGCGAAGATCAGTTGTTCTACCTGATGAGCCGGGGACTGACCGAGGACGAGGCGATGGCGATGATCGTGCGCGGCTTCGTCGAGCCGATCGCCAAGGAACTGCCGATGGAGTACGCGTTGGAGCTCAACCGCCTGATCGAGCTGCAGATGGAGGGCGCGGTCGGATGACCACCCCCGCTGTTTCGCCATCCGCACCGCCGAAAACCAAGTCCCAGGCGCTGCGCTCGTTCGACGTCGCCGACTTCCCGACTCTCACCGGTCGCGAGGAGGAGTGGCGGTTCACTCCGCTCAAGCGCCTGCGTGGCCTGGCGGACGGTGCCGGGGCCGGCTCGGTGCCCAAGCACGAGTACGGCGACCTGCCGGCCGGGGTCACGGTGTCCACTGTGGACCGCAGCGATCCGCGGTTGGGCACGGTACTCACGCCGTTCGACCGGATCAGCGCGCTGGCCTGGGGCCGGTTCGAGCAGGCACTGCTGGTATCGGTGGCCCGGGGCGCGACGCCGGACCGGCCGGCGACCATCCGGCTGCTCGGGCCCGGCGCGGAGTCGGTCTGCTTCGGGCACACCTTCGTGGAGGTCGGCGACCTGGCCGAGGCGACGTTGGTACTCGAGCACACCGGCGGCGCGACGCTGGCCGACAACGTCGAGGTGTCGATCGGCGCGGGCGCCCGGCTGACCCTGGTCACCGTCGCCGACTGGGACTCCGACGCGGTACAGGCGCAGCACCTGCGGTTCCGGCTCGGGCGCGACGCCCGGCTGGTACACGTGCAGGTGTCGCTGGGTGGCGACCTGGTGCGGCAGTACGCGAGCGTGGACTACGGCGACCGGGGCGGCGACGCCGAGCTGTACGGGCTCTACTTCGCCGACGCCGACCAGCACCTGGAGCACCGGCTGCTGGTCGACCACGCGGTACCGGACTGCCGCAGCCGGGTGACCTACCGGGGCGCCCTGCAGGGCAACGGGTCGCACACCGTCTGGGTCGGCGACGTGCTGATCCGCGCGGAGGCCACCGGTACCGACACCTACGAGGTCAACCGCAACCTGGTGCTGACCGACGGGCCGCGGGCCGACTCGGTACCGAACCTGGAGATCGAGACCGGTGAGGTGGTCGGGGCCGGCCACGCCAGCGCCACCGGCCGCTTCGACGACGAGCAGCTGTTCTACCTCATGTCCCGGGGCATCCCCGAGGCGCGGGCGCGCAAGCTGGTCGTGCGCGGCTTCTTCGCCGAACTGCTGAACCGCATCCCGGTCGAGTCGCTGCGCGAGCGGCTGACCGAGCAGATCGAGGCACGCCTGGCGGAGGTTTCGGCGTGATCAAGGTGTGTGCGGTCGAGGACATCGAGCCCGGTACCGCGATCAGCGCCGACATCGACGGCGTGCAGGTGGCCGTGGTGCGTACCGCCGGCGGTGAGGTCTTCGCCATCCACGACGAGTGCTCGCACGCCTCGGTACCCCTGTCGGAGGGCGAGATCGAGGGCTGCACGCTCGAGTGCTGGCTGCACGGCTCCCGGTTCGACCTGCGCACCGGCGCGCCCACCGGGTTGCCGGCCACCGAGCCGGTACCCGTCTACCCCGTCGAGGTACGCGACGGTTTCGTCTTTGTGAGTCTCGAAGCGAGCAATGGAGTGAGCAACCCGTGAGCGTCCTGGAGATCCGCGACCTGCAGGTGTCGGTGAAGCTGCCAGACGGTGAGTTGAAGCCGATTCTGGCCGGCGTCGACCTGACCGTGAAGGCGGGCCAGACCCACGCCATCATGGGCCCCAACGGTTCCGGCAAGTCCACGCTGGCCTACTCGATCGCGGGCCACCCGAAGTACCAGATCACCGGCGGCAGCGTGCTGCTGGACGGGGTGGACGTACTGGCCATGACCGTCGACGAGCGGGCCCGCGCCGGCCTGTTCCTGGCCATGCAGTACCCGGTGGAGGTACCCGGCGTGTCGGTGGCGAACTTCCTTCGCACCGCGAAGACCGCGGTCGACGGCGAGGCCCCGAAGCTGCGCACCTGGGGCAGGGACCTCAAGGACGCCATGGACCGGCTCGGCATGGACCCGGCCTTCGCGCAGCGCAACGTCAACGAGGGCTTCTCCGGCGGCGAGAAGAAGCGGCACGAGATCGTGCAGCTGGAGCTGCTGCGGCCGAAGGTGGCCATCCTCGACGAGACCGACTCGGGCCTGGACATCGACGCGCTGCGCGTGGTCAGCGAGGGCGTCAACCGGGTCCGCGAGACGGGCGAGACCGGCCTGCTGCTGATCACCCACTACACCCGGATCCTGCGGTACGTGAAGCCGGACTTCGTGCACGTGTTCGTCGCCGGCCGCATCGTCGAGGAGGGCGGTCCGGAGCTGGCCGAACGCCTCGAGGCCGAGGGCTACGAGCGGTACCTGACGGCGGCCTGACGATGAGCGGGTTGGGCGCGTTCGACGTGGAGAAGGTCCGGCAGGACTTCCCGATCCTGGACCGTACCGTCAACGGGTACCCGCTGGTCTATCTCGACAGCGCCAACACCTCGCAGAAGCCGCGCCAGGTCATCGACGCGATGACCGAGCACTACGAGCGGCACAACGCCAACGTGGCCCGGTCGGTGCACACCCTGGGTACCGAGTCGACCGCGGCGTACGAGGACGCCCGCGCAAAGGTGGCCGCGTTCATCGGCGCCACCTCGCCGGACGAGGTGGTGTTCGCGAAGAACGCGACCGAGGCGCTGAACCTGGTGGCGCACTCGTTCGGGCAGCGGCTGGGTCCGGGCGACGAGATCGTCATCTCCGAGCTGGAGCACCACTCGAACATCGTGCCGTGGC
>CAZYCD010000226.1:3325-7777 GCA_964645345.1 uncultured Micromonosporaceae bacterium
GGCGACGAGATCGTCATCTCCGAGCTGGAGCACCACTCGAACATCGTGCCGTGGCAGCTGCTGTGCCAGCGCACCGGAGCGACGCTGCGCTGGTTCGGCGTCACCGACGAGGGCCGGCTCGATCTGTCCACACTGGACGAACTGGTCAACGAGCGCACCCGCATCGTCAGCGTCGCCCATGTGTCCAACACGCTGGGCACCATCAATCCCGTCGCGCCGATCGTCGCGCGGGCGCACGAGGTCGGCGCGCTGGTGATGCTCGACGGGTCCCAGGCGGTACCGCACCTGCCCGTCGACGTGGCTGCGCTCGGCATCGACCTGCTCGCGTTCACCGGGCACAAGATGCTCGGCCCGACCGGTATCGGCGTGCTGTGGGGCCGCTCGTCGGTGCTGGAGGACCTGCCGCCGTTCCTGGGCGGGGGCTCGATGGTCGAGACCGTCACCATGCAGGGCACCACGTTCCTGCCGCCGCCGGCGCGGTTCGAGGCGGGTACGCCGCCGATCGTGCAGGCGGTCGGGCTGGGCGCGGCCGTGGACTACCTGTCGGCGCTGGGCATGGACGCCGTCGCCGCACACGAGCGGTACCTGACGACCTACGCGCTGGACGCTATGTCCACTGTGGACGGACTGCGGATCTTCGGGCCGACGGTACCGGTGGACCGCGGCGGTACCCTGTCCTTCGCGCTGGACGGCGTGCACCCGCACGACGTGGGGCAGATCCTCGACTCGGTCGGTGTCCAGGTGCGGGTAGGGCACCACTGCGCCCGGCCGACCTGCGTGCGGTTCGGGGTGCCGGCGATGACCCGCGCCTCGGTCCACGTGTACACGACGACCGAGGAGATCGATGCGCTGGTACGGGGGCTGGAACGGGTCAAGAAGGTGTTTTCGTGACTGACGTCGAGTCGCTGTACCAGGAGATCATCCTGGACCACTACAAGCACCCGCACGGGCGCGGACTTCGCGAACCGTACGAGGCCGAGGCGCACCACGTGAACCCGACCTGCGGGGACGAGGTCACCCTCCGGGTACACGTGGCGGACGGCCTTGTCGCGGACGTCTCCTACGACGGCGCCGGCTGCTCGATCAGCCAGGCCGCGGCCAGCGTGCTCTACGAGCTGGTCAACGGCCGCCCGGTCGAGGAGGCGATGGCGCGGCATGAGGCGTTCGTCACCATGATGTCCGGGCGCGGCCAGGTCGAGCCGGACGAGGACGTGCTGGCCGACGGTGTGGCGTTCGCCGGGGTCGCCCGCTATCCGGCCCGGGTCAAGTGCGCGCTGTTACCGTGGATGGCGTTCAAGGATGCCACCGCCCGCGCAGTGGCCGAGGAGGCAGCAGCATGACCACCGCACTCGCCGACATCGAAGAGGCGCTCAAGGACGTCGTCGACCCCGAGCTGGGCATCAACGTGGTGGACCTGGGACTCGTCTACGGCATCCACGTCGACGAGGACAACGTCGCCACGGTCGACATGACGCTCACCTCCGCGGCCTGCCCGCTGACCGACGTCATCGAGGACCAGGCGCGGCAGGCGCTGTGCACCGGTCCGGGCGGCGGCCTGGTCAGCGACATCCGGATCAACTGGGTCTGGCTGCCGCCGTGGGGTCCCGACAAGATCACTGACGAGGGCCGCGACCAGCTACGGGCGCTCGGCTTCAACGTCTGACGGCGTACCGCCGAGCCTGACGGGCTCGGGTACCGCGGCCGTCGGATAACTCGGTGGCGGGCCGGCTCGCGGCTTGGCACGCTCTGGCGCGTGTACGACGCGATGGTCTCCGGGCTGCTGGCCGGGTACGGCGTCGCGATCCCGGTGGGTGCGATCGCCGTACTGATCATGGGGCTGACGGCCCGCACTTCCCTGCTGGTCGGTGCCGGCGCCGGGCTCGGCGCCGCCACTGCCGACGGGCTCTACGCCCTGGTCGCGGTGGCCGGCGGGGCCGCCGTGACCACGCTCGTCCGGCCGGTCGCGACGCCGCTGCGGCTGGCCGCCGCCGTGGTGCTCGTGGGCATCGCGGTCCGCACCGGGTGGACGGCCTGGCGGGCGCATCGGGCCCCGGTCGAGGCGCAGGCGGGCAGGCTGTCGCTGAGCACCCCGCGCCGGGCCTACGCCGGCCTGCTCGGGCTCACCCTGCTCAACCCGGCCACGGTCGTCTACTTCGGGGCGCTGGTACTGGGCGCGCAGGCGGGCCGGTCGCGGTCGCTGGCGGCAGCCGGGCTGTTCGTGGTTGCCGCGTTCGTCGCGTCGGCGAGCTGGCAACTGCTGCTGGCGGCGGGCGGCTCCGTGCTCGGTCGGGTGCTGTCCGGTCCGCGCGGCCGCCTGGGCACCGCCTTGGTCTCCAGCGCGGTCGTCCTCGCGCTCGCCGTCAGGTTGGCGCTCAGCGCCTGACCCGGACAAGTTTCCGCCCGGTGGATCTCCTTCGCCCGTCCTGCGCGTTAACTCTCATGGTGACGCATTTGCGACCTTGAGGCGGCGCTACAACATCTGTCTATGTGGGCGGGAACTGTGAATGTTATTCGCGATCGTGGCGAGGCGCCTGCACCGCCTCAAGTGGTGGCATCAGCGCCGTAGCGACTGCGCCAACGTGACCGCGCAGCCCGGCGACCTGCTGACGCTGCCCGAACCGGACTACCAGTACGGCGTGGGCCCGCTGCGACTGCGGGTCGAGCTGGTCGATCGAGCCCACCCGATGGTCTATGAGGGCGAGAACTGGTATCCGGTGGACGGGGTACAGCTCAGCTCGGACGGGAAGGAACTGGGCAGCCGTCACGTCCTCGTGCGCGGGAGCCGGCTGCGCGGGTGAGCGCGTACGCCGCACCGGTACCGTCAGAGGCATGCCGAAGGCTCCGTGCGCCCTGCTGCTCGACTTCGGCGGCGTGATTGTCGACGACGACCGCCGCCCGGACTCGTCCTGGGAGATCGCCGAGATGGTGCACGAGGCGGTCGCGAGCGTGGACGGGGCGTTGACGGTACCGGCGATCGAGGTCGACCTGGTGGCCGGAATGGTGGCCTACGGCTCGTGGGGCAACGGTACGGCCCGATGGGCGGCGCCCCCCGAGATCACCCACGAGCAGTTGTGGGTCGACTTCATCGCCGCCGACTGGCCCGGTCCGGCCAGGCAGGCTGTCGCCGCACGGGCGACCGAGCTGACGTACCGGATGGGCGAGCTGGGGCAGCAGTGGCGGCTGCGTACCGGCATGGTCGACCTGCTGGCCGACGCCGCCCGGCTGGGCATCCCGGTCGCGGTGGTCAGCAACACCATCTACGGCCGCGTGCACCGCGACTTCCTGGCTGCGGCCGGGCTGACCGACCGGTTCGCCGCGCAGTTCTACAGCGACGAGGCGGGCGTACGCAAGCCGAACCCGGAGATGGTACGGCTGGCCTGCCGGGCGCTGTCGGTGGAGCCGGAGGACGCGTGGTTTGTCGGGGACACCCGGTCCCGGGACGTCCTCTGTGGACGGAGAGCGGGCGTTGGCCTGATGGTGCTGATGACCTCCCCGCGTACCGGCAGGGAACCGGCGGTCAGCGTGACGCCCGACCGCGAGGTGGACGACCCGGTCGGGCTGCACGCGCTGCTGACCGAGGCCGTGAGCGCCGGGTGAGCGGCGGGGCGGCGGTCCAGCAGCGCGGCGGGGGAGCCGTCGTGAGCGGGGCCCGGGCGAGGTGAGCGGGCGGCCGGCCGCCGGCGGCGGGCGCTGGGTGGAGGTCGACCCCGACCGGCTGGCCCGCTGGCTGGACGGCTTCGCCGAGCGCCACGGCGGGCCGGTGGAGTCCACAGTGGACGGCGGGGTGCTGGGCCTGGTCGCGCCGGACGGGGCACGGGCGTGGTGCCACCCGCCGCCGGGTGCCGCAGCAGCGGGCACCGCTGCCGGGTTCGTGGAGGCGGCGGCCACGCCGGGCCGGATCGCGCTGCTGCTGGCCCGCCGGGCCGCGGTGGCCGTGGGCGTGGTCGAGGGTGCCGCGCTGGTGTCGTCCAAGGTGGACAGCCGGTACGTGCAGGGGCGCACGGCTGCCGGTGGCTGGTCGCAGCAGCGCTTCGCCCGCCGGCGGGACAACCAGGCGCGGGCCGCGGCCCAGGACGCCGCGGACGTGGCCGCCGCGATCCTGCTGCCCGGGGCGGCTCGGCTGGCCGCGCTGGTGACCGGGGGAGACCGGCGGGCGGTCGACGGCGTCCTCGCCGACGCTCGGCTGGCCGCCCTCGTCCCGCTGCGTGCCGAACGGTTTCTGGACGTGCCGGAGCCGAAGCTCGCGGTACTGCAGGCCGCGATCCGCCCGGCGCGCAGCGTCCGCATCAGGGTGGTAGATCCTTGAGCCGGGCTACAGGGCGTTGCCGAAGGTGTTGCAGGACTTCGGGTCGCCGGAGTTGAAGCCGGTACTGAACCACTGCTCCCGCTGGGCCGACGAGCCATGGGTGAACTTCGACTCGTCCACGCCGCCGCCCATCTTCTTCTGGATGG
>CAZYCD010000227.1:0-7775 GCA_964645345.1 uncultured Micromonosporaceae bacterium
AGGCGGACGAGGACGCCGGTACCGACGCGGCCGAGCGGCTGCTCGAACTCGACGGCGTGACCCTCGAGGGTGACGACCTGGAGGGCGAGGACCTCGAGGGCGTGACGCTCGAAGCCGAGGATCTCCCCGACGACGACGAGGACGCGGACGACGACTTCGACGAGGACGACGACCTCGAGGACGACGAGCTCGAGGAAGGCGACGAGGACGGCGAAGGTGACGAGCACGACCTCGAGGACGAGGACGACGACATCATCGACGTCGACGCGGCCGAGGTGAAGGACCTCGACGACGAGCTCGACACCGACGGGATGCACCGCGGCGAGGGGCCGGGTACGCCGGCATGACCGGGCCGGTGCTGGACCGGTACGACCTGGTCATCCTCGACCTCGACGGGGTCGTCTACCTGGGCACCGAACCGATCCCCGGCGCGGCCGACGCGATCAACCGGCTGCGCGCCGGCGGACGCCGCGTGGTGTACGCGACCAACAACGCCGGCCGCACCCCGCGCCAGGTGGCCACGCTGCTGGTGTCGCTGGGCATCACCGCCACCTCCGACGAGGTGGTCACCTCGCCGCAGGCCGCCGGCCGGCTGCTCGCCCAGCGGCTGCCGGCCCGGGCCCCGGTGCTGGTGGTCGGCGCCGATGCGTTGCGCGAGCAGATCGGCGCCGCGGGGCTCACCCCGGTCGACTCGGCCGGCGCCGCACCCGTCGCCGTGGTCCAGGGGTACGGGCCGGAGGTGGGCTGGCGGCAGCTGGCCGAGGCGACCGTGGCCATCCGGGGCGGAGCGCTCTGGGTGGCGACCAACACCGACCGCACGCTGCCCTCGCCGCGCGGCCCGCTGCCCGGCAACGGCGCCCTGGTGGCCGCGCTGTCCACCGCGCTGGACCGGGTACCGGACGTGGTGGTTGGCAAGCCCGAGCCGGGGCTGTTCGTCGAGGCCGCCGCGCGGGCGGGGGCGAGCCGGCCGCTGGTGGTCGGCGACCGGCTGGACACCGACGTCGAGGGCGCCCGGCGCGCCGGGATGGACAGCGTCCTCGTGCTTACCGGCGTTGCCGGTGCGCGCGACGTGCTGGCCGCACCGCCGCCGCGCCGGCCGACCCTGCTGGCGACCGACCTCACCGGACTGTCCACGGTGGACGATTCGACCGGCCGGTGGGAGGTTCGCCGCGACGGTGACAGCCTGGTGCTGTCCGGCGACGGTACCCCCATCGAAGCGCTGCGTGCGCTGGCGGCCGAGGCGTGGCGCGGCCCGCAACCCGCGTGGACCGTACCGGAGGGCGACCCCGCCGTACGGACATTGAAGGCGTTGAGGCTGGGTCCGTAACCCCGGCCTTGTACCGTGTCAGGGCATGTGTTGAGGTGGCAGTGAGGTGGCGAGGTGGTAAACGGCATGGCAAAGCGGGAGGAGCTCCGTTCGATGCAGGACGCGTGGCGGGCGTACCTCGACCTGGCGCTGGGCTTCACCGAGACGTCGCGCAAGCGGGCGTTGAAGGTCGCCAAGAAGCTGGTCGGGCGCGGCGGCGCGACCGCGGAGCAGCTGCAGTCGATGGCGGAGGACCTGGTGAACACGAGCCTGGCCAACCGCGAGTCGCTCGTGCGGCTGGTCCGCTTCGAGCTCGACAAGGCGCTCGGCCGGGTCGGGCTGGCCACCGCCGAGGAGGTCGCCGACCTGACCAAGCGGGTACGCGAGCTTGAGGAGGAGCTGAAGGTGGCCCGGGCCGGTACCGCTCCGGTCGTCACCGCGCCGATGGACGACGAGCTGGCCGCGAGCGCCGCGGTACCGGCCGCCCGCGCGACGGCCCGCAAGACGGTCGCTAAGAAGGCCGTGATCACCCCGGCTCCGCCCGCGGGTCCGGCCGCGGCCGCCGCGAAGGCCGCACCGGCGAGGAAGGCCGCTCCCGCGAAAAAGGCGGCGCCGGCGGCCGCGCCCACCACCCCCGCCGCGCCGACCGTCGGCGGCCCGGCCAAGGCCGCGCCCACCAACGCCGGGCCGACCAAGGCCGTGGCGAAGAAGGTGGTGGCCAAGGCGCCGGTGAAGGTCGTGGCGAAGAAGACCGTGGCGCGCAAGGCGACCGGTGGCCCGGCCGGGGCCCAGCCGTGACCGACCCGGTCGAGCGGCGGTGGCCCGAGGACGAGCCGGCGGTACCCGGGCACGGGCAGCCGCCGGCCGTTGAGCCGGCCGCCGAGTCCACGGTCGTTGAGCCGGCGGCGGACGAGTCCCCGGCCGGTCCGACCGGGCACCCAGTGGTCGACGCGGCCGTGGCCCGCCTTGCGGAGCAGGCCGACCTGCCGCCGGCCGAGCAGGTCGCCGGGTACGAGGCGGCACAGCGGGCGCTGCACCAGACGCTGGCAAGCATCGACCAGACCTGATGGCCCGGCGCACCCGGCTCGACGCCGAACTGGTCCGGCGCGGTCTGGCCCGTTCCCGGGAGCAGGCCGTGGAGCTGATCGACGCCGGCCGGGTCGAGGTGCGGGGTACCGCCGCCCGCAAGGCGGCCGCGATGGTCGACCCGGCGGAAGCGGTGCGGGTACTCGGCGAGGAGCCGGGCGACGGGTATGTGTCGCGGGGCGCCCACAAGCTGGCCGGTGCGCTTGCCGCGTTCGGCCCGCTGGGGCTGACCGTCGCCGGGCGGCGCTGCCTGGACGCCGGCGCGTCCACCGGCGGCTTCACCGACGTGCTGCTGCGCAACGGCGCGGCCGAGGTGGTCGCCGTGGATGTCGGGTACGGGCAGCTGGCCTGGGCGCTGCGCAACGATCCCCGGGTCGCGGTGCACGACCGTACCAACGTGCGCAACCTCACGGCGGAGCAGATCGGCGGGCCGGTGGAGCTGACCGTGGCCGACCTGTCGTTCATCTCGCTGCGCCTGGTACTGGCGGCGCTGGCCGCCTGCACCACCCCGGACGGGGACCTGGTGCCGATGGTCAAGCCGCAGTTCGAGGTGGGCAAGGGCAGGGTCGGCGAGGGCGGCGTGGTGCGCGACCCGCAGCTACGCGCGGACGCGGTGCTGGACGTCGTGCGGTACGCGACGGAGATCGGGCTGGGGCTGGCCGGCGTGGTACCGAGCCCGCTGCCGGGCCCGTCCGGAAACGTGGAGTTCTTCCTGTGGTTGCGCCGCTCGCCCGCCACCGGGATGGCCGGCACGGACGAGTCGCGGGTGCGTACCATCGTCGCCGGAGCCACCGCCGGCGGCAGGGAGGTCGCGGACCCATGAGGGAGGCGCTGCTCGTCACCCACACCGGCCGCCGGGACAGCACGGAGCACGCCAGGACCGTCGTGCGCGACCTGCACCAGGCCGGCTTCGAGGTGCGGGTGATCGCCGAGGAGGCGCCGGACCTTGACATGACCGGAGTGGTACCGGTCAACGGGCCGCTGGCCGCCGACGGCGTGGAGATCGTGTTCGCGCTGGGTGGCGACGGTACTCTGCTGCGCGCCGCGGAGCTGGCCCGCCCGGTCGGCGCCCCGCTGCTAGGCATCAACCTCGGCAAGGTGGGCTTCCTGGCCGAGGCGGAGATCGAGGACCTCGACAAGGCCGTGCAGGACGTGGTCAACCGGGCGTACACAGTGGACGAACGGCTGACCGTGGACGTGTGGGTCGAGCAGGCGGACCGGCCGGTGCTGCGCTCCTGGGCGCTCAACGAGGTGAGCGTCGAGAAGGGCGAGCGGGAGCGGATGCTCGAACTGCTCGTGGACGTGGACGGGCGCTCGCTTTCGCGGTACGGCTGTGACGGCGTGGTCTGCGCGACGCCGACGGGTTCGACCGCGTACGCGTTCTCGGCCGGCGGCCCGGTGGTGTGGCCGGAGGTCGAGGCCCTGCTGCTGGTACCGATCAGCGCGCACGCGCTGTTCAGCCGCCCGCTGGTCACCGCGCCCTCGTCGACCATCACGATCACCGTGGACCCCTACGCGGCCTCGGCGGTGATGTCCTGCGACGGCCGGCGGGTCTTCGACATCGGCCGTGGGGCGGTGGTCACGGTGCGCCGCGGCGAGCTGCCGGTACGCGTCGTGCGGCTGCACCCGCGCCCGTTCACCGACCGGCTGGTCGCGAAGTTCGGGCTGCCGGTCGAGGGCTGGCGCGGCGGCAACCGCTGACGCCTCGGTAGCCGGCACCGGCCGGCCTGACGATCGCACACTCGCCCACCGGGCACGGTGGTCATCGTCGCGGTACCCGGAGTGGGCGCTCGCTGGGGATCGCGACTTGACGCACGCCGTCAGGATCGGGGCATGGCAATCACGTCCCGCTGGATCACCGTCGGCGCGGTCACCGGTGGAATGATGGTTCTGGCCTGACTTGGCTCACGATTAGGGATCTTCAGCTCGCTCATCGCCCTGGCCTGCGGGATCTCGGACCGTGTCCAGCAAGTGTGCGCACTAACCCGGGTCGTAAAGTGGCGTGGTGCCGTACGTGCAGATGTGAAGACGGCGTCGGGTGCGAGGCACTGCAGATCGTTCCGACGTTCGGCTGAGGAGCGCAGATGGCCAGGGTTGTCATGCAGGCGGTCGTGTCGGTGGACGGCTACATCGCGTATCCCGATGACACGACCGGGCCGCTATTCGACTGGTACGGCAACGGCGATACCGAGGTGACCGCCGGGGCGAGCGGCTGGACGTTCCGTGTCTCGCAGGCGTCCGCGGGCTACGTCCAGCCGTTCTGGGACGCGGTCAAGGTGACGGTGATCGGCCGTCACCTGTTCGACACCACGAATGGCTGGGACGGTGCCCCGGCCGCTGGAGACGAGCTGGTCGTTGTCACCCACCGGCCGTTGCCGCAGGCGTGGCTCGCCGAGCACCCGGACGCACCCTTCCACACCGCCGGGTCGGTCGAGGCGGGCATCGCGCTCGCCAAGAAGCTCGCTGGCGACGGTCTGGTGTGCGTGACTGCCGGCGACCTTGGCGGGCAGGCGTTGTCGGCAGGTCTGGTCGACGAGATCGCGATGGATGTCGCACCGGTCGTCCTCGGTGAAGGGGTGCGCTTTTTCGGCAGTCACGCTGGCACCGTCCTTCTCGACGATCCCGACCAGGTGGTCCAGGGCGACCGGGTGCTGCACCTGCACTACACAGTCCGGCGCTGAACGGCCAGGCTGCGGCGGTCCGCGGGCTAAGCCCGCCCCCGATCGTCCTCCTCAAGGCCGCCGGACTGTGGCGGGCGGCCCGGATGCGGCCTGCGACGCGCGGGTTCGACCGAGCCCCTCGGCGGCAACGCGTGTCCTGCACCTGATGCTGGCCCGCGAGTATCGGGCCAACCAACGGCGTGTTCGCTGCACTCGCCAACAGCTCGCTCGTGGAGGACTGCACCGGCTGGCCGATCCAGAAGATCGCGCCGCGTGACGATCGCACACTTGTCCACAGGGCACGGCGTGGTCATTGGCGGGTGTCGGTGGGCGCGGCTACTGTCAGGGCCGTGCTCGAGGAGCTTCGCATCACCGGACTCGGGGTCATCGAGGACACCACCCTCCCGCTGACCCGCGGCATGAACGTCATCACCGGCGAGACTGGTGCCGGCAAGACCATGGTGGTCACCGGCCTCGGGCTGCTGTTCGGTGGCCGGGCGGACGCGGGACGGGTTCGCGCCGACCCGGGTCGGGCGGTCGTGGAAGGCCGGCTGCGGCTGGTAGGTCGCGCCGCGGCGGCGGTCACCGAGCGGGTGGTCGACGCGGGCGCCGAGCCCGACGACGACGGCAGCATCCTGCTGTCCCGCACCGTCACCGCCGAGGGTCGCTCGCGCGCCCATGTCGGCGGGCGGGCCGTGCCGGTCTCTGTGCTCGGCGAGGTCGGCGAGCAGGTGGTCGCCGTGCACGGCCAGTCCGACCAGCTGCGGCTGCTGCGGCCGGGGGAGCAGCGCGCCGCGCTCGACCGGTTCGCCGGTGCCGACCACGACAAGCTGCTGTCCGAGCTGCGGGAGCGGCACACGCAGTGGCGCGCGGTCGAGGACGACCTGGCCGACCGGCGCCGCAACGCGCGGGAGCGCAACCAGGAGGCCGACCTGCTCCGGCTGGGCCTCGACGAGATCACCAGGGTCGACCCGCAGCCGGGCGAGGACGAGGCGCTGCGTGAGGAGGCCCAGCGGCTGGAGCACGCCGAGGGTCTGCGCACCGCGGCCCAGCTCGCGCACCAGGCGGTGGCCGGCTCGGCCGAGTCCGGCGACGAGGCGCCCGACGCCACCAGCCTGCTCGGGCTGGCCCGGCGCACGCTGGAGGCACAGTCCACTGTGGACCGCAAGCTGGGCGAGCTGGCGGCGCGGCTGGAGGAGGCCGCGACGCTGGTCGCCGACGTGTCGGTCGAGCTGGGCGGCTACCTCGACGCGCTGGACGCCGACCCGGCCCGGCTGCAGGAGGTCTACGAGCGGCGGGCCGCGCTGCGCGCGCTGACCCGCAAGTACGCCGAGGACGTCGACGGGGTGATCGCCTGGGCGGACCGGGCGCGCAGCCGGCTGGGCGAGCTGGACAGCTCCGACGAGCTGCTGGAGGAGCTGGACCGGGAGCGGCTGCGGCTGGCGGGCGAGGTGGCGGAGCTGGCGGCGGCGGTGTCCGCGGGCCGGCGTGAGGCGGCCGGCCGGTTCGCGGACGCGGTGACCGTCGAGCTGGCGGGGCTGGCCATGCCGCACGCCCGGGTGGAGGTCGTGGTCTCGCCGCGACCGGCCGGGCGCGGCGAGCCGGCGCTGACCGTGAACGGCGTCGAGTGCGGCGTTGGGCCGGACGGCGCCGACGAGATCGAGCTGCGGCTGCTGGCCCACCCGGGCGCGCCGTCGCTGCCGTTGCAGAAGGGCGCGTCCGGCGGCGAGCTGTCCCGGGTCATGCTGGCCATCGAGGTGGTCTTCGCCGGCGCGGGCGGCCCGCCCACCCTGGTCTTCGACGAGGTGGACGCCGGGGTCGGCGGCCGGGCCGCCGTGGAGATCGGCCGGCGGCTTGCCCGGCTGGCCCGCGCGCACCAGGTGCTCGTGGTCACCCACCTGCCGCAGGTCGCGGCGTTCGCCGACCGGCATCTCGTGGTGGCCAAGGACACCGGCGGGGCGGTGACGACCAGCGGGGTGCGCACTGTGGAGGACACCGAACGGGCCCGCGAGCTGGCCCGGATGCTCGCCGGCCTGCCCGACTCCGACCTGGGCATCGCGCACGCCGAGGAGCTGCTCGCGGTGGCCGCCAGAGAGAAGCATGCGTAACCGAAAAGTCACGCCACGTCCGGGTACGGAGCGTAACTAGAGCATCTCGCGGCGCGTTCCATTTTGGCGCGTGCCAGGATAGGTCACGATGCGTTTACCTACTCTCCGCCGAGCCCGGAGCGCCGAACCGGGCGTGATCACCGGCACCGCACGGCTCGATCGCCGGACCAAGCGGCTGGTCGGCCGGCTGCGCGCCGGCGACGTCGCGGTCATCGACCATGTCGACCTGGACCGGGTCGCCGCGGACTCGCTGGTGGCCGTCGGGGTGTCCGCGGTACTCAACGCGAAACCCTCGATCTCCGGCCGGTACCCGAACCTGGGCCCCGAGGTGCTCGTCCAGGCGGGCATCCCGCTCGTCGACGACCTCGGTGAGGAGCTGTTCGACCGGTTGCGCGAGGGCGACATCGTCCGCGTCGAGGGCGGCACGGTCTACCGCGGCGAGGACATCGTCGGGGAGGGCCGCAGGCAGGACGCCGAGTCGATCGGCACGTCAATGGTCGAGGCTCGGGAGGGGCTGTCGGTCCAGCTCGAGGCGTTCGCCGCCAACACCATGGAGTACCTGAAGCAGGAGCGCGACCTGCTGCTGGACGGCGTCGGGGTACCGGACATCGAGAC
>CAZYCD010000228.1:0-7747 GCA_964645345.1 uncultured Micromonosporaceae bacterium
TGGCAGACGGGTCCGACAGAATCCGGCGTAACTTGGCCCGCTGACCGTTCACCCCAGGACCCGACCCCGCACACCACCAACCCCACCCGGTATCCGTTAGCGGCGGCCCACCCGGTCAACCGAGCCACCTACCGGTCCACATCCGCGCGCTGGTCACGACCGGACACGCCGGCATACAGCACCGCACCCCCGGGTTCCAGACCCGGCACGATATCCACCCAGATCGTCCCCGACGCCAGCCTCCGCGCCGGCACCGGCACCCGATCCTCCCGCAACCACCAATAGGCCGTCTACGGACGCACCCGGTTCACCCGCGCCCACTCGGCCAGCTTCACCCACGCACAGAAACACACGTTCCCTCACGCATACTCACCACACGCCGAACAGCTTCCAACCCCCGTACCGCGTAGTGCGCCTCCTACCCGGACCGGCAGCCACGCTCTCTTTGATGGCCCAGCCGGGTGGCAGGTTTGTCCGCACCTACGGGCCTTGAGACCGACCACGGGGCGAACACCGACCGGCGGGGACCGGCGTCGGCCCTGGTGAGGTGGTTATCCCTGGCTCAGGTCGGTGATGCCCGCCGGCCGTCGCTGCGTTCGTCGAGACGGCGGTGCAGTACCTGGATCATGGTCTGTGCGGCGGCGAGCTGATACTCCAGGCTGACGATTCGCACCGCGGCCTCCACGCCCAGTCCGTCGTCGACGAGCCGGCGTGCCCGGTCCGCCCGTTGGAGATCGTCGCGGCTGTACCGGCGGTGCCCGCCGCCGGAGCGGTGCACCTCGAACAGGCCGGCGGCCTCCACCGCGCGCAGGAATGCCGGGGTGACGCCGATCGCGTCGGCCGCCGCCCTCATCGCATAGCCCGGGTAGCCGGTGTCCTCCAGCGGCGAGCGCTGCGGGGGTCGGTGCGTCAACTCGCCCACTTACCGTCTCCCATCGATGACCCGCCAGCGGCTGGCTACCCCTCCACGGCAATCAAGGGGTGGCCAGCCGCTGTTGGCGCTACCTGCAACCGACGCCGGGACCGCGTCAGGGCACGCCGGCCTTGGCCGTCTCGCCGCTGATCATGCGGTGCCCCTCGTGCGCGCTGACCTCGCTGTCGCCACCCCGGCTGATCTCGACCTTGCGCGGCTTGGCCTGCTCCGCCACCGGGATCGTCAGGGTGAGCACCCCGTCGCGGTAGTCCGCCCGGATCGCCTCGACGTCCAGCCCGTCACCGAGGACCAACTGCCGGCTGTAACTTCCCGACGGGCGCTCGGACACCAGATAGGCCACGCCCTCCGGGTCGCGGCGCTGCCGCTCCGCGCGCACCGTCAGCGTGTTGTTCTCCGTCGACACGTCCAACGAGTCGGCGTCGATACCGGGCAGGTCGAACCGCACGATGACGGTGTCGCCGGCGCGCAGGCAGTCCATCGGCATCAACGCGGGGGTACGCGCGGCACCGAGCATCTCGCCAGCGAGCCGGTCAAAGTCACGGAAAGGATCGAAACGTACCAACATGACCAACACACCTCCAAGACTGTCTGGGCTACATCACTACTGACCACGGGGATTCGCCGTCACCGGTGGCGGTTCGGCGGGCGCACCCGCCCGTCCCGCCAGCGCGGGCGACGACGTCGGTGGTAATGGGCCGGCACCATCAAGGCCACCACGATCACCTCCCTGGCACACATACGCCTTCACCGGGAACCGTGACCCAACCGACGCATATATTCTAGGTCCACCGCTGTAGATTTCAAGCTCTGTTTGCGGGTTTCGCCGCGGTGACCTACCGCGCGGTACTCACCCTGCGGCAGCTACCGCAGGGCTCGGCCAGTGGGTTGCGGGGGCGCGGCCGGTCCGCTTGCCGTCATCGTGGCCATCACGCGCCATCTCGGCCGCCCTGCACACAGGCTGCGTCGAGCGGCTCGGCGCTACCAGGCCAGCGGCTGGCCGTCGCGGAAGAAGCCGCCGCTGTGGCCGTCATCGGGCAGGGTCGCCGCCCAGACGATCCCTGGCACGCTGTCGGCCACCGGCCGGGCACCCATCGCCTCGGGACCTGGCCAGGTGGCGGTCAGCCCGGGACAGACGGCGTTGACCAGGATCGGGCCGAACACTCCCCGGGGGCGCCGGTGAACGTCGAGTAGTGTGAATCGGTGCTGAATCAGGTGGCCGACGGCGTCTGGGTCCGGCAGAGCGAGTGGGTCTGGAGCAACGCCATCGTCGTACGCGGGGAGGATGGGTTGATCCTGGTCGACCCCGGCATCGATGGTTCCGAACTGAACCAGCTCGCCGATGACCTGGACCGGCTCGGCACTCCGGTGGTCGCCGGCTTCTCGACCCATCCCCACTGGGACCACCTCCTCTGGCATCCTCGGTTCGGCGACGTGCCGCGCTACGCCACGCCCGCCGGCGCCCAGGCTGCCAGTGAGACCCGGGAGCGCGGACAGAGGATGGCGGCGGAGAGCGCGTCGGGCATCCCTCTTGAGCTGTTAGGGCTCGTCACCCCACTGCCCGCGGACGGCGGCCCCGTGCCGGGCGATATCGTCGAGCATGAGGCGCACGCCATCGGCCACGCCGCGGTCCTCCTCGCGGACCGTGGCGTGCTGCTCGCCGGGGACATGCTCTCCGACGTCCTGATCCCGCTCCTCGATCCTCGCCGCTCCGGTCAGGTGGACGCCTACGAGGCGGCACTTGACCGGCTGGGCGAGGCCGCCAGGCACGTCGATGTCGTGGTCCCCGGCCACGGCGCCGTCGCCGAGGGCCCAGAGGTGGCGGCCCGTTTCGCTGCCGATCATGCCTACCTTGACGCGCTGCGGCGAGGAGAGGAACCGGTCGACGTGCGTTGGGGACCGCGCGGGTAGCGCTCACCCCGCCGCACGCGACTTGTCGCCGTGTCGATTCCGCCAGTCGTCATTCGTGTGAAGGGTGACCGGCCGCCGTGCAGAGGCGCCCGAGGTGGTACTGCAGCCGGCCCAGCTCGTAGACGCCGCCCCGCGAAGCAGCGTCAGCCAGCTCTGCATAACCGGCCAGCCCTCGCGGCTCATCCGCCGGTCGATCGCGAGGTTGCGACCCAGGTCCGCGAGGGTCATCCACGACACCGCATCGGCGATGCCGTGGTCGCGGTGGTATCCCCTGGCGACGTCGACCAGGGCCAGGTACGCGTACACGTACAGGTGCCGCCAGGCGAGACCCCGTTCGCGCGGTAGCTCCGGACGGGTGACAGCCAGCCGTGGCCCCCGAGATCGGCGCGTACGAGGGTCGTCGAACGGTCGAGCAGCCAGCGCAGCTGCGGTGTCCACGGTGGAGAGTCGGAATCCGGCCAGCCCGCCATGATCTCCGCCGCGTCGTCCGGCCGCACCGCTAGCCGCTCGAGGATCGCTGGCGCGTCGCCCTTGGCGGGCAGCGCAGCCGACGGGCGGTCGCCGGCGAGCCGGTGCACGCGGTCGACCTCCTCGACGGGTACCCCGAGCCGGGCCGCGGTGTCATGCAGATCCACGCGGACGACCCCACCGGCCACCGGGACCGACGCCTGTACCGCTCTGGCCAGCACCCCACCGCTTACCGCTCGCTTCACGGTGCACCACTACCGATTGGCGTCGAGGACGCCGGCCTCCCGCCGGCAGCCACCGAGCGGTGCAGCCGAGGATCCTGCGAGGTCAGCGAGCTGGTTCGATCTCGGCGAGCCGCGGCAGCACCGAGTCGCAGACCTTGGCGACGAAGCCGACCGGGTCCGGCTGCGGCGCGCGCACATGGATGTGCTGCACGCCGAAGGTGGCGAGTCGCTCGGCGCGGCGCAGGAAACCGTCCGGATCCTCGGTCGGGTCCAACGGTCCACCTTGGACGGTGATCCGGATGTCGTTGAAGTCGCGGCCCTCCCGGTCACAGTGCCGGCGCAGCACCTCGATCTTCCGGCCGATCTCCTCCACCTCGAGGACGTGGATGTTGCAGGCGTCGGCGTACTTCGCCACCAGGCGCAGCGTCTTGCGCTCGCCGCTGCCCCCGATGAGGATCGACGGCCGCGGGCGGCCTATCGGACGCGGCCGGTTGAGCGTCTCGGCGAGCTGGTAGTGCCTACCCTGGTAGGCGCCGTCGTTGTCGCTCCACATCTGCAGGCAGATCTGCAGCGCCTCCTCGAGGCGCTCGAACCGCTCGGCGAGCGGCGGAAACGGCACACCCAGCCCGAGGTGTTCGCGCTCGTACCAGGCGGCCCCGATGCCGAGCATGGCGCGTCCGCCCGAGAGCACGTCGAGCGTCGTGACGGTCTTCGCGAGCAGACCGGGGTGCCGGTAGGTGACACCGGTGACCAGCGTCGCCAGTTGGATGCGCGAGGTGTGCGCCGCGGCGAAGGCGAGAGCGGTGTACGCCTCGAGCATCGGATTGTCCGCCGGCCACACCTGGTCCATCTGGAAGTAATGGTCCATGACGGTGAACAGCGCGAAGCCGGCCTCGTCGGCCGCCTTCGCGGTCTGCGCCAGCAGCGGCGCGATGGCCGCGTCTCCGCCCGGGTTGGTGAAGTTCAGGAAGTGAATGCCGATGTCCACCGCCCCATGTTTGCACAGCAGGCGGGAGACGACCGCCGTACCGCGGTCACCGCACCCTCAGCATCAAGACAGGAAATCGGCTGCACGGCGTCCGTGCGGCACGCTCGTCTGTCGTGCCGGGATTCGATAGGTTGCCGGCTGTGGAGACCTCCGGTGCCGAGCGAGTCGTGGACATCTACACCGACGGTGCCTGCAGCGGCAACCCCGGCCCGGGCGGCTGGGGCGCGATCCTGCGGTACGGCACCCAGGAGAAGGAGATCTACGGCGGAGACCCGGGCCCGACCACCAACAACCGGATGGAGTTGACCGCCCCCATCAGGGCCCTGGAGAGCCTGACCCGCGCGACCGTGGTACACATCCACACCGACAGCACGTACGTGCGCAACGGCATCATGCAGTGGCTACCCCGCTGGAAGCGCAACGGGTGGCTGACGGCTGGCAAGGAGCCGGTGAAGAACGCGGACCTCTGGCGGCGCCTCGAGGCCGCCGCCACCCGGCACCGGGTGCAGTGGCACTGGGTCAAGGGCCACGCCGGGCATCCGGAGAACGAGCGTGCCGACCGGCTGGCAGTCCGCGGCCTGCGGGAGGCGGCCGCCAGTGCCCGGGCGGTCGACAGCGGCACCGGCCGGTAGCTGAAGGCGCTCCTACACTGAGCCGATGAGCAGTCTGCCCGCATCGCTACGTGAGCTGTTCGAGACCGGTCCACTGGTACACGTGACCACCATCGATCCCGACGGCACCCCGCACGTCACGCTGGCGTGGGCGGGCGTGGACGGCGACGAGATCATCATGGCCACGTTCTTCAACCTGGAGCAGCGCAAGCTGCGCAACATCCGCCGTGATCCCCGCATCGTCATCTCCGCCCACGCCAAGCAGCACGACGGCCAGGGATTGTGGCCGTATGCGGTGGTGCAGGGCAGGGTCGACCGGATCACCGAGGGTGGCGCGCTGGCGGTGATGGACCGGCTCGCCGAGTTCTACATCGGACCAGGGCAGCAGTACCCCATGCGCGACGCCCCGGAGGGCCTCGTACTGCACGTCGCTATCGACCGAATCTACGGCCAGGGACCCTGGGTCAACGGAGCCTGACGGTCAGTGGCATGCCCGCTGCGCCTACTCCGGACCGGCGCGGCGGTACTGGGCGGCACGGTCGCCGAACACCGATGCGTCCTGCTCCCACCACGGCCGGGTCAGCTCCGCGCCGGCCTCCTCGGCCGCGGCCGCCGGGGCCGCCGCGCTGGCCGCGTCCAGGGCATGATCGATCTGCCGGGCCGCTCGGGCATCCGACCGGTACCACTGCACCGCCAGCAGGGCCAGGAACGGCACGTCGATGGCTTCCCCGATGCACCACAACAGGTCGCCGCCCAGCTGCTGGTCGTGCAGCAGGGACGTGCCCCAGGGGCGGGTCAGGTGCGCGGCGGCGATGACGTGGGTATCCAGCCGGATGATGATGCCGGGTAGCGCGTCGGCGAGCAGTTCGATGAACGCGAACAGCAGCGCGATGGCGTACGGGACGGCGGCGGCGATGGTGGCGGCCTCCCACAGCGGTACCAGCACGGCCAGCCCGATCGCGAGCAGCAGCACCTCAGTGACCGAGTGCAGAATCGGATGGTCAAGGCTGGCCGGGTACCACGGGGTGAAGAACACCAGGAACGGGACGACCGCGAGCAGCAGCGGACTGATCACCGGAACGGTGAACAGTCGCGCCGGGCGGCTGTCGAGTATCCGCCGCAGCCGGGCGGCTCCGGTCTGCCCGAGCGCGGTCATGGCCAGCTCGACCGGCCGACCGAGCGCGAGCAGCAGCGGCACGACCATCAGCAGCGCGACGAGCTGCGTCGCGTACACGGAGAACAGCGCCGGAGCGTACACCGCCGGCCAACCCATCCCGACGACGAGCAGGCTGCCCAAGCCCAGGCCGAAGAACGCCACGCTGCGCGGTACCGGCCAGTCCCGGCCACGCCGGCGGGCGGCGGCGATCCCGGCGGCGTAGGCGGCCGCGGCGCCGAGTACGACGATGCCCAGCAGCGGGTCGAGCTGCCACGCGGTCCACACCCCGCGCAGCGTCGGCGCCGGCGGCCCGGCCCACCACAGTGGCATATGTCACCACCCTCACTGGAAAATTCCCCCCGCCACTATGCCACCGGAGCGTCACCGTGGTTTGCTGCCCACCGTGGAGGTGCCCCCCACCCCGGTACGCCGCCGACTTCTTCTCGCGGTCGGCGCCCTGGCGCTGCTCGACGCGTGCGGCGGGCCGCAGCCGGCCCACCCCCGGGCCGCGGCGTCGCCGAGCAGTTCGGCTCTGCCTGGCGACTCCCACCCCGAGCCGTCCCCCTCGGCCCCGACTCCGAGCCCGACCCCAGCCGCGCCGCGGTGGCAGCCGCCCACCCCCGCCACGCCCACCCCCGGGGTATGCCCGACGGTGCCCGGCATCGTGCAGCGGCCCGGCGGCCCGCAGCACTACCTGCCGTGCGTCGGCACCGACATCGCGCTGACCATCGACGACGGCCCCGACCCGGTGTGGACTCCGAAGGTGCTCGCGGTGCTGGCCCGCTACGAGATCCGCGCGACGTTCTGCGTGATCGGCCGGCACGCCGTCGCGTACCCCGGCCTGGTGCGCGCCGTCGCCGAGGCGGGACACCACGTCGCCAACCACACGTTCACCCACCCGATCCCGCTGGGCGCGCTGACCCCGGCGCAGATCGCCGCCCAACTCGGGCAGGCCACCGACGCCATCACCAAGGCCGGCGCGCCCCACCCCACGCTGTTCCGGGCGCCGGGCGGCGAATGGTCCCCGGCCATCCTCGCCGCCTGCGCCGCCGGCGGAATGCGGCCGCTGGACTGGTCCGTCGACCCACGCGACTGGTCGCGCCCGGGCGTGCCGCACATCGTCGACACCATCCTGACCAAGACGCACCCGGGGTCGATCATCCTCGACCACGACGGCGGCGGGGACCGGCAACAGACCGTCGACGCCCTCACCATCGTCCTGCCCCGACTCCTCGACGCCGGCTACCAGTTCGCCCAACCCTGACCTTCCGGGCACCCCGGGCGGGCCGACGACGCGGCCTCCTCGCCGCTTGTCCGGCCGGTGTCCGGTCCGGCGGGGGCGACCCGGTCGCGGTCGTCGGTGGCGACCGCCGGGGCTTACCGGCCGCTGAGTTGGAGGCTGGCGGCGAGCGCGGTGAGGGCCGCGATGATGAGGACCAGCAGGGTGAGGCGTACGGC
>CAZYCD010000229.1:0-7671 GCA_964645345.1 uncultured Micromonosporaceae bacterium
GTTGAGCCGGTCGCTCAGCGTGTCAAACACGGCGTTTCAACCTCGATGTCGGAGTTGGCGGGGGTCGGGCGCCACACGCCCACCGCAAGGGTAGCCGGCCGGGGCGCCCGCTTCACGGCACGCGGCGCCACGCCGGCCGTCCCTGCGGCGCGGTCAGCCGGCCGCGGCCGCCACCGCTGAGGCCACCTCGGCCCGCGCGGTCGGGTCGGACCAGGGACCGACCAGGTAGAAGGCGTCCACCACGTCACCGCCGAGGGTGGAGATGCGGGCCGCTCGGACGTCCGCACCGGCCTCCTCCAGCGCGCGGGCCACCCGGTACAGCAGGCCGGGCGCGTCGGCGGCGCGCAGTTCGAGGACGGCGGCGTCGGTGGCCGCGTCCCGGTGCCACACGACACGGGGGGCGGGGGCGCCGCCGGTATGGGCAGGGCGGCGGGTCAGCCGCTCCGGTACCTGGCCCAGCGCCGCGCGGCGCAGGTCGACCCGCAGGGCCTCGGCGTCAGGCGGCGCCCCGTACCGGGTCTGTACCGCGCACTGCACCAGCGCGCTTCCATCCACTGTGGAGACGTCGGCGGTCACCACGTCCAGCCGGTGCAGGGCGAGGCACCCGGCGACGGCGGCGAGCAGGCCGCGCCGGTCGTCCGCGGCCACCGCGACCCGCTCGCCGTTCACGTGTACCGCCGGCAGGGGCCCCGCCACGAGCGCCGGATCGGGTGTCGGGGCCGGCGGTACCTCGCCGGTGTCCAAAGTGGACCTGACCCGGTCCACGAGGGACGCGACCAGCCGCCCCTTCCAGTCCGACCAGGCGCCGGGGCCGGTAGCGGCGGCGTCGGCACGGGTCAACGCGTACAGCAGGTCCAGGGTGGGCACGTCGCCGACCGCCTCGGCGACCCGGCGGATGGTCACCGGATCCGCGAGGTCCCGGCGGGTGGCCACGTCGGGCAGCAGCAGGTGCAGGCGCACCAGCTTGCGGACCGTCGCCACGTCCTCCGGCGGCAGGCCCAGGTCTGCCGCGATCGAGCCGGCCAGCGGCGCGCCGGCGAGGCTGTGGTCGCCCGGCAGCCCCTTGCCGACATCGTGCAGGAACGCCGCCAGTACCAGCAGGTCCGGCCGGGGTACCTCGCGGGCGAACCGGGCGGCCTCGGCCGCCGCCTGGACCAGGTGACGGTCCACTGTGTACAGATGGACCGGGTTGTGCTGGGGCAGGCCGCGCAGACGGCTCCACTCGGGCAGCCAGCCCAGGACCAGGCCGTACCGGTCGCACGCCTCCCAGGTCGGTACCAGTGAAGGGCCGGAGCCCAGCAGCGTCAGCAGCGCCTCGCGCGCGGCGGGCGGCCACGGCGTCGGCGGTGGCGGGCAGAACGCGGCGAGCCACTCCAGGGTGGGCCGCGCGATGGGCAGGCCGGCGGTGGCCGCGGCGGCCGCCACCCGCGGCGCGAGGCTGGGGTCGGGGTGTGGCCCCACGGCGGCCCGGGCCAGTACCGCCTCGCCGTCCTGGGCCACCACGTCGCGGCCGATCGGTCGCCGGCCGCCCGGCCGGGCCCCACCGCCGCTTCGCCAGCGGTCGACCGCGCGCCAGGCGTCGTCCATCGCGTAGGCCACGGTCCGCGCGTCCTGCGCGATGCGGCGCAGCAGGGCGTCGCCGTCAGGCAGGTCGAGCAGCCCGGCCACCGCGCCACGCTCTTGGGCGAGCAGCCGGTCGACCCGCCGGCCGGCGGAGACATGCAGGGCGTCCCGGACGTCGAGCAGCCGGGTGTGGGCCGCCCGTACCGCCGGCCGGGCGGCGTCGGCCACCCCGGCCATCCCGATGCCCCGCAGGACGCCCACGTCGCGCAGGCCGCCGCGGGCCTCCTTGACGTCGCCCTCCAGCAGGAAGGCCAGCTCGCCGTGGGCCCGCCAGCGGGCCGCGGTGACCTCGCGCAGCGCGGGCAGCGCGGACACGGCGGTGCGCCGCCACTGCTGGGCCGCGGCCGCCCGCAGCCGGTCGGCCAGCGTCCGGTCCCCGGCCAGGTACCGCAGGTCCAGCAGGCCCAGCGCGACCTTCACGTCCTCGCGCGCGACGGCGACCGCCTCGTCCACCGTGCGCACCGAGTGGTCGAGGCCGACCCGGGCGTCCCAGACCGGGTACCAGATGGCATCGGCCAGCGCCGCGATGTCGGGCCGGCCGGTGTGCAGGAGCACGAGGTCCACGTCGCCGTACGGCGCGCACTCCCGGCGGCCCAGCCCGCCGACGGCGACGAGCGCCACCCCGCCCTCCGCGTGGACCTTGAGCAGCGAGGCCAGCCAAGCGTCGAGCGCCGCCGCACGCTGGTCGCGTGCGGCGGCGCCGATCGTGTTGCGGTCTGTCACCTGTCGGTCAGAGCGCGTCGAGGCCGCGCTCACCGGTACGCACCCGGATCACCTCTTCGACGGGCGTGACCCATACCTTGCCATCACCGATCTTGCCGGTACGGGCGGCGGTCACGATGGCGTCGACGACCTTCTCCACGTCGACCTCGTCGGTCACGACCTCCACCCGGATCTTCGGCAGGAACTCCACGGTGTACTCGGCGCCCCGGTACACCTCGGTGTGGCCCTTCTGCCGCCCGTAACCCTGTACCTCGCTGACGGTCAGCCCGGCCACGCCCATGGCGTGCAGCGCTTCCTTGACCGCATCGAGCTGGTACGGCTTGATGACCGCGGTCACCAGCTTCATGCTCAGTCCCTCCATCAGAAGACGTTAACCGGCGACCTTCTCGGATACCGGTTCCTCGGCTGGAGCCGGCGCGGCGGGCTTCGGCGCACTGACGCCGGCCATGGCGAACGCGCCACCCCCGCCACCGGCCGGGGCGAACTCGTAGGCGCTCTCCGCGTGCTCGGCCACGTCGATACCCTCGACCTCGACCTCCTGCGTGGTGCGGAAACCGATCGTCTTGTGGATCACCATGCCGATCGCGTATGCGAGGCTGAACGAGAACACCGACACGATCCCACTGGCCAGGGCCTGCCGCCACAACGCGCCCAGACCGCCTCCGTAGAACAGGCCGTTGTGCACCACGTAGCTGCTGATCGCGCCACTGCCGAACAGGCCGATCCAGAGCGAGCCGATCCATCCGCCGGTGAAGTGCACGCCGACCACGTCGAGGGAGTCGTCGAAGCCGAGCTTGTACTTCACGCTGACCGCCATCGCGCAGACCGCGCCGGCGACCAGGCCGAGCAGGGTCGCCGCGTACGGCGCGATGTAGGCACAGGCCGGGGTGATCGCGACGAGGCCGGCGACCGCGCCGGACGAGCCGCCGACCATGGTCGGGCGGCCGTTCTTGCGCAGCCACTCCACGATGATCCAGCCCAGGAAGCCGGCGGCCGTGGCGACCTGGGTGTTGACGAAGGCGAGCGCGGTGAGATTGTCGGCCGTCAACTGGGAGCCGGCGTTGAACCCGAACCAGCCGAACCACAGCAGGCCGGCGCCGAGCGCGACGAACGGCACGTTGTGCGGCTTGAAGCCGCCCTTCCAGCCGACCCGCTTGCCAAGTACCAGCGCCAGGCCGAGCGCGGCTGATCCGGCATTGATGTGCACCGCGGTACCACCGGCGAAGTCCAGGGCCTGGATCTTGGTGGCGATGAAGCCGCCGCCCCAGATCCAGTGGGCGACCGGGACGTAGACGATGGTGAACCAGCCGAACGCGAACAGCAGCCAGCCGCTGAACTTGGCGCGGTCGGAGATCGAGCCGCTGATCAGGGCGACCGTGATGATCGCGAACATCATCTGGAAGGCGAGCACCACGTATGTCGGGATCCCGTGGGTCCCGCTTGTACCCGACCACAGCTCGCTGACAAACGTCTTGTTCCCCAGGTACTGGGTGAAGCTGCCGATGATGTTGTTGGTGCCGGAGTTCGAGTTGGTACCGAAGGCCAAACTGAACCCGTAGGCGAGCCACAGAACGGAGACGAGCCCGATACAGGAGAAGCTCATCATCATCATGTTGAGCACGCTCTTGGACCGGTTCAGGCCGCCGTAGAAAAAGGCCAGGCCCGGCGTCATCAGCAGGACGAGCGCGGAAGACGCCAACAACCAGGCGGTGTCGCCTGGACTCAGCGTCGTTGGATCAGCGAGCAGCACGCTGCCCTCCTCTTGTGAGTTCCTCCTTCCGGCGGTGGCAGCGTCGCCCGGTCGCCGGTTGCGCGAAACTCTGACCTTCGGCTGTTTCGCGCACCGTCGCTGCGCGGTTTCCGGCGCGTGACGTGATGTTTCGGACGTGTGAAGAAAACTTCACCGCGGCGTCAGCGCGCTCCGGGCTGCCCGAACGGCCTAACGGAGGGCGTACTCCAGGATGTGCCGCTCGTAGTCGATCAGCCGGAGGTCGCGCATCGGGCGTCGCAGGTGGCCCTTGTGCACGATCCTCACGAAGGCCGGGTCGCCGGCCATCGCCATCCGCTTGATGCCCTCGACGTGGTCGACGATCCGCTTGCGGATCGTCCGCACCAGGCGCTGCCGGTCCCTGGGTACCAGACCGTACGCGTCGGCGAATAGCCGCAGCCGGCGTGGCCGGTCCGGGTTGCGCCAGCCCAGCGTGTACGAGTCACGGTCGGAGAACAGCGGTACCCACGTCCACGCCGCGTAGGCCACGTCGTAGATGCGGGCGCCGGGCGAGGAAAGATCAAAATCGATCAGCGCGAGGGTACCGTCGGGCCGCCACACCACGTTGTGCGGAGCGGCATCGTGATGGCAGATCACCTCGGTGTCCGGAGGCGGCGGCCCGAACGAGCGCCAGACGGCGTTGGCCGCGGGCCGGAACCCGTACTGCGCGTCGTGGAACATCCGCAGCATCTGGGCGACCGCGATCATCGCCTCGTCGGTCACCCAGTCCGGCCCCAGCGGGTACGAGCCGCACTCGCCGGCCAGGTAGGACAGCACCTCACGGCCGCGCTCGTCCACGCCCAGGGCGCGCGGCGACCCGGTGAAGCCCACCATCTCCAGGTGGCGGAGCAGCGCGTGGACGGCCGGTGTCCACGGACCGGAGCTGCGCCGGACCGTCTCCCCCACCCGTACCACCGTGCTGGTGTTCCCGCCCAACAGCGGGATCTCCTGCTGCGTCACTGAGCTCCTGTGGCCTTCCGTGCCCGCGGACCCTTGAGGTTAGCTGTCCGTACCCAGCAGCGCGTCCACGAACGCCTCCGGCTCGAACGGAGCCAGGTCGTCCTTGCCCTCCCCGAGCCCGACCAGCTTCACCGGGATGCCCAGCTCACGTTGCACGGCGATGACGATCCCGCCCTTGGCGGTACCGTCCAGCTTGGTCAGCACCACGCCTGTCACGTTCACGACATCGGTGAACACCCGGGCCTGACTCAGCCCGTTCTGCCCGGTTGTCGCGTCGAGTACCAGCAGGGTCTCGTCCACCGGCCCGTGCCGCTCCAGTACCCGCTTGACCTTGCCCAACTCGTCCATCAGGCCGACCTTGTTCTGCAGCCGGCCGGCGGTGTCGATGAGCACCGTGTCGGTACCCGTCTCGATCCCCCGCTTGACCGCGTCGAACGCGACCGCCGCGGGGTCTCCGGCCTCCTTGCCCCGGACCACCTCGGCGCCGACCCGGCTGCCCCAGGTGGTCAGCTGGTCGGCGGCCGCCGCGCGGAAGGTGTCCGCCGCGCCGAGCACCACGGTGTGGCCGTCCGCGACGAGTACCCGGGCGATCTTGCCGCAGGTGGTCGTCTTGCCGGATCCGTTGACGCCCACCACCAGCAGTACCGCCGGCCGCCCGTCGTGCGGGGTGGCCGCCAGCGACCGGTCCAGCTTCGGATCCAGCGCCGCGACCAGCTCGTCCTTGACCAGCGCGCGCAGCTCGGCCGGGGTGCGGGTACCGAGGACCCGGGTCTGTTCCCGCAGCCGCTCGACGATCTGGCGGGTGGCCGCCACCCCGACATCCGCGGTGATGAGGTTGTCCTCCAGTTCCTCCCAGGCGTCCTCGTCCAACCGGTCTCGGGAGAGCACCGCGAGCAGGCCGCGCCCGAGGGTGCTCTGCGACCGGGCCAGCCGGGCGCGCAGCCGTACCAGCCGTCCGGCGGTCGGCTCGGGTACCTCGGCGGCCTCCGGCTCGATGGTGACCGGTACCTGCGGTTCGGCGGGTTCCTGGCCCTCTATGGGGGGCGCGGTCTCGACGGACGGCGCCGAGGGTGCGGTGCGGGTGGGGGCCTGCGGCTCCCGCTCGGGCGGCCGCCTGCGCCGCCCCACGCCGGCGGCGACCAGCCCGAGCCCGACAACCAGCACGACGGCGAGCGCGATCAGCACGTCGATGTACCACTGCATGCCCAAATCCTGGCAGACGCCGCCCGATCCGGCGCGCCGGGTCGCGCGCTTGCCCTACCGGCATCGCGGCAGCGACGGTGTCGCACCCGGGCGCTACCGTGCGGGCATGGTTGCCCCCGAGGTAGAGCGCATCGACCCCGATCCCCTGCTCAACGAGCGCGACATGCTCGCCGCCTGGGTGGACTTCCACCGGGCCACGCTGCTGCGCAAATGCGCCGGGCTGACCGATGAGCAGCTCAAGCAGCGGTCGTGCCCGCCGTCGCGCATGTCCCTGCTGGGACTCGTGCGGCACCTGACGGAGGTGGAGAACGGCTGGTTCGCCGCCAACCTCACCGACGAGGGCTACCGTCCGCTCTACTCCGGGCCGACCGATCGCGAAGGCGACTGGAACAACCTCGACGGCGCGGCGACCGACCAGGTCTTCGCGGCCTACCTCGCCGAGTGCGACAAGTCCCGGCGGGTCGCGGCCGGCTTCGGGCTGGACCACACCTTCGACGACGGGGGTACGACGTTCACCCTCCGCTGGGTCTACAACCACATGATCGAGGAGTACGCCCGCCACAACGGCCACGCCGACCTGCTCCGGGGGCGGGTCGACGGCGCGGTCGGCGAGTGACGGCCGGCGTGCCGGGGCCGGAGGCCGTGTCCGGGCCGCAGCCGTGGGCCGATGAGCCGCCGCAGGACGGTCCGGTCCCCATCCGCGACGCCGTGTTCAGCGGCGAGGACTGGTACGCGGAGGAGCTCGTCGACCGCGCGTTCGCCGGCTGCGCCTTCGAGGACGTGGATCTGACCGAGGCCGGCACGACCCGCTGCGTGTTCACCGAGTGCACCTTCAACCGGGTGCGCTTCAACGTCTCGCGCCATACCGACTCGGCGTTTCTGCGCTGCACCTTCACCGGCTCGAACCTGTTCGACGCGCAGTTCACCGGGTGCAAGCTGATCGGCAGCGCCTTCGTGGAGTGCGAGCTGCGGCCGCTGCGCGTCCTCGGCGGGGACTGGTCGTTCGTCACGCTGGCCGGCGCCGACCTGCGCGGCATCACCATCGAGGACACGCGCATGCGGGAGGTCGACCTGACCGGCGCCAACTGCGACCTGGCGGTACTGCGGGGTGCCGACCTGTCCGGGGCGCAGTTGGAGTCAGCCAGCTTCTTCCGGACCGACTTGCGCGGCAGCGACCTGACCGCCTTCAACCTGCGCACCATCGAGATGCCGGAGGCCCTCGTCACGCCCGACCAGGCGATGATCCTGGTCCAGGCGGTCGGCCTGGTCATCGGCTGACCGGCCGCCTCAGCCGGTCAGCGCCTCCTCGAGGGCCTCGTCCTCGCGGCCCAGCCGCTGGCTGATCACCTCGGTGACACCGTTGCGCATGGTCACGCCGTACAGCGCGTCGGCGA
>CAZYCD010000230.1:0-7640 GCA_964645345.1 uncultured Micromonosporaceae bacterium
TCGGCGGGTACGAGGCGGTGGTGACGCCCTCGGCGTCGTGTGCCTCGATGGTGCGGCATTACCACCGCACGGTGGTGCCGGAGGTGGCGGTACCGCGGGTGTACGAGTTGTCGGAGTTCCTGGTCGATGTGCTGGGGGTGACCGACGTGGGTGCGTGGTTCCCGCACACGGTGGCGTTGCACCGTACCTGTCACTCGGCGCGGCTGTTGCGGGTGGGTGATCGGCCGCAGCGGTTGTTGGCCGGGGTGGACGGGTTGGCGTTGGTGGAGTTGGCGGCGCCGGAGGAGTGTTGCGGGTTCGGCGGCACGTTCAGCGTGAAGAACCCGGACACGTCGGTGGCGATGGGCAATGACAAGGTCGACGACGTGTTGTCCACCGGGGCGCGGTACCTGGTCAGCGCGGACACGTCCTGCCTGATGCACCTGGGCGGCTTGCTGTCGCGGCGGGGCGCCCCGGTACGCACCATCCACCTGGCGCAGGTCCTGGCGGCCACCCGGTGAGCACCCCGACGTTTCTGGGTATGCCGCCGTTCCCCGCCGCGGCGAAGGCGGCACTGGCCGATGGCCAGTTACGGGCGAACCTGGGGCGGGCCACCGCCACCATCCGGGACAAGCGGCTGCGCGCGGTCGCCGAAGTACCCGACTGGGAGGCGTTACGGGCGGCCGGCGCGGCGATCAAGGACGACGTGCTGTCCCGCCTTCCCGAACTGCTCCTGCAACTGGAAGCGGCGGTGACCGCCGCGGGTGGGGTGGTGCACTGGGCGCGGGACGCGGCCGAGGCCAACACCATCGTGACCGGCATCGCTCAACAGCACGGCGCGAGCGAGGTCGTGAAGGTCAAGTCGATGGCCACCCAGGAGATCGAACTCAACGCCGCCCTGGAACGCGAAGGCATCCAGGTATGGGAGACCGACCTGGCCGAGTTGATCGTCCAACTGGGCCACGACCTGCCCAGCCACATCCTGGTGCCGGCCATCCACCGCAACCGCACCGAGATCCGCGACATCTTCACCCGGGAAATGGGCCGGGCCGGCCGACCCGCCCCCGACGGGCTGACCGACGAACCCGCCGCCCTCGCCGAGGCCGCCCGGCTACACCTACGCGAGAAATTCCTCCGCGCCACCGTCGCCGTCTCCGGCGGCAACTTCGCCGTCGCCGACACCGGCACCATCGTCGTGCTGGAATCCGAGGGCAACGGTCGGATGTGCCTGACCCTGCCCCAGGTACTGATCACCGTACTGGGCATCGAGAAACTGGTACCCACCTTCGCCGACCTGGAAGTCTTCCTGCAACTGCTGCCCCGCTCCTCCACCGCCGAACGGATGAACCCGTACACCTCGATGTGGACCGGCGTCACCCCCGGCGACGGCCCGCAGGAGTTCCACCTCATCCTGCTGGACAACGGCCGCAGCGACACCCTCGCCGATCCGGTCGGCGCGCAGGCGTTGCGCTGCATCCGCTGCTCCGCCTGCCTCAACGTCTGCCCCGTCTACTCCCGCACCGGCGGCAAGGCGTACGGCTCGGCCTACCCCGGCCCGATCGGCGCCATCCTCACCCCGCAACTACGCGGCATCAACCGCCACCCCGTCGACGAGCAGACGGCCTCCCTCCCCTTCGCGTCCAGCCTGTGCGGCGCCTGCTTCGACGCCTGCCCGGTACGCATCGACATCCCCGAAGTCCTCGTCCACCTGCGCGCCAAGGTGGTCGAGCAGCAACACGGGCACCTCGCCGAACGGGCCGTCATGGCGGTCGCCGGGGCGGCCTTCGCCGGGCCGGGCCGGCTGGCCGCCGCCCAACGCACCGGCGGCGCCCTGCTCGGCCGGGCACGCCGGCTGCGGCTGCGCGGCCCGGGCTGGGTGCGCGGCTGGTTCACCCACCGCGACCTCACCCCACCCGCCCGGCAGTCGTTCCGCACCTGGTGGAGGAAGCGTGACCAGTAAAGAGGACATCCTCGGGCGGGTCCGCGAGGCGCTGGCCGACCGGCCGTGGCCCGCCCCCGCCCCCCGCGACTACCGCCGCGCCCTGCCCCCCGACATCAACCTCATCGACCTTTTCGCGCAGCGGGCCGCCGACTACCGCGCCACCATCCACCGCACCGACCCGGCCGGGCTACCCGCCACCATCGCCAACGCGGCCGCCGGCCGCCGCCTGGCCGTACCGGCCGCAATTCCGCCGGACTGGATCGCCGGGCTGGACACCATCACCGACCACCCACCCCTGAGCATCACCGACCTCGACCGGACCGAGGGGGTACTCACCGGGGCGGCGGTCGCCATCGCATTGACCGGTACCGTCGTCCTCGACGCCTCACCCGACCAGGGCCGCCGGGCGCTGACCCTGCTACCCGACCTGCACCTGTGCGTCGTCCACGCCGACCAGATCGTCGGTACCGTCCCCGAAGCCCTCACCCGACTGCACCCCACCCGCCCCCAAACCTGGATCAGCGGACCCTCCGCCACCAGCGACATCGAACTCAACCGCATCGAAGGTGTTCACGGCCCCCGAAACCTGCACATACTCATCGTCGCCTGACCGGACCCCTTGTCGACAACGATCGCCGCTGATATAAACCTACAAACATTTAGGTTTCTTAACTGATCGCCCCGGCGGCGGCACTCGGGGTCACGAAGGGAGTCTGATGCGCAGATCGATCCGCCTCGCGGCGGTCGGCACGGCGGCGCTGCTTGCGATCGGCGGTGCGGCGGTCGCCGCACTGTCCACCGGGACCGCGCAGGCCGCGACGACGACCGGTGGGGTGAAGTTCGCCTACTTCACCCAGTGGGGCATCTACGGCAACGCGTTCTACCCGAAGAATCTGGACACCGAGGGCATCGCTGGGAAGATCGACTACCTGGTGTACGCATTCGAGAACATCGACCCGGTCAACAAGACCTGCTTCGAGGCCGACTCGGCGGCCTCGCAGGACGAGAGCAACCCGAACGCGGGTGACGGCGCCGGCGACTCGTTCGCCGACTACGGCAAGTCCTACAGCGCCGACATCAGCGTCGACGGCGTGGCCGACGTGTACAACCAGCCGATCGCCGGCAACTTCAACCAGCTCAAGAAGCTCAAGGCCAAGTACCCGAACCTGAAGATCCTGGTCTCGATCGGCGGCTGGACGTACTCGAAGTACTTCTCCGACGCCGCCGCGACCGACGCGTCCCGCAAGGCGTTCGTCAGCTCCTGCATTGACATGTTCATCAAGGGCAACCTGCCTTCCCGCAACGGCTTCGGCGGCGCGGGTACGGGTGCGGGCATCTTCGACGGCGTCGACATCGACTGGGAGTACCCGGGCGCAGCCGGCCACACCGGCAACCACTACACCGCGGCCGACATGCAGAACTACACGGCGCTGCTCGCCGAGTTCCGCACCGAACTGGACGCGGTGGGCGGCGGCAAGAAGTACCTGACCGCCGCGGTACCGGCCGGCCAGGACAAGATCATGCACGTCGAGACCAACAAGGTCGGGCAGTACCTGGACTACGCCAACGCCATGACGTACGACATGCACGGCGGCTGGGAGGCGACCGGCCCGACCAACCTGCAGGATCCGCTCTACAACTCGCCGAGCGACCCGATGACCCCGGTACCGCCGGGCAACGGCAAGTACAGCATCGACTCCGCGGTCAAGGCGTGGACCGTTGGTGACTCCAGCTACGGCATCCCGGGCGGGTTCCCGGCCAACAAGCTCACCATCGGGTACCCGTTCTACTACCGCGGCTGGACGGGCGTGTCGGCCGGCGCGAACCACGGCCTCTACATGCCGGCGAGCAGTCCGGCGACCGGACACGCACTGTCCGGCAACGTCGCCGGTGTCTCCTTCTACAAGGAGCTGACCGGCTTCGTCGACAACCCGTCGTACACCTATCTCGACCCGACCACGAAGGGCGCCTACTTCTACGACGGCACCACCTTCTGGGCCGGTGACTCGATGGCGTCGATCCAGGCCCGGGCCGACTACCAGCACTGCAACGGCCTGGCCGGCGCGATGATGTACTCGCTGGAGGCGCTCGACCCGCAGGCGACCCTGTTCAACGACGTGGTCAACAGCGTCAACGGCGGTACGGCCGGCTGCTCCAGCCCGTCGCCGACGCCGACGTCGACCACCCGGTCGCCGTCCCCGTCGCCCACCACGACCGGTACCACATCGCCGTCCCCGACGCCGACCGGTACCGGCGGCGCCTGCACCGCTCCGGCCTGGGTGGCCAGCACCGCGTACGTCGGCGGCAGCACCGTCTCGTACAACGGCCACACCTACACCTCGAAGTGGTGGACCCAGGGCGAGCAGCCCGACACCCACTCAGGCCCCTACGACGTCTGGGTCGACAAGGGCCCGTGCTCCGGCGGTACCACCTCGCCGACACCGAGCCCGACGCAGACCACCACCTCACCCACGCCGTCGCCCACCCAGACGACCTCCCCGTCGCCCACGCCGACCGCCACCGGCGCGTACCCGGCCTGGGTACCCAACCACGCCTACGCCATCGGTGACCGGGTCTCCTACGCCGGCCACAACTACCAGTGCATCCAGGCACACACCTCGCAGGTCGGCTGGGAACCGCCCAACGTCCCCGCCCTCTGGCAACTGCTGAACTGACCTCCTTCCACCAACAGTTCCGGCCCCCGTCGAGGCTTCCTCGACGGGGGCCGGTGCGGTTCACAGGACGGCGGGAAAGTCCAGAGCCGTGAGGTAGCTGCGGGCCCAGGCCGTGACGTCGTGGGTACGCAGGTAGCGGCGCATCGTGCGCATCCGCCGCCCGCTATCCGAGGGATCGGCCTCCAGCGCGTGCACCAGGCTGTCCTTGAGACCGTCCAGGTCGTGCGGGTTGACCAGGTAGGCGTGCCGCAGTTCGTGGGCGGCGCCGGCAAACTCCGACAGCACCAGCGCCCCGCCGTTGTCCACTCGGCTGGCCACGTACTCCTTGGCCACCAGGTTCATCCCGTCCCGCAGCGGGGTCACCACCATGACGTCCGCCGCGAGGTACAGCGCGGCGAGCTCCACCCGGTTGAACGAGCTGTTGAGGTAGTGCACCGCCGGTACCCCGAGCCGGCCGTACTCGCCGTTCATGCCGCCCACCTCGCGCTCCACCTTGTCGCGAAGCATCCGGTAGTGCTCGACGCGCTCCCGGCTCGGCACGGCGACCTGTACCAGCACCGTGTCCGGTACCTTCACCCGGCCGTCGGCGAGCAGCTCGCGGAACGCCTTGAGCCGGTGCTCGATGCCCTTGGTGTAGTCCAGCCGGTCCACGCCCAGCATGATCCGGTCCGGGCTGCCCAGGTCGGACCGGATCTGCGCGGCCCGCCTGCGTACCTCCTCGGTGCGCGCCAGGCGGTCCATCTCGCCCACGTCGATCGAGATCGGGAACCCGCCGACGTGCACTACCCGGCCGTCCACCTCGATCTCCTGGCGGCGGGTGCGTAGCCCGAGCAGGCGCTCGGTGATCCGGATGAAGTTGCGTGCCCCGCCGGCCGTCTGGAACCCGACGAGGTCGGCGCCGAGCAGGCCGCGCAGCAGCTCCGCCCGGCGGGGGATCTGCTTGAACAGTTCGGGCGGCGGGAACGGAATGTGCATGAAGAAGCCGATGCGCAGGTCGGGGCGCAGTTCGCGGAGCATCGCCGGTACCAGTTGAAGGTGGTAGTCCTGGATCCACACGCAGGAGCCGGGCGGGGCCGCCGCCGCGGCGGCCGCGGCGAACCGGCGGTTGACCCGCTGGTACGCCTCCCACCAGCGGCGGTGGAAGACCGGCTGCTCGACCGCGTCGTGGTAGAGCGGCCAGAGCGTGGAGTTGGCGAATCCCTCGTAGTAGTTCTCGTACTCCTCGGCGGACAGCGGCACCGCGTACAGCGCGACCCCGTCCATGTCCGGCAGGACCGGGGCCGGCCCGACGCTCCCGGCCCAGCCGACCCAGCTCGTACCCTCGCCCGACACGATGGCGCTCAGCGCGCTGACCAGCCCGCCCGGGCTGCGCCGCCACTCCCGCGCCCCCGAGTCGAGCGTGGCCTCGTCCACGGGCAGGCGGTTGGCGACCACGACGAGGGGACTCTGCGGCATGGCCGGTCGACCTCCGGATCCGGACGATCATTCAGTTCTAGCTATGAATGACCTGTTACCGGCATTCCTACCGATCGAAGGTTAACCTGGCGTTACGGATCCACGACAGACATCGATGAGCTTACTCACAGCGATCTCATCGACCCCTCTTAACCAGCACGTACGCCGAGGGGTGCAGGCCACCGCGGGCGAGCACGATCTCCTTGACCACGCGTACCAGCCGGGTACGCTGCACCGTCTCGCGGAACAGCCGCTTGTCGTCGGTCAGCAGCACGGCCCTCCCGCCCCCCGGCAGTACCCGCGCGATCTCGGCCAGCGCGGCGGGGTAGAGGTCGGCGTTCACCCGGTGCGAACCGACCCGCTTCCCGAACGGCAGGTTGGCGACCACCCGGTCGGCCGCGCCGGTACCCAGGGGAAGGTGCGCCGCGTCGGCCCGCACCAGGCCGCCCGGGTGACCGCGGCGGGCCAGGTTCCCGGCCGCCATCCGCAACCAGCGGGCCTGCGCGTCGAGGCCGAGCAGGCGGCCGGGCCGGGCCATCTCGGCGGCGTAGACGAGCAGCGTGCCCGCGCCGCAGAACGGGTCGACCACGGTCTGGCCGGGTTCGATCTTGGCGAGCCGGATCATCACGGCGGCCACCACCGGGTTGGTGGAGGCCGGGGTCCGCAGCAGCTCGCCGAAGCGCTGGGTGAGGAACAGGCCGCCGATCTCCGCCCCGCCGGGCTCGAGATTGACGTCCCAGGCGTCCGGGCTGTTGACCCAGCCGTGGTCGGCGACCAGCCGGTCGCGCACGCTCCACCGGTCGGCGCCGAGCTGGCCGACCCGGAACCGGACCGGACCGTCGGGAAGCAGCGCGGCTAGCACGCCGTCCTTCATCGACGCCTCCAGCCCGCCGAGCGCCGCGGCACCGGCCGCCGCCTCGGCCCGGCCGATTGGGGCGGCGTTGCCGGCGGGCGGCCCGGCCGGACCGGCGAGGTCGACCGCGAGCACGTCGAAGTACCGGATCCCGGCCAGCGGGCGTAGCGGGCCGCGGTACTCGACGACCAGGCCGTCCGGCTCCCGCCGCAGTACCCGGGCATCCAGCGCGCGGACCTCCTCGAACAGGTAGTCCACGGCACCGGGCGCGGTGCGCAGGATCAGCCGGTCGTGGACCTCACGATCCAGGTCGACCCGCGGGCGGTAGGGCATCCGACAAGCGTCTCAGATTTCCTAAGCCAAACGATCCTGAGCAGGCATAACGGTTTTGTAGGTGTTGGCGCGCTGCGGAGACGGTGAGTCGGGTTCTTGTCGGTGATCGATGGTCGAATGTGGGCGTGGGGTCGGGGAGGTTGACGGCGACGGCGACGTGTACGGCGTTTCGGGGGGTGTGTGACACCGGTACCCCGGACCGGCCTGGCCTGCCGGTCCCAGTCAACGGCGCGGTGCTGGCGCAGCGGGTCGGGTGGTTGGCTGGCCTGGTCGCGGGGATGGCGAACCAGGTTGTCGGCGGGCATTGGTCGGATGCGGATCTGGTCGTGCTGGCCGGTGGGGTGGGGCCGGATGGGCGGCCGCTGCCTGCCAAGGGGTGGACGGCGTTGCGGCGGCTGGGCTG
>CAZYCD010000231.1:0-7596 GCA_964645345.1 uncultured Micromonosporaceae bacterium
CAAGCGCTGGCGAGGGCGGCTCGATTCGCACCAACGTCCCCGCCAGGCTGGACCGAGTGTCCGGGACGACACCCACCGCCCCGCGCCCCCGCCGGCCCGGCGCACAGGCGCCGGCGACCGCCTGACCGTTTGCCCGGCCCGGTCGCGGGTACGCCACCGGGCCATGGAGGTCAACGCGTCCGTCATCTACTACTCGGCCACCGGCACCACGTACCAGATGGCCATGGCAGCGGCCGATGCCGCGGAGAAGGCCGGCGCCGAGGTGCGCCTGCGCAAGGTCCGCGAACTGGCTCCGGACGAGGCGATCGCGTCCAACGAGGGCTGGGCCGCGCACGCTCTGGCCACCCAGGACGTCCCCGAGGCGTCGCTGGAGGACCTCGACTGGGCCGACGCGGTCATCTTCGGTACCCCGACCCGGTTCGGCAACGTCGCCGCCCAGCTTAAGCAGTTCCTTGACACGGCCGGCCCGCTGTGGGCACAGGGCAAGCTGGCCAACAAGGTGTTCTCCGGCTTCGTGTCCACCGCCACCGCCCACGGCGGGCAGGAGTCCACCCTGCTGGCCCTGTTCAACACCGCCTACCACTGGGGCGGCATCGTGGTGACGCCCGGCTACACCGAGCCGGGGCAGTTCGTCAGCGGCAACCCGTACGGCGGCTCGCACACCAGCGCCAACGGCGAGGTACCGCCGGACCAGAACGCGCTGGCCGCCACCGCGCTGACGGCCACCCGCGCGGTCAACGTCGCCAAGGCGGTCAACCGCGGGCTGATCGGCTGAGACTCATCAGGCCCGGGCCAGGTCGCGGGCCACCACCAGGCGCTGGATCTGGTTGGTACCTTCGACGATCTGCAGCACCTTGGCCTCCCGCAGGTACCGCTCGACCGGGTGGTCGGCCACATACCCGTACCCGCCGAGCACCTGTACCGCGTCCGTCGTCACCCGCATCGCGGCGTCGGTCGCGAACAGCTTCGCCTTGGCCGCCTCGATGCGGTACGGCAGCCCGGCGTCCTTCAGCCGCGCGGCGGACAGCACCAGCGCACGGGCTGCCGACACCGCGGTGGCCATGTCGGCGAGCATGAAGCCGACGCCCTGGAAGTCGATGACCGCCCGGCCGAACTGCTCGCGTTCCCGGGCGTAGGACACCGCGTAGTCCAGTGCGCCCTGGGCCAGCCCGACCGCGCAGGCCGCGATGCCCAGCCGGCCCGCGTCCAGCGCCTGCATCGCGATGCGGAAGCCGGAGCCCTCCTCACCGACCAGCCGGTCGGCCGGCACCCGGGCGCGGTCGAACACGATCTGCGCCACCGGCGAGGCGCGCAGCCCCATCGTGCGCTCCCGGGCCTGCGGCACGATGCCCGCGGTGGCGGCGTCGGCCAGCAGGCAGGAGATGCCGCGCGAACCCGGGCCGCCGGTACGGCAGAAGATGTTGTACGCGTCGGCCACGCCGGCGTGTGTGATCCACGCCTTCACGCCGTCCACCACATAGTCGTCGCCGTCCCGGCGCGCTTTCGTGGTCATCGACGCCGGGTCGGAGCCGCCGGCCGGCTCGGACAGGCAGTAGGCGCCCAGCCGCGCCCCGGCGAGCAGGTCCGGCAGGAAGCGCTTGCGCTGCGCGTCGGTGCCGTGCACGGCGACCGGGTAGCAGGCCAGGGTGTGCACGCTGATCCCCTCGGCGACGGTCAGCCAGCGGGTCGCGATCTCCTCCAGTACCTGCAGGTAGACCTCGTACGGCTGGCCGCCGCCGCCGTACTCCTCGGGGTACGGCAGGCCGAGCAGGCCGGCCCGGCCGAGGGTGCGCAGGACGTCGCGCGGGAACTCGCCGCGCGCCTCGAAGTCGCACGCGCGCGGTACCAGTTCCCGGTCGCCGATCTCGCGGGTCAGTTCGATCAGGTCGTGGGCTTCGGATGTGGGCAGGATCCGCTGAACGCTCACAACATCACCAGCTCGGTCGAAATCGTGTTGAGCCGCCGCACCCCGCTCCCGGTGCAGACGACGATGTCCTCGATGCGGGCGCCGTGCGCGCCGGCCAGGTAGATGCCCGGCTCGACGGAGAAGGCCATGCCGGGCTCCAGTGCCAGCGCCTCGCCGGCGACGATGTAGGGCTCCTCGTGGCCGGACAGGCCGATGCCGTGGCCGGTGCGGTGCAGGAAGGCGTCGCCGTACCCGGCCGCCGCGATCAGGTCGCGGGCCGCCGCGTCGACGTCGTGCGCCGGTACCCCCGGGGCGACGGCGGCCACCGCGGCCCGCTGCGCGTCCCGCAGCACCTCGTAGTAGGCCAGGAACTCGGCGGGCGCCGTCCCGCCCGCCGTCACGTAGGTCCGGGTCGAATCCGACCGGTACCCCGACGGCATCGCCCCCCCGATGTCCACCACCACCGGCTCGCCCGGGCCGATGACCCGGTCGGAGACGGCGTGGTGCGGGCTTGCCGCGTTGGGGCCGCTCGCCACGATGACGAACTCCACGCTCGCGTGCCCGGCCTCGCGGATGGCCGCCGCGATGTCCACGGCCACCGCGGCCTCGGTGCGCCCGGGCCGCAGCCACTCGCCCATCCGCAGGTGCACGGCGTCGATCGCGGCGCCCGCCTCGGCCAGCGCCGCGATTTCGGCCGGCGACTTGCGCATCCGCAACTCGCGCATCACCGGGCCGGCCAGCCGCAGCGCGGTCCCCGGCAGCGCCGCGGCCAGGCCCAGGCTGTGCAGCGCCCACATCTGGTCGGCCAGCCCGACGGCCGCCGGCGGGCCGTCCAGGGCGGCCACCACCAGGGGGTACGGGTCGGTGCCGTCGGCGTGGTCGACGATCCGGACGCCGGTACGCGGGGCCGGGGAGTCCTCGGCGGCCGGGCGCTCCAGCCTCGGTACCACCAGGGTCGCCGGCCCGGTGGCCGGCAGTACGAGGCAGGTCAGCCGCTCGGTGACCAACGCCGCGTACCCCGTCAGGTACTGCAGATCCGGGCCCGGCGTGATGAGCAGAGCGTCGAGTCCCGCGGCCCCGGTGGCGGCCTGTGCCGCCTCCAGCCGCTGCGGCGGGTACAGGTCGGGGTCGTTCACCCCGCCAGCTTAACGCTCGTTTGGTTAACGCCGTGACCCCTAGGCTGTGTCGCGTGCCCGAACCGTTGCTTCTGGTCGACGCCCCCAGCCTGTACTTCCGTGCCTACCACGGGATCCCCGAGTCGGCCGCGCAGGCCGCCGACGGCAGCCCGGTCAACGCGGTGCGCGGCTTCTTCGACATGCTCGCCACGCTCATCCGCACCCGGCGCCCCGGCCGGCTGGTCTGCGCGCTGGACGAGGACTGGCGGCCGGCCTGGCGCGTCGCGCTGATCCCGTCGTACAAGGCGCACCGGATGGCCAGGCCCGGTACCCCGCCGGGGCCGCACAGCTCGGCCAGCTACCCGGAGGAGATCCCCGACGGGCTGGTGCCGCAGGTACCCGTGATCCTGCAGATGCTGGCCGCGCTGGGCATCCCGGCGCTCGGCGCGCCCGGGTACGAGGCGGACGACGTGCTGGGCACGCTGGCCACCCGGGAGCCCGGCCCGACCGAGGTGGCGTCCGGCGACCGCGACCTGTTCCAGCTCGTCGACGACGCGGCCGGGGTCCGGATGCTCTACTGCGGCCGGGGCGTGGCCAAGCTGGAGGTCTGCGACGACGCGGCGGTACGGGCGAAGTACGGGGTACCGGCGGCCGGGTACGCCGACTTCGCCGCGATGCGGGGCGACCCGAGTGACGGGCTGCCCGGAGTACCGGGGGTCGGCGAGAAGACCGCGGCCCGCCTCATCGACCGGTACGGCAGTCTGGCGGCGGTACTGGCCGCGCTGGACGACCCGAAGGCGGGCTTCGCGCCCGGGCTGCGCGCCAAGCTGGCCGCCGCCGCGGACTACCTGGCGGTCGCGCCGAAGGTCGTGGAGGTGGCCCGGGACGTTCCGCTGCCACCCGTGGACACCACCCTGCCGCACGGGCCGGTAGACCCGGACACGCTGCTCACGCTCGCCGAGCGGTGGAACGTCGCCGGCCCGGCGCGGCGCCTAGTGGACGCGATCAGCGAATCGAGCCCCAGCGGTCGGCGCTGACCGGACGTCCGCCCTGCCGGCCAGCGGCCCCCGGCCCCGCGGTACCCCCGCGCGGTTGGCCCGGCGCGCCCCACCGGTCCGCAGTACCGCGCTGGTCGGCACCGCCCCACGGGGCCGCGCCGCCCCACTGGTCAGCGCGGGCCGGCGCCGGCCGGGCCGCTCCGGCCAGCGGCCCATCGTCCTCCATCGACGGGGACAGCACGGCGGCGACCAGGGTGAGCACCACGAGGAGCACGAAGACCAGCATCGGCAGAAGGTAGTTCAGGGCGGCGACACCGGTCACCGGCGCGCCCTCGGTGTGCAGGTGCACGGAGAGCGCGGCCATGCCTGTGTAGTGCATGCCGACGACCGCGACACCCATCACCGCGGCGGCGACGGCGATCCAGGCCGGCCGCCGAACCGACACGGTGAACCACAGGGCGACGGTGGCAGCTACGACCGCGATGAGGATGGACAGTCCGACCCGCACCCGGTCGTAGTTGAGCGTGCCGTTGAGCCGCATCGCGTCCATGCCGGCGTAGTGCATGCCGGCGACCCCCAGCCCGGTCAGTATCCCGGCGACGAGAATCCGGCCCGCCGACCGCCGCCCGTACCCGACGATGAACAGCCCCAGGCCGACGACCACGACAGCGGTCAGCCAGCTGGCGATGGTGATCGGCACGTCGTACCGCACGTCGGTGTTGTCGACCGTGAAGCCGATCATCGCCATGAAGTGCATCGCCCAGATGCCGGTACCCCCGATGGACCAGGCGGCCAGCACCAGCCAGCGGGCCCGGGGGCCGCGGTTGGTGCGCCGCGCCCGGGCGGTGGCGGCCAGGCCCGACAGCGAGCCGAGGTAGGACAGCAGGTACGCCAGCGCCGGCGTGACCCAGCCATAGGCGAAGTGATGTACGGACGCGGACGCCACAGCCCTCCCCCGGAACGTAAGTTACCCACTCGTTTGCTGGGCATCCTCCGTCCTCCGGCCGCCGGTCGCATCCGACGAACCGTCAGCGCGACAGTGGCCGAACGTCCAGGTCGGCAGCTGTCACGGGACGGCCGGCGGGGTACCGCCGATCGACGCGTACGCCAGCACGCCGCGGTTGACCAGGCCCATCGCCTCGCGGGCCGCCTGCCGGACGCCCGAGGACGCCCCGGCCGCCTCGGCCAACTGGCCCAGCAGGTCAACGACCTGCCGCGCCCACCGCACGAAGTCGCCGGCCGGCATGTCCCCGTCCAACGTGTGCACGCTGGCCAGCACCTTGGACAGCGGCTCGCCGCGGGCCCACCGGTACATCGGCCAGACGAAGCCGAGATCGGGCTCCCGGGTCAGCTCCAGGCCCCGGGCCGCCTCGTCCGCCTCCAGCTCGGTCCACAGTGAGACGGTCCGGTCGACCGCGTCGCCCACCGGACCGCGCGGTACCGAGACCCGGTCCTCGCCCTCCCGTCGCGCCTCGTACAGCACGACCGACACCGCCGCTGCCAGCTCGGCCGCTGACAGGCCCTCCCACACGCCGCGGCGCAGGCACTCCGCGACCAGCAGGTCCGCCTCGGTCCACACCCGGGCGAGCATCCGGCCGGGCTCGGTGACGGTGAGCTCGCCGTCGACCGGGGTCAGGTAACCGCGGGCGGTCAGCAGCGCGCAGACCTGGTCGAAGGTGCGCGCCAGCGAGCCGGTGCGGCTGGCCACCTTCTCCCGCAGCGCCTGGGTGTCGCGCTCCAGCCGGTGCCGCCGCTCGGCCCAGCGCGCGTGCTCCTCACGGTCGGGGCAGGCGTGGCAGGGGTGCGCCCGCAGCTTGTGGCGCAGGCGGTCCAGCTCGGGATCCTCGCCGGTGGCGCGCCGGGAACCGCGGCGTACCCGGCTGTCCACGCCGGCCGCGCGCAGCGCCGCGGCCAGATCACGCCGCTCCGCCGGCGACCGGTGGTTGAAGTGCTTGGGTACCCGCACCCGGGCCAGCGGCTCGACCGGGCCGGCGAACTCCCCGGCCGACAGCCGCCCGGCCCACCGGTCCTCGGTGAGTACCAGCGGCCGCGGGTCGTTGAACCCGCCCACCCCGATGTCCAGGACGACGGCCAGCCCGGCGCGCCGGCCTGACGGTACCCGGATCACGTCGCCCACCCGCAGCCGCTCCAGCGAATCGGCGGTCGCGGCCCGCCGCGCGGCCGCGTTCTGCCGGGCCTGTGCCCGTTCGCGGTCGGCGATCGCCAGCCGGATGTCGAAGTACTCCGCGAAGTCGCCGCAGTGGCAGTCCATCTCGGCCTCGTAGGCCTGCGTCGTCTCCACGTTGCGCTGCACCTGCCGGGCCAGACCGACCACCGAGCGGTCCGCCTGGAACTGCGCGAACGAGGACTCCAGCAGGTCCCTGGAGCGGCTGCCGCCCAGCGTGCCGACCAGATTGACCGCCATGTTGTACGACGGCCGGAAACTCGACCGCAGCGGGTACGTGCGGGTGGAGGCGAGGCCCGCCACGTGGCGCGGGTCGACCTCGGGCGTCCACACCACGACGGCGTGCCCCTCGACGTCGATACCGCGCCGCCCGGCCCTGCCGGTCAGCTGGGTGTACTCCCCCGGCGTCAGGTCGACGTGCGCCTCGCCGTTGAACTTCACCAGCCGCTCCAGCACCACGCAGCGGGCCGGCATGTTGATGCCCAGGGCCAGGGTCTCGGTGGCGAACACCGCCTTGACCAGCCCCCGCACGAACAGCTCCTCGACGATCTCCTTGAACGCCGGCAGCAGGCCGGCGTGGTGCGCGGCCAGACCGCGCTCCAGCCCGTCCAGCCACTCCCAGTACCCGAGCACCTGCAGGTCCTCGGAGTTGATGTCGGCGGTGCGCGCCTCGGCGACCGCCCGGATCTCGGCCCGCTCGTCCGGTGTGGTCAGCCGCAGGCCGGCCTGCAGGCACTGCTGCACCGCCGCGTCGCAGCCGGCCCGGCTGAAGATGAACAGGATCGCGGGCAGCAGGCCCTCCCGGTCCAGCCGCTCGACGATGTCCGCGCGCAGCGGTACCGGCCAGCGCCGCCGCCCCTGCCGACCGCGCCCGCCGCCGTCGAACTCCGCCCGGCGCACCAGCTCCCTGGTGTGGCGCAGCAGTTCCGGGTGCACGTCGTGCTTCTGCGCCGCCTCCGCGTCGTGGAACAGGTCGAACATCCGCCGGCCGACGAGCATGTGCTGCCACAGCGGTACCGGCCGGTGCTCGCTGACCACCGCCTCGGTCTCGCCGCGCACGGTGACCAGCCAGTCGGCGAACTCCTCGGCGTTGGACACCGTGGCCGACAGGGACACCAGCGTCACCGAGGCGGGCAGGTGGATGATGACCTCCTCCCACACCGCGCCCCGGAACCGGTCCGCCAGGTAGTGCACCTCGTCCATCACGACGTAGGACAGTCCGTCCAATGTGGACGAACGTGCGTACAGCATGTTGCGCAGTACCTCGGTGGTCATCACGACCACCGGCGCGTTGCCGTTGATCGCGTTGTCCCCGGTGAGCAGACCCACCTGCGCGGCGCCGTGCCGGTCCACCAGGTCGTGGTACTTCTGGTTGGACAGCGCCTTGATCGG
>CAZYCD010000232.1:0-7568 GCA_964645345.1 uncultured Micromonosporaceae bacterium
GCCTCGACGAGCAGGATGTGGCAGGTCGGGCAGATGGCCGAGACCATGTCCACGTCCAGCGAGATCTCGGCGGCCCAGCCGGTCTGCGCCGAGGGCAGCGGGCTGGTGGCGCCGTACTGGTTCACCTTCCGGAAGCAGCCGTTGGCCGTGGTGCACGCCGGCAGGCCGAACTGCGACCGATACGCGGCCAGGTCCGACTCCGCGCTCGGGTCGTCCTGCGCATCGACGATCGCCACCGTGACCGTGGTCGAGGACGCCGGCAGCTTGTAGGCGTTGATCAGGTCCACCGGGAAGTAGCCGGCGGGGCTCGCGTCGGGGCCGACCGCCAACGACTGGGCGATGTCGGTACGGCGCAGCGCGAAGCAGCCCATGGTGTGCGCCTTGGTCGGGACCGCGCAGGCGCGCGCGACGTGCGACGTACTCGCGGACGTCGTGGCCGAGAGCGCCGGACCGGCGAGCGCCACGCCGGCGGCGAGCAGCGCCGCCGCGCCCAGCGCGACGAGTGCCGGGGGCCTTAGCACCATGGCTCCTCCAATGCGACCTCAACGGCCGTCATGGGCAATGACGAGTGGACAGACTCATGGGTCAGGCCGGCGGCGACCTTGTCAGCGACCAACGCAGCGCACCCTACTACCCCTGGACGGCTCACGCCGACAACTGTCCGGTCTGTTCGAATCAGCGGCCCTCAACAACTTCGCCGACAAGCGGCCCGAAGCCGGTGACGCGCCGGCAATGCCGGACATCAGAAGGGCCGCCGGTTTCGCCCTGCTACGGCCGGTTGATCGGCTTCAACCGCCCGGCCACCGGACGAGCGACACCACGCGGCGCGGTGGCTGAAAGCGGGACGGCGATGGCGCAGCCTCATGTGCCCAGGTCTTTGCGCATGATGTCCCCCGTGGACCTCAACCCGGCCGAACGCCTGGCGACGTAGTCAAGATAGTGACTCGCCCTACCGCTGGCAAGAACCGGGCGATCCGACCCGCAACCGGCCGGGGTTGAAGGCGTCGAACGATCCGCGCACCCAACGGTCTGAACGCGGTAACGCGCCCGCGGCATGGCCATCGGGCGCGTTACCGGGTTCGCCGTGCTACGACCGTTTGATCAGCTTCAACGGCTGCACGGCCGCCATCACCGATGCTGTCGTTGAGTGGCTGCTGGCCGCGCTGGCCGGCGCCGAGGATGGGTACTGGTAGAACGTCCCTACCACGTCGCAGAAGCCGCCCGCGTTGAAGACGTTGAACTTGTTGTCCGGGCCGATCCCGGTCTGTACCGCGTTCGGCACGACCGAGCCGGCAGTCGGGTTGAGGTTGGACGTGTCCGGCCTACCGGATCCACTAGGCCGGTGGGGGTGGATCGCGTGCGCTCGGTTGCGCCAGACGACCGCTTTGGCCGCCCCGGAAACGGACTGCGTAGGGTAGCGCTGTGGAGTGGCAGCGTCCGGTTCCGGTGGTCGGGGATGTCAGCGCCGCCTCGCAGCGGGCCGCGGATCCGATGGGTTGGGCATTTCCGCCGGCGGGCCGCGACGCGTTGTACGCGGTGATCGCGGCTCGTCGTGATGTGCGCCGCTTTCGTCCCGATCCGATACCAGCGGACATGCTGGACCGGGTGCTCACGGCGGCGCACAGCGCTCCGTCGGTCGGGCACAGTCAACCCTGGCGTTTTGTCGTGGTAGGTGAGGCCGCGGTGCGGGAGCGGGCGGCGCTGATGGCCGATCGGCAGCGGATGCGCCAGGCCGCGGTGATGGAGCCAGACGCCGGGCGGCGACTGCTGGATCTGCAGCTGGAGGGCATTCGGGAGGCGCCGGTCGGGGTGGTGGTGTGCTGCGACCGCCGCGCCGATGCCGCCGGTGTGTTGGGCCGTGCGACCTTCCCGGACGCCGATTTGTGGAGCTGCGCGTGCGCGATCGAGAACCTGTGGCTGGCCGCCCGGGCTGAAGGTCTCGGGGTGGGTTGGGTGACCCTGTTCGACCCGGCCGAGCTGGCTGACCTCGTGGCCCTACCCATCGGCGTGGTGACCTTGGGCTGGCTGTGTTTGGGCTGGCCGGACGAGCGGCCACCACAACCGGGGCTGCAACGGGCCGGCTGGTCGCGCCGCCTGCCCCTGTCGCAGGTCGTCCTGCGTGAGCGGTGGCCTGCGAGCGTAGAGGTGCCTGCCCCGCCGCAGTCGCATCTGCGTGCCCCGGACCAGTCGGCGGTGGTGGCCGCCCACGACGACGCGGACCGGCTGCTGACCCCGCCCGGGTCGCTGGGCGCCCTGGACCGCATCCTGGACCGTGTGGTGGCGCTTGGGCACACGCAGCTGGCCACGGGTGCCCTGGTCCTGGCCGCCGCTGACCACCCAGTCGCGAGGCACGGGGTGTCGGCGTACCCGACCGAGGTGACCCGGCAGGTGCTGGCTGCCGCTGCCGCCGGACCGGCTATGGGGGTCACCGCCGCCCGGACAGCTGGCCTGTCCGTGCACCTGGTCGACGCCGGTGTGTCTGGGGTACCCACGCCCGGTGTGACGGCGTTGCATTGCCTGGACGAGCGCGGCGACACGGTCGAATCCGACGCGATGTCCATCCGCGACGCGGCTCGGCTGCTGGACGCCGGCCGGGACCTCGCCACTCGGCTGGCCGGATCGGGTCTCGTCGCGCTCGGCGAGGTAGGTGTCGGGAACACCACCGTCGCCGCCGGCCTGGCCTGCGCCCTGCTGGACGCCGACCCACAGGCGATGGTCGGCCTCGGCGCTGGCGCCGACAGCGCGATGCTGGACCGCAAAAGGGGCGTCGTGGAAGCGGCACTGCGGCGCGCCCGTTCGGCCCATACGAGCGCGTTGCTTGATCCCACCGTGGTGCTGGCGGCGCTGGGGGGACCCGAGTTCGCTGTCCTCGCCGGCGTGGTCCTCGGCGCGGCCGAGAAACGCTGCGTTCTTGTCCTGGATGGGTTGGCCACTAGTGTGGCGGCCCTTCTGGCCGTGCGCCTGCAACCTGCCGTCGCGGCATGCCTGGTCGCCGGCCACCGCAGCCGGGAACGCGGCCACGAACCCGTCCTGACCTATCTGGGCTGCGAACCGCTACTGGATCTGCGCATCCGCGCCGGCGAGGGAGTCGGCGCCTGCCTCGCGGCAACCGTCCTACGCCAGGGTTTGGCGATCCGGGCAGCGACTGCCCGAGTCACCTACTGACGGCCCCGACCTGGCGGCCCCGGGGGAGACGCCGCGCGGTCAACCCGATCCCCCACCCAGAAACACGGCAGGACGATGCGGAGCTAGGTGAGCGTCCCGGCGCGGCAGTCGAGCACGGCCGTCGCGACCAGACCTACGAGAACGACGGCGGTCACGGGTACCAGTGCGGCCGTGAACGGTGTGAGCAGCAGGAGAAGCGCAGTGACCAAGAACGCCACGTTGACCATGTGCTTCGATAAGGACGGACATGCAGCGCCCAGACGGCGAGAGATAGACGCCGACCGGCATGGCCGTGGCGTACCCGACCGTACGGCCCTGCTTCAAAGACGAATACAAGACCTGGGCTTAACCGGCTAACTGCAACCTCACCCCGACTCCAGGCCAGTCCGAAGAAGATAGGCCACGGGAACCCTGGTGCGCCCGTCAAACCGTGGTCGCGGCCCCACCCCGTAAGCCAGACGCTCCACTTCCAGCCGGCAACACGGGTGCATCGGAGTGCCTGGGCAGCATCGCCGTCCCGCATGTTGCGTCGCGTCCGCCACGCGCCAATGTCCGACGGCCCCGAGGCGAACGACTACGGCTTGAGCACCACCTTGACGCAGTCCTCCTGCTTGTTCTTGAAAATGTCGTAGCCGCGGGGAGCGTCGTCCAGTTGCATCGTGTGGGTGATGATGAAGCTCGGGTCGATATCGCCATTGCGGATGCGTTCCAGCAGCGGCCGCATGTAGCGCTGTACATGCGCCTGTCCCGACCGCATGGTCAGGGAGCGGTTCATGAACGACCCCATCGGGAACTTGTCGATGAACCCGCCGTACGCGCCGATCGCCGAGATGGTCCCGCCGTTACGGCAGCTCAGCACCGCCTCCCGGAGCGCGTGTGGACGGTCCGTCTCCACCTTCATCGCCTGCTTGGCCCGGTCGTAGGCCTGCAGTGCAGCGGACGGGTGGTGCCCCTCCATGCCAACCGCGTCGATACAGGCGTCCGGCCCGCGGCCGGCCGTCATGTCGCGCAGCGCGTCCATGACGTCGGTCTCCTCGTAGTTGATCGTCTCCGCGCCCGCCTTCGTCCGAGCCATCTGAAGCCGGTACGGGAACCGGTCGATGACGATGACCCGTTCCGCCCCGAGCAGGTAGGCGCTGACGGCGGCGAACTGGCCGACCGGCCCGGCCCCCCAGATGGCGACGATGTCCCCGGGGTTGATGTCGCACATCTCCGCGGCCATGTACCCGGTCGGCAGGACGTCGGACAGGAACAGCACCTTCTCATCCGGCAGGTCGTCCTCGATCTTCAGGGCACCGACATCGGCGAAGGGCACCCGCACGTACTGTGCCTGGCCCCCCGCGTACCCACCCATCAAATGGGAGTAGCCGTAGATGCCGGCCGGGGAGTGGCCCATCGCCAGCTCGGCTATCGCGGCGTTCGGGTTGGAGTTCTCGCAGACGGAGTACAGGCCCCGTTGACACGACATGCAGTTGCCGCAGGCGATCGGGAACCCCACCACCACGCGGTCGCCGATGCTCAGCCCGTCCCGTACGCCGGGGCCCAGCTCCACGATCTCGCCCATGAATTCGTGCCCGAGAATGTCGCCCTTCTTCATGGCCGGGATGAAACCGTCGAGCAGGTGCAGGTCGGAGCCGCAGATCGCCGCCGAGCTCACCCGCACAACGGCGTCTCGAGGGTTGAGGATCTGCGGGTCGGAGACGTCTTCGATGGCTACGTTGTTCGGGCCGATCCAGCAGTTGGCTTTCATCGATCTCCTTCTCAACCGGCCCGCGGCGCCGCCAGCGGCCGCGCCGGACGCTGCTTCGCGTGCTGCTGCATGCTGGTGCCCTGCGGGCTGCCGTCCGAGCGCACGATCTCGCCCGTTTCGATCATTTGCTTGAAACGCCTCAGGTCGTCGCTGACCTGCTGCTGGGGGTTCTCGCCGAAGACCTTGGCGACCTTGGCCCCGGGCTTGCCTCCCGGCAGCGAGTACTCGATCTCGACCCGCACCTCCGTGCCGTGGCCGCCGGCCGCGCGCATGAAGCGCACGCATCCGGAGTTCGGCACGCTCGCGCCCTCGGTCGAGCGCCATCTGATCAACTCGTTGGCCCGGTCCTCGACGACCTGCGCGTCCCACTCCACGCTCCGCCCGGCCGGGGCCTTCGCCGTCCAGTGCGATTGCCGGTCTCCGGTCATCCGCACCGACTGGAGGTGGTACATGAAGCGAGGCAGGTTCTCGAAGTCGTGCCAGAACCGGTATGCCTCCTCGATGCTTCGGTTGATCGTCACCGCGCCATGTACCCGGCTGCGCCCTGTCATCGGGCCGCCCCGCGTCGTCCGCAGTGCCGTGTAGAGGTCGACAACGGTGATCCCGGCGAGGCCGCCGGCGATGTACATCAGGCGCCGGCGTCGTTCCCCCTTGCGGTGGCTCATGGCCCAACCGCAAGACGCCAGGTCCATCATGTCCCCGGCGACCCGCGTCCACGTCCCCCACCCAGCCCGGCGCGGGATCAGCAGTGCGGCGGCGTGCCCCAATTCCCGTACCCCGGCGGCCCGCAGCACGCTCCGTGCGGTGCGGGAGTCGTCGACCCCGCATAACCGGCTGAGCCTCGGCGTCGCGGCGATGGCGGCCGCGCCGAGGCCGAGACTGAACCAACCCAGCACCCGGGCGTTGCCTTGTGATCGGCGGTCAGGAGTTTCCCGCTCGATACCCAGGGCATCGGTCACCGACCGGACGCCCATCGTGCTCTTCCGACCCATCTCATCCCCATCTCAGCCCGACCGATGACGTGTTCGGTGTCGGCCCAGTGCAGGCTTTGCAGTAGCGCGGGATTCACGCACCGAGTCAGCGGCGGCCACCGCGGCGCAGCCGCACCTTCGTCCAGCCCTCCACCCGGCGGTCGAAGTGCTCATACCCCTGCGGCGCCTCGTCCAGCTTCAGCTCATGGGACACGATGAACGAGGGTTCGCCTCGCCACCCGCGATCAGGTTCATCAACTGGCGGTTGTAGTTCTCGACATTGCACTGGCGGTGCCCATGGTCTGCCCCTTGAACCAGAACATGGGGTAGTGGAACGGCACCTTGTTCTCTGACATGCCAGGACTTCCGGTACCTAGAATCTTGGCAGCCCGTTAGGTCCCCTAGCTCATGATCCGCGTTATTGGTTCCCATTTCGCGCGGCGGTGCTCAGCTACTTGCCACCGACCCTGGGTACCCACGCTCCGTGAGCGGGACAGAAACGGACCTAGGCACCCGGTCGGACACCAGCCGTGCCCTGGCGTTCAGCGACGCCATCTTCGCCATCATCATCACGCTCCTGGTCCTGGACCTCCGGGTGCCGAACGTCCCGGCCGGCCGCCTACTTTCCGGACTGCTCAGCCAATGGCCGGCATACGTCGCGTATCTCGCGTCCTACTCGTACGTGGCCGTCGTGTGGCTCAACCACAAGGCGGCATTCGACAGGATCCAGCAGGTCGATCGCGGCCTGCACTGGATGAACCTGTTCGTGCTGTTCACCACGGCGCTGCTGCCGTTTCCGACCATCGTCGTGTCGCACGCCCTGCAGGAGCACGACAACGCGGACCAGCGTCTGGCAATCGCCTTCTACGCGCTGATCGGCGCCCTGCTGTGCGCGACCTGGCTCGCGTTCTACCACTACCTCGCCCGGCACCCCGACCTGCTGAAGGAGCAGGTCAGGGAAGAGTTCTTCCACAGCGAGCGGATCCGGGCCCTCGCCGGAGTCGTCCTGTACGTCCTCGCTGGGGTAGTCGGCTACCTGGTGACGCCGCTGGTCGGCCTCGGCATCTTCCTCGTCCTGCCCGTCTTCTACGCCGTCACCAGCGCCGGCCTGTACCAGTTGCAGGTGACTCGCCGGATCACCCATCGGCCTGCGCCACCACCCAACTGAGGGCCGACGAACCGCCGTTTTCATCCCGGCGGGCGCGGATACCGGCCGCCGCAATCCGCTTGGAGCGGGGATCCGAGGTGAACTACACCGCGTTCGTCCCGTCCGCGGCAGCGTGACCGAAGTTCAGCAGGGGGCGGTCGGTCTCGAGCCTGGCGCGGGTGACGGTTCTCGAGGAGCTACGGCCACCTCCACGCTCGTGGTGTGCAAAACGACCGACCTCCGCGACCGCGGCAACCTCACCAACGAGGAGTCTGCGGCTAAGAAGGCGCAGATCCTGGGCCTGTGACCGGACTGCACGAAGGACCGGACAGTTTCCCTTCCGCTGGCGCCTCACCGTGCTCGTGGGCGCGGCCGCGCGCTCGCGGTAACCGGCGAGGTGCGGGGAGCCGGTGAAGTGGACCGCGAAGTCCGCGTATCGCCGGACACGAGCCGTACCCATCGCGGCTGAGCGGGAAAATGCCTCAGGGGCACCTCTTGCGAGGTGCCCCTGAGGGAATGGTTGTCCGGCGGCGTC
>CAZYCD010000233.1:0-5264 GCA_964645345.1 uncultured Micromonosporaceae bacterium
CGTACGCCGCCCTCCTCGTGTGCCGAGCCGGTGCGCAGGATCTGCGGCCAGGTCGGCCACGGGTTGGCCAGGATGTCCCGGGTGCGCCGCGGCTCCGGTACCACCTCGATGAGGTGCACGCTCGCCGCGCCCTGCCGGTGCGCGGTACCCAGGCAGTCGGCCGCCGTGTCACCGCCGCCCAGAACGATCACGTTCTTGCCGGCGGCGGTGATGGGTGGGGCGTCCAGGTCGCCGTTGACCACACGATTGGAGCCGGTGAGGTACTCCATCGCCTGGTAGATGCCGGACGCCTCGCGCCCCGGCGTGTCCGCCACGTCCCGGGCGTGCAGCGCACCGCACGCCAGCAGCAGCGCGTCATGGCGTTGGCGCAACTGGTCGACCGTCACGTCCACGCCGACCGTACAGCTGGTGACGAAGCTGACGCCTTCCCCGGCCATCTGCTCCAGCCGCCGGTCGAGGTGGTGCTTCTCCAGCTTGAAGTCGGGGATGCCGTACCGCATCAGGCCGCCGACCCTGTTGCTGCGTTCGTACACGACCACGTCGTGGCCGGCCCGCGCCAGCTGTTGGGCCGCGGCCAACCCGGACGGTCCCGATCCGACCACGCCCACGCTGCGGCCGGTCCGGGCCGTGTTGAGCATCGGGCTGAGGCTGAGCCGCCGGTTGGCGATCTCCACCTCGACCTGCTTGATGGTCACCGGGGTGTCCCGGATGTTGAGCACGCAGGCGCCCTCACACGGCGCGGGGCACACCCGGCCGGTGACCTCCGGGAAGTTGTTGGTCGCGTGCAGCCGGTCCGAGGCGGACTGCCAGTCGCCGGCGCGCACGAGGTCGTTCCAGTCGGGGATGATGTTGCCGAGCGGGCAGGCGTGGTGGCAGTACGGGATCCCGCAGCCCATGCAGCGGGTCGCCTGCTCGCGGACCAGTTCCTCATCCGCCGGCGGGTACACCTCGCGCCAGTCGCGCAGGCGCACCGGGACGGGGCGCGCCTTGGGCAGCTGGCGTTCGTACTTGAGGAAACCGCTCGGGTCAGGCACCGCATGCCTCCATCGCTCGCGGAAGGACGGTACGTCGCGGCGGGTTGCGTCCCAGCGAGCGATATCAGGGACGAACATGGGTGGGACGGTCGCGGCGCTCCGGAGCCTGGCGCCATTGCCCGGCATGGGTGTGACCACCATAGCGGGCGGATTTCACGACGGGAAGCGAGGTCAGGTCGAGGCCGGGGTGGTGTGCGGCACGGCCGGATCCCGGTCGGGAAGGGCGGTTTGATTCCCGGTGGGCTGACCGACCGATCAGCCAGAATCGGGATGATCCGCTATCGTGCCGGGCTCGGTCAGGGCGTCCCGGCCGATTCGGACGGGAGGTACCGCATGGTCGAGCAGATCCGCGACGCCGGGCGCACCCTCGTCCCGGCCCGCGGCAGCCCGCACGGCCCCCTGCCGCCGGTGCTGGTCGCGCTCACCGTCGTGACCGGGCTCATCGACGCGTACAGCTATCTTGAACTGCGCCACGTGTTCGTCGCCAACATGACCGGGAACGTGGTCTTCCTCGCCTTCTCCCTCGCCGGTGCGCCGGGCTTCGTCTGGTGGGCCGCCGCGCTGGCCGTCGCGGCCTTCAGCGCCGGCGCCCTCGCCGGCGGCCGGATCGCACACCTGCACGGCCCGCACCGTGGCCGCCACCTGCGTAGCGCGGCGGCGATCCAGACCGTGCTGGTCGCCGCGTCGCTACTGGCCGCCCTTCTTGTCGGCGTTCCGGACGGCGGCGCCGACCTGGCCGTCCTGGTTCTCCTGCTCGGCGTCGCGATGGGACTGCAGAACGCCACTGCCCGCGCCCTGGCCGTCCCCGACCTGACCACCACGGTGCTGACCCTGACCATCACCGGCATTTCCGCCGACAGCACCCCTGCCGGCGGCACCGGAAGCAAACTCGGCCGCCGCCTGGTGTCCATCGCCGCCATGTTCGCCGGCGCGCTCGCCGGTGCCGCCCTCGTCGAGACCGGCCACGGACCGCTGGCGCTACTGATCGCGGGGGTCCTGCTCGGCGGGGTCACCATCGCGGGCCATTGGACAGCCCGCTCGACCGGGGCCTGGGTCGGCCGACCCTGACGGCACGGCCCGGGAGCCCGGATGGTGCCCCAGCCGTTGACCGGCGCTCGTCGGGGAGCAGCCGGTCCACCACCGAACTGGTTTCACTGCACTTTCGGCGGCGAAGCCGCCGCGATCTGCCAGGTGCGTGCGGTCAACGCACTCCAGTGCCGGCCGGTACACCGGTGACCGCCTCGGTGGCCGCACGGTCCTGGTCCGGCCGGCCGGGGCGGGCAGGTCGGGTCGGCCGCGCGGTAGCCAGCAGCGCGGCGGCTAGGAAGCCGGCACCGACCGGGCCGAGCCAGCCGGCGCCCAGCGCGTTGATGATGGCCGCGCCGATCAGCCCGGATGCGGACACCGCAAGGTAAAGCGCCGAGGAGTTGAGCCCGATGAGGACGGGTGCTGCCTCCGGAGCGGTGGCCACCAGCCGGTGCTGCTGGGCGACCAGCAGGCCCCAACCGGCCAGGCCCCAGACCAGCAGGGCCGCCACCGCACCTGGCAAGGTCACGGAGGTCCAGCGCAGCGTGGCGAAGTCCAGCACCGCCAGGGCAAGTGCGGCCGGGATCACCCGGTGGCTGCCCAGCCGGTCCACCAGGTGTCCGGCACCGAGGTTGCCGGCCGTCGCGGCCAGCCCCCACACCAGCAGCAGGGCGGCCAGGGTGCGGCCGTTGCCGCCAGTGGCGTGATGGAGGACCAGCGCGATGTAGCTGTAGACGGTGAACAGGCCGGCGTACGCGAGCAGCGTTGTGGTCAGGGTCGCGGACACCCGCGGGTTGCGTACCGGGGCGAGCCGGGCGCGCAGCCCGACCGCCGGCGGGGTCGGCACTTGGGGCAGCAGGGTGGCGACCCCGACCGCGGCCAGCAGGCCGAGCGCGGCGACGCCCAGCAGGGTGATGCGCCAGCTGTTGAGCGCGGCCAGGGCGGTACCCAGGGGCGCACCGAGGGCGGTGGCGGCGGTCAGCCCGGCCAGGACCACGGCCAGTGCCCGCCCGCGTTGGGCGGCCGGGACCAGTCCAGCGGCCACGCCGCCGGAGACCGGGACGATCATCGCGCCGCCCAGCCCGGCGACCGCCCGGGCGGCGAGGACCGCGCTGTACGCCGGCAGCAGCGCGGAGCCGGCGGTACCGGCGATGAACAGCGCCAGCCCGGCCAGCAGCACGGCCCGCCGCGGCCAGCGCGCGGTAGCGGCCGCCATGACCGGGGAGAGCAGCGCGTAGGACAAGGCGTACGCGGTGATCAATTGCCCGGCCGCCGCGGTGCCCACGTGCAGGGAAGCGGACACCTCGGGCAGAACGCCCGCGATGACGAAGCTGTCGGTACCCACCGCGAATGCGGCGAGCGAGAGCACGAGCAGGCGGCGGTACATGGTCTTCTCCTCGGTTGCAACTGATGTGGTTACGTCTGCGGGCACAGTGAAGGCAGAAGTTGCCGGGCGTGCGGATCAGGAGGCGGCGTGCTGCCGCAGGGTGTCGACGAGCAGGTCCTCGATGGTGGTACCGGCCAACTGGCGGGTGAGGGCGTCCTCCGCGGCCTGGTAGAGCGGCGCCAGGGCCGGCCGGATCCCGTGACCTACCGGGCAGTCCGGGTTGGGCTCGCCGTGGTGCATCGGGAACAGGGGCTGATCGGCCATGGCGCGGTACACCTCGGCCAGGGTGATCTCCGCGGCCGGCCGGGACAGCCGCCATCCGGCACCGGAACCGCGCTGCGATTGCACCAGCCCGGCCTCGCGCAGCGGTCCGAGCACCCGGCGCAGGAACACCGGGTTGGTGTGCACGCTGCCCGCGATCTGCTCGGAGGTGACCAGATCCCGGCCGCGCCGGGCGACCAGCGCCATCCAGGTCAATACATGCAGCGCGATTGTGTACCGGCTGTTGCCCGTCATCTCCCCCGACCTCTCTGTCGTAACCAAGATAGTTACGATAGCCGGGGATGACAACCGGGTGTGTCAGACGTCATGGCGGCCTGGACCGCCAGGCGTGTTCCCTCAGCCGCGTCAGACGGCCAGGGTCAGGGCAGCGGGTCTTGCTCGTTCCAGGCCGGTACGTCGGCGATGAAACCGCCGGCGTCGTGACTGTGTTCGATCGCCTCGGCCAGTTCGGCGCCGCCCGGCGCCACGTGGACGACCTCGTCCTCGGCCAGCACGTCGGAGGCGCCGTCATCCACCATGTCGGGGGCTAGGGGAGTGTCGGTCATGCCCGGCAGGTACCCCCGTCGGCGGCCGCGGCAAACAGACCGGAAGCCGGCAGCCTCGTCTCCGGCCGCCGCGGCACGGGCGCGGGAGCGACCTGGAACGACGTGGAGCGCTGTACTGCGCGGGGCTCCGCCATGGGAGCCGAAGTGAAAGGAACAGAAGCATGAAGCTGAGACGCGCGCTGAGTGTGGCGGTGGGACTGCGGCTCGTCGCCGCCGGTGGTGGTCGGGGTGAGCCGACCCGCTTTGGCGACGTTGCCGTTGCCGCTGCCCGCCTACTCGGTGTCGACTGGTCCCGCGGTGTCCCCGGCGGCCAGGAGCCTGCGGGCTGAGGCCTCATCGGAGCGGGCAACCAGCACGCGTACGCCCTCCGCCTGCAGCTGCGGGTACTGCCCGCCGGCATCGTCCGCGAGCAGGGCCGCCTTCACGCCGTGGCTGTGCAGCATGCCGACGATCAGCTCCGCCTCGGTGCGGCTGCCAACGACGGTCAACACAGTCGCGCCGTCCACGACGTCAACCCCTACCGCCGGCCATGCAGCCATGGTTTCGTTGGCGATGCCATCCGCGCATCACCCGTACCGGGTGAACTTGCGTCAGGGCCGCGGAGGATCCGCTCGGCTAGCTGATCGGGCCGTGGCCGGTGGCGCCGACCACCGCCATCATCAGCACCATCCGGCGGTGCCGGCGGGTGAGTAGGGCGAAGGCCGCGGTCAGCGCGACCAGTTCGAGTTCGGCCAAGACGCCGGTGACCTCGATCCGTACCCGGCCCCGCGGCCATGCCGACAGTGGACGTGGATGCGTGCGTCGTCGCGGGTGAGTGCCAGTGTCGCGCCCATCCGACGGGACCGCCGGGGCCGGGTACGTGGCTATGGCGGGGATACAGCCGGACGACGGGCCGGTTGCCGGCCCGTGCGACCACGCCGCTCCACCGGCGGTCGGTAACTTCGATTGACCAGGACTGCGTCCCTACCTGGACCTCGCCGTGGTACATGC
>CAZYCD010000233.1:5364-7513 GCA_964645345.1 uncultured Micromonosporaceae bacterium
CCTCGGATTTCGGCACCGACTTTGGTCGGTGGTCCGGCCGGCTCGCTCCCGGCAGCCGATCCAGGTCTACCGGTGCGGCTGCAGCCGGCGGTTCCACCATGCACGACGGGTCTGGGCCTGTCGTACCAGGCGTTGGTGCTCCCAGTGTTGGAACGCGATGAGTGCCGGGACGAGTCCCAGCATGCCCATCGGTAGGTGTTTGCGAGCGGTGCGGTTTTCCCGGGCGGTCGCGAGCAGGGCGGCGGCTGCCGAGACGTAGAGGACCGAGTTGTAGTAGGGCATCAGCTTTCGCTCGAGTCCCTCGCACTCCTGCAGCCACGGCAGACCTGTTCTGGTGCGGCGGGTTGGCCAGCCGGCCAGGTGAGCCGTCACCGCGGCCAGCCCGAAGCCGTTCACGGCGGACAGCACCCGGTCGTCGGACTCCTGTCCGGCCGCGGCCAGCCGCCAGACACCGCCGGTGGCCAGGCCCCAGACGCCCGCGGCCGCGTACGGGCCGAGTATCGAGGCCAGTGGCATGCCGACGCCGGCCAACAGCTCGAAGACCAGGTGACCCGCGAGGCTGGCCGCGGTCAGCCGGGTCAGCCGTCGGCGTCCGGTCGGGTGGGCGCACGCCGGGCCACGACGCACGCCCGTCAGCATGCGAGACGCCCTCCGGTACTCACGGTCGGCCGGTCACCGGCGTGCAGGCTTCCGGAGCTGGTCGACCGCGGCTTCGCCATCCTCTCCCTGTACCTCAGTTGGTCGGTTCTACCCGTGCCGGCAGCCGGAGCTGTTCGACGGCGGCCGCGTTCAACGGAGGCACGCCCCCGGCTGATCGCCGGCCGCGGCGCCCGAATGCAGATCGCAGATTCCCATCGCCTGCTCGACATCCCGGCTCGTCCGGTAGCTGGATCTGTGGCCGGTCTGGTAGACGGATCTGTGGCCGGGCGATGAGGTTTGGCTACCGCACCGGTCCACCTACCGACACCACGACTGGAAGGGACCACCGCGATGGCAAAGGTCATCTCCACGCTGTTCATCTCGGCCGACGGCGTGGCTGAAATCGACCCGGCATGGCACTTCCCGTACTTCGACGAGAACATGGGCCGCGCCGTCGGTGAGGACTACGACACGTCCGATGTGCTGCTGCTCGGCCGCGAGACGTACGACAGCTTCGCCGGAGCGTGGCCCGACCGCGAGGCTGCGGGCGGCGACGACGCGGCGTTCGCGAAGCAACTCGGGGACATGCGCAAGGTGGTCGTCTCGCACCAGCCGCTGCAGTTCACCTGGCGCAACTCCGAGCTGGCCAACGGCGACCTCGTCGAGGCCGTCACCGCGCTCAAGGCCGATGCCGGCATCAGAGGCATCCTCATTCCCGGCTCGATCTCCGTGGTACAGCAACTGCTCGCCGCGGGGCTGGTCGACGAGCTGCGCCTGCTGGTGCACCCCGTAGCGGCACGCAAGGGCCGCAGGCTCTTCGACGACGGCGAGGCGCCGTACCACCTGAACGTGACGACGGCGGAGGTGTTCCCGACGGGCGTGATCCGCGTGATCTACTCGCCGACCCAGACCCCCGGAAAGGTCGGTTACAACGAGGTCAAAGACCAGGTACCCCAGGGGAAATAGCGGCGCGCCTTCAGCTGTCAGCGGCTGGGCCAGTGCCAGGCCGGCTCGTCGAGCCGGCCCTGGCCGGCCACGGCCGTCGCGCCGAACTCCTTCACCAGTTCGGTGGTCTGCAGTCCGGTCCCGTCGTGGGCGCCGGCGTGCTCCAGGGCCGACACCAGGGTGCGGGAGTGGGTGACGGCGACGACCTGGGTACCGGCCGAGGCGGCGTGGATGAGGTCTGCCAACGGGCGCAGCAGGTCCGGATGCAGGCTGGTCTCGGGCTCGTTGAGCACCAGCAGTTCCGGTGGGCGCGGGGTGAGCAGGGCGCCGGCCCACAGCAGGTACCGCAGGGTGCCGTCGGACAGCTCGGCCGCGCCCATCGGCCGCAGCATGCCGTGCTGGCGCAGCCGCAGCTCGAACCGGCCGTCCTGTTGGGCGATGTCCACCCGGCTGCCCGGGAACGCCGCGTCGACCGCCGCGTCCAGCGCGTCGCCGTCGCCGATCTCCCGGATGGTCTGCAGGGCCGCGGCCAGGTCCGCGCCGTCGTGGCTGAGTACCGGGGTGC
>CAZYCD010000234.1:0-7498 GCA_964645345.1 uncultured Micromonosporaceae bacterium
AGCTGGTCGATGACCGCGTTGAGCGCCATCCGCAGCTGCATCTTCAACTGCTGCAACCGGACGGGTACCCCGCCGAAGCGCAGCGCCGTCATCTGCTCCTCGGCGTAGACCGCCCAGCCCTCCACGAACGGTCCGGAGTAGCCCAGCGCCCGCGCCCGGGTCGCGCCCCGGTACCGGCGGGAGTGCGCGAGCTGCAGGAAGTGCCCGGGCATCGCCTCATGCACGGTCAGGTTGCGGATCATGTCGTTGTTGTACTCGCGGTAGAACGACGTGACCCGCTCCGCCGGCCAGTCGCCCGGCGCCGGCGCGATGCAGTAGAACGTCGGCACCTGCGCAGTCTCCAGCGGGCCGGGCGGGTCGCAGTAGGCCACCGCCACACCCCGTGCGAACTCCGGCATCTCCTGGATGACGCACGGATCGTCCACAAGGGACACCAGCTCCTGCGCCCGGACGAAGTCCGTCGCCTCGTCCAGGGTCAGCTTCGCCAGGTCCACAATGGACGTGCTGTCCGGGTGCTGGTCCGCCCGCCGGTCCAGGGCCGCCCGTACCGTCGCGTCCGTGGCCGGCTCGCCGGTCAGCGCGGCGGCCGCCTCGCGCAACTGCTCGGCGACCAGGTCGAGCAGGCTCTCCGCGCGGGACAGCACCTCCGACGCGGACAACTCGGTGTCCAGCGTGTGCCACAGCCGGGCCTCCCACAGCGGGCGGCCGAGCCGCGGGTCGCGACCCTCGCCGGTGGCCTCCAGCCGGCCGCGCAGCCAGCCGTCGAAGTCGGCGAGCGCCGCCAGCGCCCCGCCCATCTTCGGCATGACCTGGGGCACCAGCCCGGACGCGCCGGACAGCAGCGCCGGTACCTCGTCGCGGATCAACGACGCGGTACCGGCGAACTGGCCGAGCGCGGTCTCCAGGTGGATACGCGGGCAGTCGGTGAGCTGTGCCCGGGCGGTGGCCAGCGAGTCCGGGATCGCGTCCAGCCGTTGCGCGATGCTCATCAGCCGCTCCGGTACCGGCGCGAACGGCCGGGCGATCAGGCCGTACAGCAGGCTGCCGGGGTTGTACGCCAGCGGGTTCCACTCGTGCTCGCGCACCTCGGTCAGCTCGAACAGCTCCCGGTCCACGCGCGACATGAGCAACTGGAGGTCCACCCGGTCCTGCGGGTCGAGCGCCTCATCGTCCACTTGGGACAGTGCGTTGCCGGCCTCCCGCAGCATCGCCACGGTGGAGGCGACCGCGTCGGACGAGTAGTCGGGTAGCCGCCCGTCGAACCGGTGGTCCCCGGCGAAACTGGCCGTGGCGGGATCCGCCTCCAGGAGGGCGTCGACGACCAGCTCTGCGATGGCGTGAAACTGCTCCGGCATCCCCGCAACCTACCTTACGGGGCCGGCCGGCCGACCAACGTTCCGAGCGCCTCGATGGCCGAGCGCAGCCGGTCCGGCGGTACCGATGCGTACCCGATGGCCAGCCCGGGCGGGCCGCCGCGGGCGATCCGGGTACCGGACAGGGCCAGCGCGCCGATCCCCTGCGCGGCCGCCCGCGCCGCGAGGGCCGCATCGTCCACGCCGTCCGGCAGTGTGACCATCAGGTGCATGCCGGCGGCCACCCCGGTCACCACCGCCGACGGCAGGTACCGGGCCAGCGCCTCGACCGCCACGTCCCGCCGGTACCGGTAGATCCGGCGCACGGCGCGCAGGTGCCGGTCGTACCCGCCGCCCTCTAGCAGGCGGGCGAACGCGAGCTGGTCCAGCGCCGGCCCGCCGTTGTCCGCGGCCGACTTGGCCGCCGCGAGGTCCGGCATGAGCCGGGGCGGCCCGGCCAGCCAACCCAGCCGCAGCGCCGGCGCGAGCCCCTTGCTGACCGAGCCGACCAGCGCGACGATGTCGGGCGCGAGCCCCTGGAGGCTGCCCACCGGGTCCCGGTCGTAGCGGAACTCGGCGTCGTAGTCGTCCTCCACGACCAGGCCGCCGGTGCGCCGCGCCCAGGCGACCAGCGCGCCGCGCCGGTCCGGCGCCAGCACGACGCCGGTCGGGAACTGGTGCGCCGGCGTGACGACCACCGCGGCCACGCGGAGGCGGCCCAGCGCGGCGACGTCCAGGCCACCCCCGTCGACCGGTACCGGCACCGGAGCCAGCCCGGCGGCGGACAGGTGCTCCCGGATCGACGCGCTGCCCGGGTCCTCCACGGCGATCCGGCCCACCCCGCGCCGCCGCAGGGCATCGGCCAGCACCGCGAACGCCTGCGCCGCGCCCGTCGTCACCAGCAGCCCGGCCGGTTCGACCCGGGCCGCCCGTACCCTGGTGAGGTAGCCGGCGAGCTGGGCGCGCAGCGCGGGTGCGCCGGCCGGGTCGCCGTAGTCCAGGTCGGCGGCTGCCGCCGCGGCCAGCGCCGACTCGTACGCCCGGCGCCAGGCCCGGCGCGGGAACAGGTTGAGGTCCGGGATGCCGGGGCGCAGCGGCTGCACCGGTCCGGGCGGGGGCGGCGGCGCGATGTCGTGCTGCGGACCCGGCCCGGCGGTCACGAAGGTACCGGCGCCGGACCGGGCCACCAGCCGCCCTTCGGCGAGCAACTGCTCGTACGCGCCGACCACCACGCCCCGCGAGACGCCCAGCTCGCCGGCCAGGTCCCGGGTCGCCGGCAGCCGGGTGCCGGCGCCCAGCCGCCCGTCGCGGATCGCCTCGCGCAGCTTGCCGGCCAATTGCTCGCCGAGGTTGCCGGCGGGCCGGTCCAGGACGAACAACTTGGTCCTCCGATCCAGCCGTTGAATGGACCTTTTCAGTAGACCATTGCGGCTCCTAGCCTCGCCAGCATGCGATCGACCGGAGCCGTGCTGTGCGCCCTGGCCATGACGATCCTCGGCAGTTCCTTCGCGGTGAGCCGGCTGCTGCTCGGGTACCCCACGCTGGCCGGGCAGGCCGTGCGGTACGCGCTGGCCGCCGTCCTGCTCGGGCTGCTCGCCCGCCGGTCCGCCAGGCCCCGGCCCGCGATGTCCGGGCGCGACCTGGTCCGGCTGGGCGCGCTGGCCGCGACCGGCCTGGCCGGGTTCAACGTCTGCGTGCTCGCCGCGCTGCGGGAGGCCGACCCGGGCCTGCTGGGTACCGTCGTCGGCGCCACCCCGCTGATGCTGGCCGTGCTGGGACCTGCGCTAGCCGGGCGCCGGCCCTCGGTCCGCCTGGCGGCCAGCGGCGCTCTCGCGGTGGCCGGCGTCGCGCTGGTGCAGGGCGGCGGGAACGCGAGCCTGGCCGGGCTGGCCTGGGCGACCGGGGCGCTGGCCGGGGAGGTCTGCTTCTCCCTGCTGGCCGCCCCGCTGCTGCCGGTACTGGGACCGGTGCGCGTCTCCGCCTGGGCCTGCGCGCTCGCCGTACCGCAACTGCTGCTGGCCGGTGCACTGGCCGGCGAGTGGCGGCGGCTGCGGGTACCCACGCCGGCCGAGTCGGCCGCGCTGCTCTACGTCGCGGTGGTGCTCACCGTCCTGGCCTTCCTCTGCTGGTACGCCGGGCTGGGCCGGCTGGGCGTGGAACGGGCGGGGGTGTTCGCCGGACTGGTACCGGTCGCCTCGCTCGGCGGCGCGGCCGTCCTCGACCGCACGGTGCCGACCTCGGCGCAGCTCGCCGGTAGCGCCGCGGTCGCCCTGGCCCTGGTGTGCGCGCTGCGCCCGGCTCAGGTACCGGCGGCCCGGCCCTCCGCCTCGCGTACCGCGTCGGCGTAGCGCAGCGCGGCCCGGCGCAGTGCGGCCTCGGCGTCCTCGTCGCGCGCCTCGGCCACCTGCCGCAGCAGCCGCTCGCCGAGGTCATCGCCTTCCGGCAGGGCGACCGCCAGCCCCGCCCGGCGCGCCCGGGAGAGCACCTTCGCGGCCAGCGCGAGGGCCGGCTGCGACCACGCGATGCCGTCCAGCGCCGAGGCCCGCGCCTTCTCCGCCTTCTTGATCCGCTCCCACTGGTCGGTGATCTCGTCCAGGTCGGTCAGCCCGGCGCCGCTGAACACATGCGGGTTGCGGCGGATGAGCTTGTCCACCAGGTCGCCGGCCACGTCGTCGACGTCCCATGCCCGGCCGTCCGGCAGGTTCTGCGCCATCCGCGCATGCAGCAGTACCTGCAGCAGCACGTCGCCCAGCTCCTCGCGCAGCGCCCCGGAGTCGTCGGCCTCGATCGCGTCGTACGCCTCGTACGCCTCCTCCAGCAGGAACCTGGCGAGGCTGCGGTGCGTCTGGGCCAGCTTCCACGGGTCGCCGCCCGGCGAGGCGAGCCGGTCCATCACCGTCACCGCGTCCAGCAGCCGGGCGCCCGGCGGGTCCCACGAGCCGTACATCAGCTCCAGCTCGGCTAACCCCGGCTCACGGGCCAGGCGCAGGCCCAGTTCCCTGGCGACGTCCTCGTCCCCGCCCGGCCCCGACCACCAGACAGCCACCCCGGACTTGGTCGCGGCGTCGAGGAGTTCGGGTACCGCGCGCTCGGTGGTCCGCACGCGCACCCCGGCCGCGTCGAGCGCGGCGAGCTGCTCCGCCGGTACCCGCGGCCCGGTCAGTACCGGCGCGCCGCGGACCAGCTCCCACGCGGCGGCGGTGAGCAGCCCCGCGGGCAGTCGCGGCGAGGTGACCAGCAGGACGATCCGCGCGGGCATGCCGGGTGAGGATCAGTCGGCGGTGGACGCCGCCGGCGTCGGCGCGGTCTGCACGGTGCCCGTGCCGGTCGTGCCGAGCGGCAGCGCGACCGCCACGAAGGACCGGCCGTCCGGCGTGCTCAGCGTCACGACCGGAAACTCCAGCGGTGCGTACCGGGGGTTGACGGTTACCCCGGTGTGCGCCGCGCTGGTGGCCAGCTCATTGCGGACCGAGATGTCTTGCGGCAGCCCGTTGACCTGCAGCAGCTGCGGCTTGACCTGCTCGAAGGTACCGGGGGCGGCCAGCCCCTTGGCGACCGCGCGGTCGTACACGTCGCGAAGCTCGGCGTCGCTCGGCTGGGCGTTGTTGCCGACCGCGTTCGCCAGCGCGATGATGCCCGCGACGATGTCGGTCAGGGCGCCGGCGTAGCTGCTGCCTACCGGAACGCCGAACTGCTGGGCCACCTGGCCCGGATCGACCTGAGCCTTGGTGAGGTTCTTGTCGGCCAGTGTCTGCCTGGCGATCTCCTGGGTGGTCAGCACGCTGACCGCCTCGGCCCGGCTCGGCACGTGCTCCGCCGTACCACCGGCCGTCTGCGCCTGGGCGGCGTTGCGCTGCGCGGCCGTCCTGGCATCGGCGACCATCGAGTCCACCTGCGCCTCGGTGATGGTCTTCCCGTTGACGTAGGCGGCGACCCTGGGATCCGAGCGGCAGCCGGTCAGCACGGTGACGACCAGTGCCGCGGCGGCGGCTGCGACGAGAGCGCGGCGAGGCATGGCGCTCACTCTCTCACGCCCGCTGGTCAGGGCCGTTCGCGGGGCGGCCGAGGATCGCGGTGATCAGTTCGGCGCACCAGTCCAGCAGGGCGGTGTCGCGCAGCGGCTCCCCACCCACCCGGCGAGTGGCGGGGCGGGGTACCGAAACCTGGTCCGCGGCCGCCTTGTAGACCGCGTCCGGGTACAGCCGCTTGAGCCGCAGCTGCTTGGAGTCCGGCAGCGGAGCCGGGGAGAACCGGATGTGCCTGCCCTGCAGGGACACGTCGGTCAACCCGTACTCCCGGGCCAGGATCCGGAACTTCGCCACCGCCACGAGGTTCTCCACCTCGGGCGGCGGGGCGCCGTACCGGTCGCGCATCTCGGTCACCGCCTCGGCCAGCGCCTGCTCGGTACGCGCGGAGGCCAGCTTCCGGTACATCTCCAGGCGCAGCCGCTCCACGCCGATATACTCGTGTGGCAGGTGAGCGTCGACCGGAAGGTCGATCTTGACGTCGACCTCCTCCTCGGCCTGCTTCTCCCCCTTGAACGCGGCCACCGCCTCGCCGACCATCCGGACGTAGAGATCGAACCCGACGCCCTCGATGTGCCCGGACTGCTCGCCGCCCAGCAGGTTGCCGGCGCCTCGGATCTCCAGGTCCTTCATCGCCACGTACATGCCCGCGCCCAGCTCGGTGTGCTGCGCGATGGTGGCCAGCCGCTCGTGCGCATGCTCGGTGAGCGGGCGCTCCGGCGGGTACAGGAAGTAGGCGTACGCGCGTTCCCTGCCCCGGCCGACGCGACCCCGGATCTGGTGCAGCTGAGCCAGGCCCAGCAGGTCGGCCCGCTCCACGATCAGGGTGTTGGCGTTCGGGATGTCGATGCCCGACTCCACGATCGTGGTGCAGACCAGGACGTCGAACTCCTTCTCCCAGAAGCCGACCATCACCTTCTCCAGGGCGTCCTCGCCCATCTGGCCGTGCGCCACCGCGATCCGCGCGTCGGGTACCAGCTCGCGCAGGCGCCGCGCGGCCTTCTCGATCGACTCGACCCGGTTGTGCAGGTAGAAGACCTGGCCCTCGCGCAGCAGCTCGCGGTGGATCGCGGCGGTCACCTGCCGGTCGTCGTACGCGCCGACGAAGGTGAGCACCGGGTGCCGCTCCTCAGGCGGGGTGGCGATGGTGGACATCTCCCGGATCCCGGTGATGGCCATCTCCAGGGTCCGCGGGATCGGCGTGGCGCTCATCGTCAGCACGTCGACCGAGGTGCGCAGCTGCTTGAGGAACTCCTTGTGCTCGACGCCGAAACGCTGCTCCTCGTCCACCACGACCATGCCGAGCTGCTTGAAGCGGGTGGAGTTCTGCAGCAGCCGGTGGGTACCGATGACGATGTCCGCGGTGCCCTCGGACGCCATGGTCAGCGTCTGCTCCGCCTCCTTCGCGGTCTGGAACCGCGACAGCTGCCGGATCTGTACCGGGAACTGGCTCATCCGCTCGGAGAACGTGTTGTAGTGCTGCTGTACCAGCAGGGTCGTGGGTACCAGCACGGCCACCTGCCTGCCGTCCTGTACCGCCTTGAACGCCGCCCGTACCGCGATCTCCGTCTTGCCGTACCCGACGTCGCCACAGATCAGCCGGTCCATCGGTACCGACTTCTCCATGTCCGCCTTGACCTCCTCGATCGCGGAGAGCTGGTCCGGCGTCTCCGCGTACGGGAAGGCGTCCTCCAGCTCCCGCTGCCACGGCGTGTCGGGGCCGAACGCGTGGCCCTGCGAGTTCTGCCGGGCCGCGTAGAGCTGGATGAGCTGGGCGGCGATCTCGCGCACCGCCTTGCGCGCCCGGGCCTTCGACTTTGCCCAGTCCGAGCCGCCCAGCTTGTGTACCGTCGGCGTCTCCCCGCCGACGTACCGGGACAGCTGGTCGAGCTGGTCGGTCGGCACGAACAGCCGGTCGCCGGGCTGGCCGCGCTTGGTCGACGCGTACTCGATGACCAGGTACTCGCGCTCGGCGCCGTTGACGGTGCGCTGCACCATCTCCAGGTACCGGCCGATGCCGTGCTGTTCGTGCACCACGTAGTCGCCCGGGCGCAGCTCCAGCGGGTCGATCGTGTTGCGCCGCCGGCTCGGCATCTTCCGCATGTCCTTTGTGGACGCTCC
>CAZYCD010000235.1:0-7496 GCA_964645345.1 uncultured Micromonosporaceae bacterium
CACTGGTAGATGCAGCCGGCGATCGGGTAGTGCGCGGCCAGCTCCGCGAAGCACAGCGCGACGAGCAACTGGCCGGCGAAGACCAGCGGCCAGGTCCAGAAGAACGCCGGCCCGCCGAAGGCGAAGCCGAACCCGAAGAGCTGGAAGACCGTGGTGAGGATGGAGACGAAGGAGAAGCCGGCCGCGAACGAGGCGTACGAGCCGAGCCTGCGGTGCAGTTGCTGGGGGTACCCGAAGCCGGCCAGGTCGGCCGAGTCGGTGTCCACTTCGGACGGTGCGGGTGGATTGGCGAGCGTTGTCATCGACGGTCAGCCCCCTCCGGGACCGGGACCCGGGCCATCGCGGCCGGATCGACCTGGCCTCCCGGGCTTTTCTCCCGCCGTGGAACGGGACCTCCGGCCCCGCCTGCACCTCTCGGACCAGACCCGGCGGACGGTGCCGCCGACGGAACCCTAGGTGCGCCCCGCCGCTTGGGTGGGTCGGGATCCACTCCACCGCCGGGCTGTTCCCGCCCCGCGACGCGGCCGTTTCAAGTGGGTGAACCTCTGCTCACCGCCGCCGCGAGCCGGCCGGCACGGTGGGCGGTCAGTCGCCGGCGCGCAGCCCGTCCACCACGATGGCGAGCATCAGCTCCGCCTGCTCCGGCGCGGTCTCGCTGGCCAGCCCGACGGCGTGTACCAGCCGCAGTACCGTGACCGGATCGGCGTCCGGCCGCACTAGGCCCGCCCGCTGCGCCCGCTCCAGCAGCCCGCGGATCGCCGCGCGCATGGTGTCCCGGCAGTAGTCCAGCGTCTCGGTCTCGGAGGCGAGCATCTTCTTGATGGCGGAGCCCACGCCGTACCGGTGGGAGATGTAGTCCAGCTGCTCGCGCAGCCACGCGGTCAGCGCCTCCATCGGGGGCAGCTCGTCGCCCAGTACCCTGGCCCGTCCGGCTATCGTCTCGATGTCGCTGCGGTAGACGGCGAGCAGCAAGGCGTCGCGGGTGGGGAAGTGGCGGTAGAGGGTACCGGCGCCCACCCCGGCCCGCCGGGCGATGTCGTCCATCGGCGCGTCCGCGCCGTGCTCCGCGAACGCAGCCCGGCCCACCTCGATCAGGCGCTCACGGTTGCGCCGGGCGTCCGCGCGCAGCGATCGGTCCTCAGTCGCCAAGCGGGTACCCCCAGAATTATCCGGACAATGTCTCCGGTTACCCTTGACGGAACCGGACGGTGTGTCCATATCATAGCCGGGAAGCAAGCGGAGACTCTGTCCGATTAACCGGCCCGAGGAGACACCGTGCCCGAGCGCGCCGCCGTGCCCGTACCCGACCGACCGCGCCTGGTCCTGGCGCTGATCGTCACCTGCACCCTCATGCTGATCCTGGACGCCACCGTCATGAACGTCGCGCTGCCCCGGATAAGGTCCGACCTCGGCTTCTCCGCCACCGGCCTGGCTTGGGTGATGAGCGGGTACACACTGAGCTTCGGCGGCCTGCTGCTGCTCGGCGGGCGGGCCGGCGACATCCTCGGCCGGCGCCGGATGTTCCTCGCCGGCATCGCCCTGTTCACCGTCGCCTCACTGGTCGGGGGCCTGGCGCCGACCGCCGGCTGGCTGCTGGCCGCCCGGATCGCGCAGGGCGTGGGCGCCGCCGCCGCGGGTCCCAACACCATCGCGCTGGTCGTCACCACGTTCAGCGACCCGCGCGAACGGGTGCGCGCACTGTCGCTCATGTCGGCGGTGGCCGGCGGCGGCTTCGCGATCGGGCTGATCGTCGGTGGGCTGCTCACCCAGATCGGTACCTGGCGCTGGGTGCTGTTCATCAACGTACCGTTCGGTGCCGCCGCCCTGGCCCTGGTGCCGCGCTTCGTCCGCGAGCCGGCCCGGCACCCGGCCCGGGTCGACCTGGCCGGTGCAGCCCTGGCGACCACCGGGGTCGCCGCGCTGGTCTACGCGCTGCTGCACGCCGCCGAGGCCGGCTGGTCCGGCGCCCGCACGGTCGCCCCGCTGGCCGCCGGCGCGGCATGCCTGGCCGCGTTCGTCCTCGTCGAGGCGCGCACCGCGGCTCCCCTGCTGCCTCTGCGGCTGTTCGCCGACCGCAACAGGGCGGCCGGGTACGCCAACTTCCTGCTCGGCCCGGCCGCGATGATGTCCACCTTCTTCTTCCTCACCCAGTACCTGCAGAACCTGCGCGGGTACACCGCGCTGACCACCGGGTTCGCCTTCCTGCCGATGGCGGTCGGCATGTTCGCCATGACCCGGCTGGTACCCCGGCTGCTGGCGCGGGTCGGCCCGAAGCCGCTCGCGGTCACCGGGAGCCTGATGATGGCCGGCGGCCTGCTCTGGCTGACCCGGCTCCACCCGGACACCCACTACCTGCCCGCGGTGTTCGGGGCGATGGCGGTGCTCGGGATCGGCGGCGGGCTGGGCTTCGTGCCGCTCAACCCGGTCATCATGGCGGAGGTACCGGCGGCCGACGCGGGAGCCGCGGGCGGCGCGCTGCAGACCATGCAGCAACTGGGCGGCACGCTCGGGCTCAGCGTCCTCGTCACGGTCTACGGCTCGGCGCTGCGCCACCCGGCGACCGGGAGCGGTACGGCCGCTGCGGCCACGACGATGCACGCGATGACGGCAGCGTTCACCGTCGCCGCCGGGATCGCCGCCGGCTCGGTACTCGTCGCGCTCACCTTCCGCCGGCCGGCGCCGGCGCCCGCCCAGGTCTCGACGACCACGCCAGCGGTTGCGGTCGCGCCCAGGCGGGGGTAGGGAGAATGATGTCGATGTAGTCCGATCGGGCGGGGAGGCACCATGAGGCGGCGGCAGCTGGCGGTACCGGTGGCACTGGCGGCGGGCATCCTCGCGGTACCGGTGGCTCCGGCCGCCGCCGCCCCGCCCGGTGCCGCGTCGGGTCCGACGGCGGTGGGCTACGGCGGCGCGGTGGCCTCGGTCGACGCCACCGCCACCGGAGTCGGCCTGGACGTGCTGCGCCACGGCGGCAACGCGGTCGACGCCGCGGTCGCCACCGCGGCCGCGCTCGGGGTGACCGAGCCGTTCTCCTCCGGCATCGGCGGCGGCGGGTTCTTCCTGTACTACGACGCGCGTACCCGCACCGTGCACAGCCTCGACGGCCGGGAGACCGCGCCCGCGTCTATGGGCCCGGAGGCGTTCGTCAACCCGGCGACCGGCGCGCCGTTGCCGTTCCAGCAGGCCCGGGTCAGCGGCGTCTCGGCCGGCGTACCCGGCTCGCTGATGACGTGGCAGACCGCGCTGCACAACTGGGGCTCGACGTCACTGCCTGACGCGCTGCGCCCGGCCATCACGGTAGCCGAGCGCGGGTTCCCGGTGGACGCGACGTTCAACGGCCAGGTCGCCTCCAACGCCGCCGCGTTCAGCCAGTTCACCTCGACCAGCGCCCTGTACCTGCCGGGCGGCGCGCCGCCCGCGATCGGTTCCACCTTCCGCAACCCGCAACTTGCCGAGACGTACAAGCTCATCGCCCGCGACGGCGTGGGCGCGCTGTACGACGGGCCGATCGGTCGGGACATCGTGGCGACCGTGAACCATCCACCGCTGTCCACCTCGCCCGCGCAGCCCTGGCCGTACCCCATCGCGCCCGGCGGCATGCGCCCCGCGGACCTGGCCTCCTACGCCGTCCGGCAGCCCGCGCCGACCCACGTCACGTACCACGGCCTGGACGTCTACGGCATGGCCACCCCGTCCAGCGGCGGCAGCACGGTCGGCGAGGCGCTGAACATCCTGAAGAACTTCGACCTGGCCGGCGAGCCCCGGGTGACCGCGCTGCACGACTACCTGTCGGCGACCGCCCTGGCCTTCGCCGACCGCAACCGGTACGTCGGCGACTACACTCCCCGCGCGACGCTGGATTCCCTGCTCACCACCGACTTCGGCCGGCAGCGCGCCTGCCTGGTCGACCAGTCGCACGCGCTGCCGACCCCGGTCGCCCCGGGCCAGCCGGGCGTACCGGCGACCTGCGCCGCCGGTACCGCCACGGCGACCGCCTCGACCGAGCAGCACACCACGAACCTGACCGTGGCCGACCGGTGGGGCAACGTCGTGGAGTACACGCTGACCATCGAGCAGATCGGCGGCAATGCCATGGTGGTACCCGGCCGGGGTTTCCTGCTCAACAACGAGCTGACCGACTTCAACTTCACGCCGACCCAGGGCAGCGCGCCGGATCCCAACCTGCCCGCGCCGGGTAAGCGGCCGCGCAGTTCGATGGCGCCCACCATCCTGCTCGACAACGGCCGCCCGTACCTGGCGGTCGGCTCGCCGGGCGGCGCGACCATCATCACCACCGTCCTTCAGATCCTCGTGGACCGGCTGGACTTCGGGATGAGCCTGCCGGACGCGATCGCCGCGCCGCGCGCCTCCCAGCGCAACGGCGTGCACACAGACGTCGAGGCGGCCTTCCTGGCCTCACCTGAGGCGGCCGGGCTGGCCGCGCTCGGGTACCGGTTCAACCCGCCCGCGGAGATCGGCGCGGCGACCGGCGTGGAGTTCCTGCGCGACGGCCGGATCCTCGCGGCCGCCGAACCGGTACGCCGGGGCGGCGGTGCCGCGGCCGTGGTGCAGCCGGGCTGAGCCGGCCCGGCCCGGCCGGTCCGCCGGCCGTGACGGGTCAGCCGACGACGAAGGTGGCCATCATCTCCATGTCCTCGTGCTCCAGGTTGTGGCAGTGGAACACGAACCGGCCCCGGTAGTCGGTGAACCGCACGGCGACGGTGGCGACCTGGTGGGGCAGCAGGTCGACGGTGTCCTTCCAGCCGGCATCGAACGGCCCGGGTCCCGCCCATCCTCGCGATAGCTGGGCTAGCTACCTCTAGCCGTGCTACCTATCAAACGCGAGGGTACCCGCTTGACGCCTCCGCCGCCGCGACCGTAACGTAACAGCCGTTACGTAACAGCCGTTACGCCAACCCGTCGAGGAGGCGCGGTGCCCCGGCAGGTGGACCACGAGGAGCGGCGTAGGGAGCTGTCCCTTGCGGTGTGGCGCGTGGTCAGCGAGCACGGCCTCGACGGGCTGACGCTGCGCTCCGTGGCTGCCGCGGCCGGCTGCACCACAGGCAGGGTCGCCCACTACTTCAAGGACAAGCAGGCGCTGCTGACGCACGCCCGCGACGTCATGCACCGGCGGATGGCAGCGCGCATCGACGCACTGCCGCCACAGCCGGACGCCCGCACCCTGCTACGCGCGGTGCTCCTAGAGGGCCTGCCGCTGGACGGCGACCGGAGGCTCGGCTCGACCGTGTGGGCACACTTCCTGCTCGCCGCGCGCACGGATCCGGTGCTGCGCAAGGAACACACGCTGCGGCACGAGCGCTGGGTGGCCCGGCTGACCGGCCTGCTCCGCGCCGCAAACGCGGAGTCCAATGTGGACGGTGTCTCGGAGGCCGCGCTCGAGGAGCGCGTGCGGTGCCTGGTCGCCTGCCTCGACGGCCTGGCACTGTCCGCCGTGGCGACGCCCGAGGCATACCCGCCCGAGCTGGTCGAGCGGGTCATCGACGTTCAACTCGACCTACTGATACCGGAGGCAGCGTTGCGCGTGCACATCGACGAGGTGGACCCAGAGGACGAGCGGGTGCGACCGCTGATCGCCGAGCTGCGCGCGGAGCTTGACGCGCGATACCCGGAGGAGATTTCGTTCGACCATCCGGTGGTCAAGCAGCAGGCCCGGTTCCTGCTCGCCGTCCATTCGGGGGTACCGGTCGCCTGCTGCGCGGTACAGCCGCTAGACGGCGGCGAGTGCGAGCTGAAGCGGATGTATGTCGTTCCGTCGATGCGCGGTCAGGGGATCGCGGGCCGGCTGATGAGCCGGGTCGACGAGTTGGCCGCCCGGCTGGGCGCCACCCGGATAAAGCTGGAGACGGGGGTACGCCAGCCGGAGGCGGTCAGGGTCTACGAACGGGCGGGGTACCGGCCGATCCCCGCCTACCCGCCGTACCACCTGTGGGACCTGAGCCTCTGCTATGCCAAGGAACTTTCGGCCACACCGCACCCCTAGCCCTCACCCGCCGGTCGACGCAGCAACGCGGGGCACCGCGCGGACCGGGACGGTGCCCGGCCGACGCGGTGCCCCCGAGCGGTACCCGATCAGGCGACGTCGAACCGGTCGAGGTTCATCACCTTGTCCCACGCCGCGACGAAGTCGCGGACGAACTTCTCCGTCGCGTCGTCGCTCGCGTAGACCTCGGCCAGCGCGCGGAGTTGGGAGTTCGAACCGAACACGAGGTCGACGCGGGTGGCGGTCCACTTCACCTCGCCGGTGGAGGCGTCGCGCCCCTCGAACGTCTCCTCGTCCACCGAGGTCGGCTCCCACTTCGTGCCGAACTCGAGCAGGTTCACGAAGAAGTCGTTGTCTCCGGCCGGGAGGTGAACACGCCGTACGGGGACTGTTGGACATTCGCGTCCAGTACCCGCAGGCCACCCACCAGTACCGTCATCTCCGGCGCGGTCAACGTGAGGAGCTGGGCCCGGTCGACGAGTAGCTGCTCCGCCGGCCGCACGTGACCCTTGCCGAGGTAGTTGCGGAACCCGTCGGCGGTCGGCTCCAGTACCGCGAAGGACTCCTCGTCGGTCTGCTCCTGCGTCGCGTCCGTGCGCCCCGGCGTGAACGGCACCACGACGTCGAACCCGGCGTTCTTCGCGGCCCGCTCGACCGCCGCGCCCCCGGCGAGGACGATCAGGTCGGCGAGCGATACCTGCACGCCGCCCGCGTGCGCCTCGTTGAACTCCCGCTGGATGCCCTCGAGTACCCGCAGCACCCTTGCCAGCCGGGGCGGGTCGTTGGCCTCCCACTGGCGCTGTGGGGCAAGCCGGATGCGGGCACCGTTGGCCCCGCCCCGCTTGTCGGTACCCCGGAACGTCGACGCCGAGGCCCACGCGGTCGTCACCAGTTCGGAGACCGACAGGCCCGAGGCGAGCACCGACTCCTTGAGCGCCGCGATGTCCTCCGCACCCACCAGCTCGTGCGTGACCGGGGGTACCGGGTCCTGCCACAGCTGTGGCTCGGCCGGTACCAGCGGCCCGAGGTACCGGGCGATCGGGCCCATGTCGCGGTGGGTCAACTTAAACCACGCCTTGGCGAACGCGTCCGCGAACTCCTGCGGGTTCTCGTAGAAGCGGCGGGCGATCTCCTCGTAGACCGGGTCGACGCGCAGCGCGAGGTCCGTGGTGAGCATCATCGGCGCGTGCCGCTTCGCCGGGTCGTGCGCGTCCGGTACCAGGTCGGCCGCGGCCGGGTCGGTCGGCGCCCACTGCTTGGCGCCCGCCGGGCTCTCCACCTGCTGCCACTCGAAGCTGAACAGCGTCTGGAAATAGCTGTTGTCCCACGAAACCGGGGTGGGTGTCCAGGCACCTTCGAGGCCGCTGGTGATGGTGTCGCCGCCCTTGCCGGTACCGAAGCTGTTCTTCCAGCCCAGGCCCAGCTCCTGCAGCGGCGCTGCCTCCGGCTCGGGGCCGACGTGCTCGGCGGGGTTGGCCGCACCGTGCGCCTTGCC
>CAZYCD010000236.1:0-7470 GCA_964645345.1 uncultured Micromonosporaceae bacterium
GTACGCCAAGGGCAGCGCCTCGATCCTCGTCAACGACACCCTGCGGGTGGACTTCGGCGACTACAACCCTTCGATCGGCGACAGCTGGTACCTGGTCAAGAGCGCGGACCCGAAGGTGCTCAAGGACCACGGCCAGAAGCTGGACTCCGACTGCAAGCCCGGCGAGGCGGGCTGCGGTGGCCACCTCTACTGGGAGTTCGTCGGGTTCGCCAAGGGCTCGACGTCGGTGCGGTTCCAGTACTGCTACCGCTCGACGCGCACCAACTGCCAGAACGGCCCGGGACGCGGACCGAAGGACCCGGTGAACTTCACCATCACGGTCAACTGATGGAATGAACGGCGTGTACGACGCCTTCCTGCTGGTCTCGTTCGGTGGCCCGGAGGGGCCCGAGGACGTGATGCCGTTCCTGCGCAACGTGACCCGGGGGCGGGGGGTACCCGACGACCGGCTCGCCGAGGTCGCCGAGCACTACCTGAACTTCGGCGGCGTGTCGCCGATCAACGAGCAGTGCCGGGCGCTGCTGTCGGCCGTCCGGGAACGGTTCGCCGCCGACGGGCCGGACCTCCCGGTGTACTGGGGCAACCGCAACTGGCACCCGTTCCTCGCGGACACGGTGGCGCAGATGCGCGACGACGGCGTCGAGCGCGCGCTGGCGTTCGTCACCAGTCCCTTCGGCTCCTACTCCTCCTGCCGCCAGTACCAGGACGACATCGCGGCCGCGCGGGAGGCGGTGGGTACCGGCGCCCCGGTGATCGACAAGATCAGGCACTACCACGACCATCCCGGATACATCGGCCCACACCGGGACGCGGTCGCCGCGGCGCTGGCCAGGCTGCCCGAGCGGCGGGACGCCGACGTGCGGCTGGTGTTCACCGCGCACTCCATTCCGACCTCGATGGCGCAGGCGTCCGGTGCCGGTACCGCCGGGGTCGGCGGCCGGTACGAGGCGCAGCTTCGCGAGGTGGCCGACCTGGTCGCCGGCGGGACGCCCTGGGACCTCGTGTGGCAGAGCCGCTCGGGCTCCCCGCACGTGCCGTGGCTGGAGCCGGACATCAACGAGCACCTGGCGGCGCTGGCCCAGGCGGGCGCCACCGGGGTCGTGGTCAGCCCGATCGGCTTCGTCTCCGACCACCTCGAGGTCGTCTGGGACCTGGACACCGAGGCCGCCGACACGGCCGCCAAGCTCGGACTCGACTTCGTACGCGCGGCCACCCCAGGTACCGATCCCCGGTTTGTCTCGATGATCCGCGACCTGGTCCTGGAGCGGATCGAGCCGGACCACCCACGGGCCGCGCTCGGTGCCCTTGCGACCTGGGACTTCTGTCACACCGGCTGCTGTCCAGGCGGGCGACTCCGGCCCGTAACCGCTGGCTGAGAGGATGAGCTCCCATGACCGACCGCAAGCCCGTGCAGTCCTGGCTGACCGACATGGACGGGGTGCTCGTCCACGAAGGTGAGCCGATTCCCGGTGCCCCGGAGTTCGTCAAGCGGCTGGGCGACTCCGGTAAGCCGTTCCTGATCCTGACCAACAACTCGATCTACACCGCCCGCGACCTGCAGGCCCGGTTGCAGCGGATGGGTTTCGACGTACCGGAATCCTCGATCTGGACCTCCGCGCTGGCGACCGCGCAGTTCCTGTCCGACCAGCGGCCGGGCGGTACCGCGTACGTGATCGGCGAGGCCGGGCTGACCACGGCCCTGCACAACGCGGGATACATCCTCAGCAACATGGAGCCGGACTACGTGGTGCTGGGGGAGACGCGCACCTACAGCTTCACCGCCATCACCACGGCGATCCGGCTGATCCTCGACGGCGCCCGGTTCATCTGCACCAACCCGGACCCGACCGGCCCGTCCAACGAGGGCGTGCTGCCGGCGGTAGGCTCGGTCGCCGCGCTGATCTCCAAGGCCACCAACGTGGAGCCCTACTTCGTGGGGAAGCCGAACCCGATGATGATGCGCTCGGCGCTCAACACGATCGGCGCGCACTCGGAGTCCACCGCGATGATCGGCGACCGGATGGACACCGACGTGCTGTGCGGCCTGGAGGCGGGCCTGGAGACGATCCTGGTGCTGTCCGGGATCAGCACCCGGGCGGAGATCGACCGCTTCCCGTACCGGCCGTCCCGGGTGATCAACTCGGTGGCCGACCTGATCGACGAGGTCTGAGGATCAGGTCGCCAGAGGGGCGTTGCAGGCGGCCACCAGGGCCCTGCGGCACGCGGTCACCAGCGGGCGCAGCGCCTCGTCCCGCTGGGCCGCCTCGTACCCGGTGATCGCGCCGCCCGGTGCGGCCTGCCCGGCCAGGGCGAGCACCTGGTCCAGCACGCTGGCCCGGGCGTAGAGCCGGCGCGCCCGCGCGTCATACCCGGGCGGCAGGTCGCCCGCGAAATCCGGCCGCCGCAGCGCCGCCAGGGCGCCCCCCAGCTCCGGTCGCCACTGCGCGACGTCGAGCCTGGTGAGCTGGGCGGTGGCGGAGGCGAGCGCGGCGTTGAGGTCGCCCTCCGCCTCGGCCGTCCCGGGTTCGAGCCCGGGTACCCGGCCGGCGCCCGCCTCGGCCAGCGGGTACATCCGCCAGGCCACCGTCTCGAAGGTGTCGCCTGAGCCGGAGGTGTGCTGGCGCACCTCGGGTACCAGCCCGTAGCCGCCGGCGACCACGCCCTCCTCGGCGACCAGGGCGGCGCCGCTGAACGGGCCGGGAGCGGGCAGCCCGCGCGGATCCCCCGGTACCGGCAGCACCAGGCGGACCTCGTCCGGGTGCAGCTTCGCGAAGGTGGGCAGCACGTCACCCAGCGGTACCTCGGTCCACTGCTGCGGGGCGTCCGCGACCAGGTGCTCCTCGTCACCGGCGATCTCGGCCGCCACCTCGTCGTACGGCGCGAGCCCGGCCCGCCAGGAGCGGACCCACGTCACGAAGCGGGCCGACCGGCGGACCGACAGACTCGCGGCCCGGGCTGCGGGGAACATGCAGCAAGGGTAATTGGTCGGTCACGATCCCGGCAGCGGACGGCGCGCCGTCCGGTCAGGCGGCGGCTGCCGCCGATACGGTCGTCGTGTGTACGGACAGGATGTGCTGGCCGGCGACTGGCGGCGCCGGCGCGCGGTACCGGTCGTGGACGCCGAGCCCGAACTGGTCGTGGAGGACGCGGAGTCCGGCTTCTGCGGCGCGGTGGTCGGCTTCGAGTCCGGGGCGGTGGTGCTGGAGGACCGGTTCGGCAAGCGTCGTAACTTTCCGTTGCTGCCGGCCGCGTTCCTGCTCGACGGCGCGCCGGTGACGCTGCGCCGGCCGGCCGCGGCGACCGCGCCCGCGGGCCGCCGGCTGACCGCCAGCGGATCGATCGCGGTCGACGCAGCGCAGGCCCGGGTGGCGAGGGCGAGCCGGATCTGGGTCGAGGGCGTGCACGACGCCGCGATGGTCGAGCGGATCTGGGGCGACGACCTGCGGGTCGAGGGCGTCGTGGTGGAGCCGCTGTCCGGCGTGGACGAACTCGCCGCGGCGGTGCGCGACTTCCGGCCCGGCCCGGCGCGGCGGCTCGGGGTGCTCGTCGACCACCTGGTGGCCGGGTCCAAGGAGAGCCGGATCGTGGCCGCCGTGAGTTCGCCCTACGTGCTGGTCACCGGGCATCCCTACGTGGACATCTGGCAGGCGGTCAAGCCGGAGCGTCTCGGCCTGCGCGCCTGGCCGGTGGTACCGCCCGGCCGGCCGTGGAAGGAGGGCGTCTGCGCCGCGCTCGGGGTCGCCGAGCCGGCCGACATGTGGCGCCGCATCCTCTCGACGGTGCGCGGCTACCGGGACGTGGAGACGCCGCTGGTCAACGCCGTGGAGCGGCTGATCGACTTCGTGACAGCGGCGCCGGAGGACTAACGGTGACGCCTGCGCAGCCGCTGACAGGCGGCGCTCGACAGCGCTACATCGGCGACCACGGGTCGCGGGTGAACCGGGCCGTCGCGATCTCCAGGGCGCTCACCGCGCCGGCGCGGCTGCGGCGCACGAGCATGAACTCGCCCCGGTTGGTACCGGTGCGGCAGCGCCACCGGTCGCCCACCTGCCCGAACCGCCACGGTACCGGCTGCGGCTCCGTCACCGCGCACATCACCAGTTCCCGGGCGGCACCGTCCCAGATGACCTGGTACTCGACGCCCATCCACCACCAGCGACCGGTCAGCGCCTCGACGGCGGGCGGCGGGGTGGCACCGGGGCGCCACGGCGCGACGGTCGCCGGCTCGCGGTCGAGCACCACGTCGAGCAGGTCGAGTCCCAGGTCGCCGATGTGGCTGCCGTGCAGCGTGTACGCGTTGGCGAAGGCGACCACGCCGGTACCGGACGGCCGGTGCACGACGAGCACCGACAGGTACCCGGGCATCGAACCGGTGTGCCCGACGTAGACGCGTTCCCCGCGCCGCCACAGCCGCAGCCCCAGCCCGTACCCGCCGGTCCACGCGTCCGGGTCGGTGATCGCCACCGGTAGGCACATCTGCGCCACGCTCTCCCGGCGCAGCACCGTCGGTACCGGGTCGGCGAGGAAGGCCGCCCAGGTCGCCAGGTCCTCGACGGTGGACCAGAGCTGCCCGGCCGGTGCCATCGCGCCCGCGTCGTGCCGGGGCTCCTCGCGCAGCGTCCCGTGCCACGGGTGCACCACGTACCCGCGCGCGAACGGCTCGGCCGCGTGGTAGCTGGTACGGCGCAGCCCGAGCGGTTCGAGGATCCGGCTGGTGAGCAGCCGCGTCCACGGCTGGCCCGCGGCACGCTCGGCGACCGCCCCGAGCAGCCCGTACCCGAGGTTGGAGTAGTGGTACCCGTCGGACGGGTCGCCGGGTGGCTCGACGCCGAGCGTGCCGACCAGGGCGTCCACGTCGACCCCGGGCGAGCGCTCCCACCACGGGCCGGCCGGTTCGCGGCGCAGCCCGCCCACGTGCGCCAGCAACTGCCGCAGCGTGACCTCGCCGGTCGCGGCGCCCGGCAGGTACCGGCGGGCCGGCTCGTCCAGCGCGACTAGCCCGTCGTCGCGCAGCGCCATGATCAGCACCGCGGTCATGGTCTTGGTGATCGAACCGATCCGGTACTGCGTGCCCGAATCCGGCCGGGGCAGTTCGCCGGCGCCCGCGACGTGGGCCAGCGACCCCTCCCGCACCACGCCGGCCACCACCGACGGCACCCGGCCGCGGGACTGGGCGGCCGCGACGATCTCGTCCACCCGGCGGGCGGTCTCCGCCAGCAGCTTCGCCACGTTCGTTCCTCCGGATCTCTGCGCGAACCCTATCCTGGCTGGCCGGACGCCCGTGGCCACCGCCGACCGGCGTCGCGGCGGCGGCCGGCTCCCGTTTCGGGACGAGCGGGATCGCCGGAAGGTGCGCGGGCGTGACACGATCGTGGTGTGACCTGGTTGTGGCTCATCATCGGCGTCGCCCTCGCGGTCGCAGAGGTGTTCACCACGACGTTCGTGTTGATCATGTTCGCGGCGGGCGCCTTCGTGGCGGCCGGCGCCGCCGCGCTCGGTTTTCCGCTGTGGTTCCAACTCATCGTGTTCGGGGCCGTTTCGGCCTCGACGCTGTGGCTGGTGCGGCCGGCGATCAGTGCCCGGCTCAGCCGGGCGCAGGAGTCGGCCGAGATGGGACTCGCGGAGATCGAGGGCGGCATCGGCGTCGTCCTGCGGACGGTCGACGCCGACCACGGGCTGATCAAGATCGAGGGCGAGACCTGGAGCGCCCGGGCCCTCGACGCCGGTCAGGTCATCGAGCCTGGCGAGCGGGTGCGGGTCATCGAGATCAAGGGCGCGACCGCCCTGGTGTGGAGGGAGTAGCCGTGGGAGGCGCAGAGGTCGTCGGCATCGTCGTGGCGTTGGTGATCGTCTTCTGGCTGATCGTCACTGTCGCCCGGTCGGTGCGCATCGTTCCGCAGCAGCGGATGGACATCGTCGAGCGGCTCGGCCGGTACAGCCGGACGCTCAACCCGGGCATGCGGCTGCTGGTACCGGTGGTGGACAAGGTCCGCGCCAAGGTGGACATGCGGGAGGCGGTGCAGAGCTTCCCGCCCCAGCCGGTGATCACCTCGGACAACCTGGTGGTCTCGATCGACACCGTCCTGTACTACCGGGTCGTCGACCCGGTCCGGGCGACCTACGAGATCGCCAGCTTCCTGCAGGCCATCGAGCAGCTGACCGTCACCACGCTGCGCAATGTGATCGGCTCGATGGACCTGGAGAAGGCGCTGACCAGCCGCGACGAGATCAACCAGCACCTGTCGACGGTGCTGGACGAGACCACCGGGCGCTGGGGCATCAAGGTCACCAGGGTGGAGATCAAGGCGATCGAGCCGCCGCCGTCGATCCGCGACTCGATGGAGAAGCAGATGCGGGCGGAGCGGGACCGCCGCGCCGCGATCCTCAACGCGGAGGGCGTCAAGCAGTCGCAGATCCTGACCGCCGACGGCGAGCGGCAGGCCGCGGTGCTGCGGGCCCAGGGCGAGCGGGAGGCCCGGATCCTCCAGGCGGAGGGCCAGGCCAAGGCGATCCAGACCGTGTTCAACGCGGTACACGCGGCCAACCCCGACTCGAAGGTCCTCGCGTACCAGTACCTGCAGGCCCTCCCGCAGATCGCGCAGGGCTCGGCGAACAAGGTGTGGGTGGTACCGGCCGAGCTGACCAAGGCCCTTGAGGGCATCGGCGGCGCGCTCGGCAACCTGGTATCCGACACCGGCGGCCCGACCACGGTGGACACCGGCCTGCCCGAGGCCAACCCGGCGGTGCTGGACCAGGCGCTGGCCGAGGCGCAGGCGGCGGCGGCCGAGACGGAGCAGGAGGCGGTCCGTGGACTGCCGGCCTCGCCGCGGCTGACCGCCCGCGACGTCCTAGGCGACGAGACCGCCGAGCGCGAGCAGGCCTGAGAATTCGTCCGGCGGGTGGCCACGGTAGAGCCGTGGCCACCCGCGTCGGCGGTCCGCGAGAAGATGTCCCGATGCAGGTCAACGAGGTCACCGATCCCGACGATCCACGGATCGCGGACTACCGGGCGCTGACCGACGTCGAGCTGCGCACCCGCTGGGAGCCCCCCAACGGGCTGTTCATCGCGGAAGGCGAGCTGGTCCTGCGCCGGGCGCTGCGCGCCGGGTACCGGCCGCGGTCGGTGCTCGTCGACGCCAAGCGGGTCGACGCCCTGCCGGACACGGGCGACGCACCGGTCTACGCCGGTACCCAGGACGTGCTGCAGAAGGCGACCGGGTTCCACGTCCACCGAGGGGTACTGGCCTCGTTCCACCGCAAGCCCCCGCGCGAGGCCGCCGAAGTCCTGGCGGCGGCCTCCCGGGTCGCGATCCTCGAGGATGTCAACAACCACACGAATCTGGGAGCGATTTTTCGGGGCGCGGCGGCGCTGGGCATGGACGCGGTGCTGCTGTCCCCGTCCTGCGCCGATCCCCTTTATCGCCGCTCGGTACGGGTCAGTATGGGCGAGGTGTTCGCCGTGCCCTATGC
>CAZYCD010000237.1:0-7400 GCA_964645345.1 uncultured Micromonosporaceae bacterium
CGGGGAACAGCGCGGCCGCGACCACCACCCCGGCGAGCAGGCCGCAGACGAGCAAGGCCGTAGCGTCGGAGAAGAGGTTGTGGTCACGCTTGCGGGAGCGACGTCGCCGGTACACGAGACAAGAGTATGCGACTGAGGTCAACCACCACGTCCCCGGCGAGGCCGGTCGACACGGTACCGAAATATCGACGTTTGTCTACTTGCCGATTTGTCGACGCTCTGCCTTTTGCCGCTTACGCTCCAATTTACGGCGTTTGATCTCCTCGTCGGACGGCAGCCGCTTCACCTCGACGCCGCCCCAGAACGCCAACCCGTTGACCGTGACCCGCGGGGCACCGGGTGCGCCCGGCCCGGCCGCGCGCTGGTCGAAGCCGCCCATGATGCCGACGCCGTTGACCACGACCTCGGCGTCCTCGGCGACGGTGATGCTGATGCCGCCCATCACCGCGAAGGCGTTGATGGTCACCCCGCCCTCGGTGAAGATGGCCTCGCGCAGGTCGATCTCGCCGCCGCCCATGAAGGCGACGCCGGTGAACCGGCGCCCGGTCGCCCAGCGGCCCTTGCGCTCGAAGCCGCCCATGATGGCCACCGCGGTACCGGACGTCACCTGGCCGGCACCGGTCGCCACGGGCGGGGAGCCGGGCGCGGCGTGCGGGGTCGGCAGGTGATGCGCGATCGGCAGGTCGTGGGTGAGCGGTTCGAGCTCCGCGTAGGTCCGCGCGGCGTAGACCGCGCCCAGCCGCTCGTCCAGCTCGTCCAGGTGCAGCCGCCCCTCGCTGGCCGCGGTGCGCAGCACCTCGGCAACCCGTTCCCGGTCGGCGTCGGATGCGCGCATCAGGCGCGGGTCGGTGGGCAGGGTCCGGTCAGGAACGTCAGCCATGGCGTCCAGGGTAGCCACCCGGTTCGTGGTGCAGGAGGTGGAGCAGGGCGTACCCGTACGCGCCGGCCGCGGTGTCCGCCCGGAAGCCACCGTCCACAGTGGTCACCAGGTAGGCCTCGTCGGCGTGGTCACCGCCGAACCGGTCGACCGACGCCCCGTCGCTCTCCCCCCGGTCGCCCTCGGCCTGGTTGACCTTGGCCCGGCCGCCGGCGGTTCGGGTCAGGCCGAGGAAGGCCGGTCCGAGCAGGTCGCGCAGCTGGTCCTCGCGCGGTAGCCAGACCGCCTCCTCCTTCTCCAGGTCGTCCAGCGCCCACTCAGTGGTGCCGTTGAAGCCGATCAGCGAGGGGCCCTCGGGCACGTCGTAGACCCGGATGGTCATGTCGCTGAGGACGAAGAACTCCTCGTCCATTCCGCGGTCCGGTACAGCGAACCAGTCCCCCGGCGCGGGCTTCCAGTCCAGGCCGGCGTCGCGCAGCCGGCGGGCGAGTTCCAGCGGGACCATACCTCCATGGTGCCTTGTCGCGCGCCGGCTTCCAACGACGACGGGCTATCCGGTCGCCATCCCGTCGATGCGGGCCACCTCGTCCCCGTCGAGGGAGAAGCCGAACACGTCGAGGTTCTGGCGGATCCGATCGGGGTGCGACGACTTGGGGATGACCGGGATGCCGTGCTCGATGTGCCAGCGCAGCACCACCTGCGCGGTAGACACCTCGTACCGGCGGGCGATCCCGGTGAGCACCGGGTCACTGAGCCGGGTGCCCTTCAGCGGGCTGTACCCCTCGACCACCACGCCCCGGTCGCCGGAGTCGGCCAGCCGCCTCGTGTCGTGCTGGCCGGGGCTCCACGGGATCTGGTTGACCGAGGGCGGCTGTCCGGTCGCCCGGATCAGTTCGTCGATCTGGTCGGTCCGGTAGTTGCTGACCCCGACCGCCCGCGCCTGGCCCCGGCTGCGCGCCTCCAGGAACTCCTGCCACATCTGCGGCGCGGCCCGGCCGGCCGGCGGCCAGTGCACGAGCCACAGGTCGACATAGTCGGTGCCCAGTGCGCGGAGGCTGGCCGTGATCGTCTCGCGCTCCCGGCCGGCCGCGTTGGGCGGCAGCTTGGTCGTGATGAAGACGTCCCGCCGGTCCAGCCCGCTGTCGCGCACGGCCCGGCCGACCTCCTCCTCGTTGCCGTACATCGTCGCCGTGTCGATGTGCCGGTACCCGGCGTCCAACGCCTGCCGGATCGCCTGGTACCCGGACTGGCCGTGCAACTGCCAGGTGCCGAACCCGACGATCGGCATGGTCACCTCGCCGGCCAGGGTGACCGCCGGCATCTCGCCTGCCCTCATGCTGTCCATTCTTCCGTGCGGCCGGAGGAGAAATCCGGTGAGTTGCCCGGGCGGGCCCCCAGTTACCGGCGCGTCCGGCGCGCCACGCTGGCCAACGGCTCTGCCCGCCCCGCGAAACATCTACTTGACTCGATGTCCCTCGGCGTGTTCCATGTGCCTCGCCATTGTTAGTAATCCTTTCTGACAGATTGGAGGAACTTATGATCAAGCGAACCGTCGTCCAGCGGATCGCGGCGGCCTCGGCACTGGCGGCCGCGGTCGTCGCGACGGTGTGGGCGGCCGGCTCCGCGGAGGCCGCGACCAACCCGGCCGCGACCAGGCCCGCGGCGGCGAAGGCGGCCACCTCGTACGTCACGCTCTACGGCTGGGTGGACAACTCGCCGCCCGGCAACGGCATCAGCGGCGGCCGCATCCACAGCCACGCGGGCGGCACGGGCACCTACTCCGACCCGGTCACCTTCGCCACCTCGACCAAGGAGCTGCCCTACGGGACGATCGTCTACTACCCGTACCTGAAGAAGTACTTCATCCACGAGGATGAGTGCGTCGAGTGTGACCACGACTGGAACAGCGGCAAGAAGTGGCATATCGACCTTTGGGCCGGCGGCGACGAGAACTCCACCAGGAACCCGGAGAAGTCGGCGCTGCTCAACTGCGAGGACGCCCTCACCCGCACGGGTCAGATCATCATCAACCCGGCCAGCAACCTGCCGGTGGACACCAAGCCGATCTTCGACCCGAAGACCCGGACCTGCCACCACCCGTGATATCGCCGGCGGGCCGGACCTGGCCGGCCCACCGCGTCCGGCCTGTCTGTCCACAGTGGACAAAAGGCGCGTGGCCGGGTCAGGCGCCCGCGGCCCGGTCAGGCGCCGGTACCGTCGCCACCTGCGACCGCCACGGACGCCGGGCGCAGCCGCTCCTCGCCCTCCCCGTACCCGGGGCGCAGCACCTCGACGACGATCCCCGGGAGCTCACCGGTGTCCCGATCGACCCGGACCACATCGTGCAGTTGCGGGTCGAACGGCACCCCCGTCTCCGCGTGCCGCCGGTACCCGAGCGAGTTCATCATGTCCACCGCCTGGTCGTGTACCGCACGGACCCCGTCGAGTACCCGCCCGTTGCGGTACCGGCCGCCGGAGTCGTTCGGCTCCACCTCGAGCTGGCCGCCCGCCTCGTACAGCATGCTGTCCAGCCCGTCCAGTACCGCCAGCCAGGCCTCAGCCATCAGCACCTTGTTGCGCGTGGGCAGGGTCCCCCCGGCAATCTCCGGTACCGGCGCGGTCGTGGTCTCCCGCGGTCGGCTCATCGCTGCTCCCCTCCTCGTGCCGCCGGCTCAAGTCCCGGCGGTTCAGGTCTCGCCGGCCGTCACCGGCGCCCCCCGTTTCACCAGGTCCTCCGCGACCGCGCGGAGGTCCTCCGACAGTTGGGCCACCCGGTCCGGCCCGGCCTGGTCCTCGATCGAGCGGCGCGCCTCGGCGAGGAGGATCTCGGCGCGCGCCTTGTCCCGTACCGGCGTCCCGTCCTCCAGCTCGTCCAGCCGGCGCTCCACGAGGTAGGCCAGCGACTCCAACTCGTTGCGGGCGTCGATGAGCGCCCGCAGCCGGCGGTCGTCGTCGCGGTGCTTGGACGCGTCGGCCACCATCCGCTCGACCTGCGCGCCGTCCAGGTTGCCGGTCTCCGTGATGGTGATCGCCCGCTCCACCCCGGTGCCCGGCTCGCGGGCCGAGACGTTGAGGATCCCGTCCGCGTCGATGTCGAAGGTCACCTCGATCTGCGGCTCCCCGCGCAGCCCGGGGCGCAGGTTGTCCAGGCGGAAGCGGCCGCGGACCCGGTTGTCCGCGGCGAACTCGCGCTCGCCCTGCAGCACGACGATCTCCACCGCGGTCTGGCCGTCCTCCGCGGTGAGGAACTGCTCGGTGCGCCGGGTCGGGATGCTCGTGTTGCGCTCGATAACCTTCGTCATTACCCCGCCAAGCGTCTCCAAACCGAGCGAAAGCGGCATGACATCCAGAAGGAGTACGCCGGGGCCCTCACCGGTCAACGCGGCCGCCTGTACCGCGGCGCCGAGCGCCACCACCGCCTCCGGGTCGACCGAGTGGTTGGGCTCCCGCCCGCGGGCCAGCTCGCGGACCAGCGCGCGTACCGCCGGCATCCGGCTACCGCCGCCGACCAGGAGCACGTCGTCCAGTTCGTCGGGGGACAGCCGCGCGTCCGCCAGCGCCCGGGCGACCGGTTCGCGCAGCCGCTGCACGAGGTCGCCGGTCAGCTCCTCGAACAGCGGCCGGGTCACGGTCGCGCTCAGGTGCACCGCCCCGGCCCCCTCGCTGGCGATGAACGGGATGCTCACCTGGGTACAGGTAACCCGGCTCAGCTCGACCTTGGCCTGCTCGGCCGCCTCGCGCAGCCGCTGGGTCGCCTGCGCGTCCCCCCACAGGTCGATGCCGTGGGCGCGATGGAAGTCGCCGGCCAGCCGGTCGGCCAGCCGGCGGTCGAAGTCGTCCCCGCCCAGGTGCGGATCCCCCGCCGTGGCCCGCACCTCCACCACGCCCTCGCCGACATCCAGCACGCTCACGTCGAACGTGCCGCCGCCGAGGTCGAACACGAGGACCGTCTGGCGCTCCCGGCGGTCCAGCCCGTACGCGAGGGCGGCCGCGGTCGGCTCGTTGATGATGCGCAGGACGTCCAGGCCGGCGATCCGCCCGGCGTCTCGGGTCGCGGTGCGCTGCGCGTCGTTGAAGTGCGCCGGTACGGTGATGACCGCCGGTACCGCGCCGCCGCCGGTGACCTCGGCCTGGTCGCTGACAAGCTTGGCCAGGATCAGGGCACTGATCTCCTCCGGCGCGTACTGCCTGCCGCCGATGTCGAACCGCGCCATGCCGTCCGACCCGGGTACGACGGAAAACGAGACGGCCGCGGCCCCGTCGGCGATCTCCTCGAAGCGGCGGCCCATGAAGCGCTTGACCGAGTAGCTGGTCTCCCCCGGGTTGAGGACGACGCGGCGCCGGGCGAGCTGGCCGACGATGCGGTCGCCGTTCGGGGTGAAGGCGACGACCGACGGCGTGCTGGGCGAGCCCTCCGCGTTGTCGAGCAGTCGCGGCCCGCCGGCCTCGTAGACGGCGAGCAGAGAGTTGGTGGTGCCGAGATCGATTCCGACTGCCTTGGGCATAAGCGTCCTGGACCTCCCTGGTGTCCCGCGACGGGTCGCTCCGCCGCGAAGCCTCTCGGAGCGGCGCCCAGCCAGCGCTCGCCGGCGGAACGTTTCGTCCCGGCCGTAGCGGCCGGGACGCCTGTCATGCTCGGCGCCGGCCGGGTGACCGGGGGTCGCCCCGCTGGGATGAATGTCCGGCGGGGCGTTGCGTTTTGAGCGCGCCGGCGCGGATAAGGACGGATGGTTGGCCGGTTCGTCTGCGGGGGTGGGGCAGGTGCGTGTGCACGACGCGGAGTTGGCCAAGGGGAAGGAGTTGGCCAAGGGAGAGGCGGCCAAGCGAGAGCCGCTCACGGCGGTGACGCCGGCAACGGTGACGCCGACCGTGGTCGCTCCGCCCAGCGTGGCGGAGCCGCCCGCCCTGACGCCGCCGCCGGGGGTCGCGCCGCCCTCGCTGGCCAGCGCGGTACCGGCCGAGCCGCTGCTCACCTCGAAGCTGGCGGTACCGCCGCCGCCGAACGGCACGGTCGACCGTCCCCGGCTGCACAGCCTGCTCGACGCGGGGGTACGCGGCCCGGTGACCGTGCTCGTCGCGCCGGCCGGGTGGGGCAAGACCGTGCTGCTATCGGGGTGGGCGGGGGCGCGCCATGCCGCCGCAGAGGGGCCGGTGGGCTGGCTGTCGCTGGAGCCGGCCGACACCGGCGAGCGGTTCTGGTGGTACCTGCACGCCGCGCTCACCTCGTCCGGGTTGACCGATCCCCTGCCGCCGCCCCGGCCCCACGCGGGCACCGGGTACCTGACCCAGCTCGCCGAGTCCCTTGCCGGCCAGGCCCGCCCGGTCGTCCTCCTGCTCGACGACCTGCACCACGTCCGGGACCCGGAGGTGACCGAGGGCCTCGACTTCCTGCTGCGGCACGCGGGTACCGGCCTGCGGCTGGTGGTGTCCGGCCGGTCCGAGCCGGACCTGCCGCTGCACCGGTGGCGGCTGCGCGACGAGCTGATGGAGCTGCGCTGCGCGGAGCTGTCGTTCACCGCCGAGGAGACCGGGGCGCTGTTCGCACGGCAGGGACTCAACCTCACAGACCCGGCGCTGGCCCAGCTCCAGGCGCGTACCGAGGGCTGGCCGGCCGGGCTGCGGTTCGCCGCGCTGTCGCTGCCGGAGCATCCCGACCCGACCCAGTTCCTCGACCGGTTCGCCGGTGACGACGCGCGGGTCGCCGGGTACCTGGACGGCGAGGTGCTGGCGGGCATCCCGGCCGGTACCCGGGAGGCGCTGCTGGACGCCTCGGTGCTGGAGCGCGTGTGCGGGACGCTGCTCGACGCGCTGACCGGTCGCGACGACGGCGACGCGCTGCTGGGCGAGCTGGAGCGGGCCGGCGGCTTCGTGGTACCGGTCGATGCCGGGCCGGCCCAGGACGGCGCGCTCGCGACGGGGCCGCGCTGGTACCGGTACCACCGGATGTTCGGCGAGCTGCTGCGCGCGGAGCTCGGGCGGCGCGCACCCGACCGGGTACCGCGGCTGCACCGGCGGGCGGCCCGCTGGTACGCGGAGCAGGAGCTGCCCATCGACGCGCTGCGCCAGGCGCTGGCCGGCCAGGACTGGGGGTACGCGACGCGGCTGCTGACCGGGAACTGGACGGACCTTGCGCGCTACGGGCACGACGCGCCGCTGCCCGCGCCGGTACCGCCCCCGCCGGTCGATGCGGTACGGCACGATCCGCACCTTGCCCTGGCGTACGCCGCGGACCGGCTGGACCTGCGCGACCTGGACGCGGCCGAGGGGTACCTGCGCCTGGCCGACCAGTACCGGCAGCAGGTGACGCCGGACCGGCGGGACACGTTCGCGCTGATCCGCACGGCGCTGCGGGTTGCGGCGGCGCAGCAGCGCGGCTACCCGGACGAGGTGCGGGCGGCGGCGACGGCACTGCTGGACCTCAGTGGCGGGCGGGCGGCCGGGGCCACCCCGGCCGGCGGACCCGTGCCGGACGGCGGGCCCTCCGCGGCCGGGGCGGCCATCGCGCTGGCCGCGCTGGGGGGCG
>CAZYCD010000238.1:0-7377 GCA_964645345.1 uncultured Micromonosporaceae bacterium
CGGACGTACAAGATCTTCGGGTACAAGGGGAAGATGGTCCGCGACGCCATCCACAGCCACGACGTGGTCAATGCGTTCGAGGCCTTCTTCCGCAACCCGCGCAGCGCGGCGGTCTACAACCTGGGCGGCGGCCGGCACTCGAACTGCTCGCACCTCGAGGCGTTCAAGATTGCCGAGGAGATCACCGGCCAGCCGATGATCAGCGAGTACCACGAGGCCAACCGGGTCGGCGACCACATCTGGTGGATCGGCTCCAACGCCGCCTTCCAGGCCGACTACCCGCAGTGGAAGCAGGTCTACGACGTACCGATGATCCTCAACGAGATCTACCAGGCCAACGTCGACAAGTGGGTACCGGCGTCATGAAGGGCAACGTGCTCGGTGTGCTGGTGGATTCGACCACCTACGCCGAGGCGACCGAGGCGGTCGTCGCCGCGGCCCGCGACGGCCGGCCGTTCGCGCTGACCGCGCTGGCGGTGCACGGGGTGATGACCGGCGTGCAGGACCGGGAGCACGGCGCCCGGCTCAACGCCTTCGACCTCGTGACGCCGGACGGGCAGCCGGTGCGCTGGGCGCTCAACTCGCTGTACCACGCCGGGCTGACCGACCGGGTCTACGGGCCGACCCTGACCCTGCGGGTACTGGAGCGGGCGGCCGCCGAGGGCCTGCCGGTGTATCTGTACGGCTCCACGGACGAGACGCTGGACCGCCTGGTACCGCGGCTGCAGGAGCGGTACCCCGCACTGAAGATCGCCGGGCGTGAGGCGTCCAAGTTCCGGACGGCCCGCCCGGGCGAGGCGGACGAGATCGCGGCCCGGATCGCCGGCTCCGGAGCCCGGATCGTGCTGGTGGGGCTCGGCTGCCCGCGGCAGGAGGTCTTCACCTACGCCATGCGCCCCCGGCTGCCGATGCCCCTGCTCGCGGTCGGCGCCGCCTTCGACTACCACGCCGGCTCGCTGCGCCACCCGCCCGAATGGATGCAGCGGCGCGGGCTGGAGTGGCTGTGGCGACTGGGCCTGGAGCCCGGCCGCCTGTGGCGCCGGTACCTGCTGCTGAACCCGAACTATGCGGCGCGCCTCGCGGCACAGAAGCTGCACCTGTGGCGGGCCACCCCGCCGCCGGCCGCCACCGGCCGGCTGGACGCCTTCCCGGTCTGACCCGGCCCGCTCAGTCGCCGACGGCGCTACGGCGGCGCCGACCGACGTGCCGCCGCAGTGCGGTGTCGACCGGTACCAGCATCAACGCCATCGCCATCCCGAAGTACCAGCGGCCCAGCAGGGTCAGCCCCGCGACGTCCATCAGCACGCCGAGCGTGTAGAGCCCGATGAGCCAGGTCACCCGCCGCGCGCCCCGGTTCTCCCCGTTGTACGCATCGAGCAGCCCGAAGGCCCCGATGACCATCGCGAGCGTGCCGAAACCGGTCAGGTAGAACACGACGACCTCAGTCGTGGACATGCGGAACCCTCCACCCCCAGGAAAACTCTGACCGACCCTACCCATCGCCGGCGCGCCGCCGGCCTCGTCCGATCAGGTACTGGTTGTCCGCAGTTTGGCGAGCCGTCGCCTCGTCTCCTCGTCGCACAGCGCCCCAGTGACGCCGGCCGCGAACGCCTCGGCCGGGTCGACGCCGAGCCGGGCCGCCACCTGATACTCCCGGCCCAGGTCGGTGCCGAACATCGCCGGGTCGTCGGTGTTGATCGTGCACAGCGCCCCGGCCTGGCGAAGGATGGGCAGCGGGTGCTCGTCCAGCGACCCGACGACGCCGGTACGCAGGTTGGAGGTGGGGCACACGTCGAGCACGACGCCGCGCGCGACGATCTCGGTCAGCAGCCCCCGGTCCTCGACGGCGCGGATGCCGTGCCTGATGCGGGCCGGCTGGAGCTCCAGAACCTCGCGGACGGAGTCGGCCCCGGCCGCCTCACCGGCGTGCGGGACGAGGGCGAGGCCGCCGTCGCGGGCGATCTCGAAGGCCCGCAGGTACGGCGCGAGCGGCCTGGCCTCGATCCCGCCCAGGCCCAGACCGACCACACCCCGGTCGGCGTACCGCACGCTGACCCTGGCCACCTCCTCGGCGATCTCCGGGTCCATGCCCCGGTACATGTCGGGCGTGAACCGCACCGTCACCCCGTACCGCTCGTACGCCTCGACCGCACCGTCGCAGTACCCGCCGAAGATGTCGTCCCAGCCGACGCCGCGCGCCACGCGCTCGCCCGGCGAGAAGATGCCTTCCAGGTAGACCGCGCCGAAGTCGGCCGCCTCGGCCGCGTAGTCGACGACGGTCCGGCGGAAGTCGTCACCGGTGCGCAGGCAGTTGGTGGTCAGGATCCAGACCTCGATGAAGTGGGCGAAGTCGGTGAACTCGTAGAGCTTCTCCAGCTCCTCCACCGAGTCAGCCGGCAGGCTCTCGCCGTTGCGGCGGGCGATCTCCAGGAGGGTGGCCGGCCGGATCGACCCTTCAAGATGGACGTGCAGCTCGATCTTCGGTACCGCGGCTGAGGTCACCCGGCCAGTCTGGCATCCGGTACGGGCGCGAAGGCGCCCCGGCCCGGACCGGGCCCCGGAGCGCGTTCAGCGCTCAGCGGCGTGAGTCGCCGTGCTGCACGTAGAGCAGTTCGAGGATCGAGCGGGCCGCCTCGAACCAGCGGTCGAGCCAGGCCGCCGTCGGCATCGCGCCCTTGGGGGGCAGTTCGAGCAGCAGGCCGCGCAGCAGCGGGTGGTCGGCCAGCGAGCCGGACGTGACATCCATCCAGTCGCCGCCGCCGAACACCGGTTCGGCGAGGTCGTCCAGCTCGCCGAGGGACATGCTGGGCGCGGGCGGCAGCGGGTCGTCCAGCACCGAACCCACGGGTGCGGGCGCGGTGCCGCGGGGGACCTCGGCGGTACCGGTGACCTTCGGTACCCCACCGACCGCCCGCCGCCCGCCCGCCCGGTACCCGAGCTGACCGGCGAACCGGTCGTCCGTCGATCCCCCGCCGGTACCCGGGTTCTCCGCCACGTCCTGCATGCTGATCGCCTGCCCCTGCCTCCGTTTTGGTACCGCCATGCCGGTGCGCCTCCCGTGGCGACGGCCTCGACTTGCGCCGCAGCCGATGGGTACAACGAGGCTCCCCGGGAGCGGCGACGCGGTATCCGGAGGGCTACAGGTCGAACTCGCCGTCCTTGGCGCCGCCGACGAAGGCGTCCCACTCGGCCTGCGTGAAAATCAAGACTGGGCCGTCCGGGCTCTTGGAGTCGCGGACCGCGATCGCCTCGTCGACGAATGCCACCTCGACGCAGTTGTCGCAGTTGGGTCCGCTGGCCTTGCTCTTGCGCCATGCCGCGCGGCTCAGGTCGACCCGAAGGCCCTTGGACTCGATCTCCGTCACAGCTCCTCCAAACGGTTGGCGATGAATGCCGCGGACTCGTCCGGCGGCAGCGCAGACGCTCGCAGATGGTCGAAAATGTCGTGGTACTGCCTGAGTTCTTCGTCCTTCTCGAGAAACAGCCCGCCAGCGGCGTTCTCCGCGAACACGACGTCGGGATCGGCCGCGTGGTCGTACCCGAGGATCGTGAAGGGACCGTCCATCGCGACGTGCGCGCCGACCGCGAAGGGCAGTACCTGCAGGGTGACGTTCGCCCGCCGCCCCGCCTCAAGAAGGCGGTCGAGCTGGCCGCGCATCACCGGGGCCCCACCCACCAGACGGTGGAAGACAGTCTCATCGAGCACTACCCACAGATCGAGTGGATCATTCTGTGTGAGCAACGACTGTCGGGCCATCCGGACGTGCACCCTCCGGTCAAGGTCGGGCGCCGGCATCCCTGGTCGGCCCTGGCGCAGCATCGCGCGGGCGTAGTCCTCGGTCTGCAGCAGCCCCGGTACCACCTGGGCCTCGTACGAGTGGATCCACGACGCGGCCGCCTCCAGACCGACATACGCGCCGGTCAGCACCGCGCCGTACAGGTGCCACCAGCCCTTCTGGCGCGCGTCGCGGGCGATCTGCACGAGGTCGTCGGCGACCTGGCCGTCGACGCCGTACACCGCCAGCATGTCCCGCACGTCCCTGGGCGTCGCTCCGGTGTGGCCCGTCTCGATCCGCGAGATCTTCGAGGCCGAGCACTCCAACCGGTTCGCCACCACGTCGATGGTCACCCCGGCGGCCTCCCGCAACCGGCGCAGCTCAAGGCCGAGCCGGCGCCGGCCGACGGTCGGACTGCGTCGGGCGCTCACGGTCCACCTCCCACATCGGGCGCCCCTCCGAGCCGGCGACGGCAGTGTTTGGCCCACTTCGGTCCGCCGTTCGCGCGCACAGGTAGGGGGCGAGGCACGGCGGCTCATTATCGGGGGGCCGGAGCAGTTGTCAGCCGGTTCGGCGGTCCGGACTTACATTTCTTTCAAGACTGTGCAAACCCTAGAAGGGAGCCTCGCCAACTGCAACTTGCATTGATCATTGCCGTGGGGCAGGCTGTTCGTCATGGGTGCGAACGCCGAGGTTACTAGCTATGTTGCCACGGTCTGGTGACGTCCTGCGGGTTACCCGGGCGGCGAGCGTCCAGTTCGCCGCTCCGTTGCTGTTCCGGGTCATCCGGGTACACGACTGGTCCACCTATGACGGCTGGTGCTGGCTCGACGGCTACGAACTCAACTCCGCCGGCGACGCCGTCTCCCGACGATCGATTTTCGTACAGGTCGATGGGCTGCAGCGGGCCCAGGTGGGTCCGCCGCCCAATCGCTACCGCGCGGCACCCCGCACGGTGAAGCCGCGGGTGCCCCGCTAGTCAGGCGCCAGTTGTAGCGGTGCGCGGGCGTCGCCGCTAGCCGTTGCGCGTCGGCGTCGGGCTCGGTGACGTCGACGCCGGCGGCGGCTTCGAGGTGGCCGGGGCGACCGCGACCACCAGTACGACCGTGCTGCCCGCCGGTACCGCGTTGCCCGCGGCCGGGTCGGTACCCAGCACCGTGCCCACCGGTACCGAGTTGTCCACCTTGTCGCGCACGGTCGAGGCGAGACCGAGCCCGCTGAGGGTCTGCTGGGCGTCGCTGACGGACGTGCCGCGCAGATCCGGCAGGGTGACACTGGCCGCGCCCGGGCTCGGCGACGGCGACGGAGTCGGTGACGGCGTCGGGCTGGGGGTTGGCGAGGGCGTCGGACTGGCCGACGCGCTGGGTGCCGGGGCCGGGGCGTTTCCGCTGTGCCGTACGGCGAGCCACACTCCAAGCCCCACGAGCGCCAACAGGATGAGCCCACCGATTCCGAGTACCAGCGGCAGCCACCAGGCGCCGCCCGGCTCCTCCGCCGGTACCCAGTCCTCCTCGTCGACGGCGTCCGCCCGCGGTACCCCCGCCCGCGCCGCCCACCGCGCGCCCTGGTCGGGATGGTCGGTGGCCGGCGGCAGCATGGCGGTGTCCCCGGGCCGGACCGGCGGGATGATCGTGGTGTCGCCGGAGCGCGGCGGCAGCATGGCGGTCTCGTCGCCGGCCGGCCGGTGAACCTGGGTCTCGTCCGCCGACGGCTGCGGTGCTACCGGCCCGATCCGCTGGGTGGCGCCGGGGTCGGCGCTGCTCGGCACTCCGGCACCCGCCGCGCCGGGCGACCCGGCGGGGCCGGCCGGCTCGGGCGACCCGGGCTCCGGGGTGGTCGGCTCGGGCTGGTGCGGATCATCGGCCACCCGTCCATCACACCACGCCCGCCCCACCACGTCCGGGCGACCCCTCGATGCCGCTCCGGCGGACTCGCCCGGCTGGATCGTTCACGTTAGAGTGCGCGGCATGGCCGCACGTGGCTGGGGAGGGTCGATCGCGCTCGCGGTCGGAGTTGCCGGGGGCAGCGCCGCCGCGCAGCTCGGCGTCGGCTACGGGTTGGGCGTCCTGCTGTGGACGCCGGACCTCGACGTGGTCGGGCAGAGCACCTGGCTGGCCAGCCTCGCGTGGACAACGTGGATCGCCGCCACCTCGACGATCCTCGGCGCGGTCGTGGCCGACCGGCTGTCCGCGGGCGAGGTCGGCGCCGCGCCGCCCACTCGGCACTCCACTGTGGACCGCCAGGTCGTCCCGGGCGTCATCGCGACGACCGCGTGGCGGCTGGTGATCGCGCTCGCCGCGGCGCTGGGCGGGCTGCTCACCGTGCCGCTGGTCGCCATACCGGCGCGTGCCGCGCACCGTCCCGAGACCTCTGCGCCGCAGATGATCGCCGGCGGGTACGCGATCGTGGGGGTCGCGGTCGGCCTGCTCATCGCGATCGCCGCGTTGTCCGCCCGCGCTATCGCCACGAACGTGGTGGCCACCGGCGGGTGGCTCTGGGCGCTGGCCGTCGCCTCGGTCATCAACGGGGTGGCCGCCGGCCAGGGGCTCACGTCGGCGCAGCTGGGCGTGTGGCGGTTCGGCAACCAGTACTTCCTGCAGAAGGTGTTCTCCCTGCCCGGGGCGGCACTGATGATGGGCGGCGCGCTGCTCATCGGGGCGCTGGCCGCCTGGCCGGCCGGTCGTCGTGGCGACAACCGGGTGGGCGTCGCGGTGTCCGGCGCGTTCGGCCCGCTGGTGGTCGCGGCCGCCTACTTCCTGGCGGCGCCGAAGCTGGTCGGGGTGCAGGCCGACGAGCAGTTGTCCGCCTACCTGATCGCCCCGTACGCGGTCATCGCCGGCCTTGCCGGCTCGGTCCTGCTGGCCGGCGTGGTCACCCACCGCGAGCAGCGCCGGGCCGCGATGCGGCTGATACCGGCACAGTCCACCGTGGACGTACCGGGCGACGACGCACCTACCCTCGTCACCAGCTGACCGCTCCGCTCACTCCACCGGCCAGGTGTGTACCGGCGCGTCGCTGGCGAACAGCTCCGCGTACCGGCGCAGCATCTCCCGCAGCGCGTCCGGCCGGTCGAGCCCGGTCCGCTCCAGATGCTCCACCGTGGACGTCTGCCAGGTGGCGCCGTTGATGCCGGTACGGCACCGGCCCTCGATGACGCGCAGCAGCCGGTCGCGGATGTCCGGGTTGACCCCGAAGCGGTCCAGCCCGTCGTAGGCCCGGGGCAGCAGCCAGTCCAGCACCAGCCGGGCCGCGGGTAGCTCGCCCCGGCGCGGCCAGTAGAGGGTGGCCCCGATCCCGTCCCGCGCGGCGACGTGGAAGTTCTCCTCGGCCTGGCTGAACGTGAGCTGTGTCCAGACTGGACGGTCGGCCTCCGCCAACTCCCGTACCAGCCCGAAGTAGAAGGCCGCGTTGGCCAGCAGGTCGATGAGGCTGGGACCGGCCGGCAGCACCCTGTTCTCCACGCGCAGGTGCGGCCGGCCGTCCATGATGTCGTAGACCGGCCGGTTCCAGCGGTAGATCGTGCCGTTGTGCAGGCGCAGCTCGGATAGGCGCGGTACCCCGCCGGAGTGCAGCACCTCGACCGGGTCCTCGTCATCGACGA